>NZ_UQKJ01000018.1 GCF_900541605.1 uncultured Dialister sp. | reverse complement strand
GCTAACCTCCGTCGCCTGACGGCGCCACCTCCTTCCCGAGGAAGGAGGCTAACGATCAGCGGCTCCGCCGCGATAGGAATCCTAACGACACTACCCCAAAAACGTGTGATTGACTCAGCACAAGGCTCCTTCCTCGGGGAAGCAAGCGAACTGCATTCGTAGGGAGCCGCAGGCGACTGAGAATGCAGTGAGACGCTTTCCCAGCGAAGTCGGGCAGGAGCTGCCCACGGGGCTGAGGTTAGCTGATGGATTCGGCCCAAAGGGCCTGATTTTCCTTAACCATCTGACTCTACCCCTATAACGTCATTTCGAGCGGTGGTAAGCGTCGTAGTGGGTCTGTCTTTAAAAATCGCTACAGCTTCGAGGAGTCGAGAAATCTCCCAGCTAAATGACTATGACGGTCTTACAACCCTGGAAGATATCGATTCTACCGGAAGCGCCGGCTTTATGAAACACGATAGCGGCTTCGCCGCAGAGACGATAGATGATAGACGATAGATGGAAGAGAGTCAGCCTGCGGTGCATCCAACAGCTAACCTCCGTCGCCTGACGGCGCCACCTCCTTCCTTTACATCCCCTCATTCTGTGATGTATACTGATTTTGTACGAAAGTATCGTTGGTAAAGGAAAGGACGGAGCACTATGAAAATTGCCATTGCCAGTGACCACGGCGGATTTGAGCTGAAGGAATCCCTGAAGAAACATCTGGACGAAGAAAAAATCGAATACATTGACTGCGGTACCGATTCTACGGAGTCCTGCGATTATCCGGACTTTGCGGAAAAAGCCTGCCGCCTGGTGCAGAAGGGGGAGGTCACCTACGGTGTCCTCATCTGCGGTACCGGTATCGGTATGGAAATTGCAGCAAACAAAATGAGAGGTATCCGGGCCGCTCTCTGTGGGGATACGTTCTCCGCCCATTTCACCAGGGCCCACAACGATGCCAATGTGATCACCATGGGCGCCCGGGTCATCGGGCCGGGGCTGGCGGAATTCATTCTGGACGAATTCCTGAAGACCCCCTTTGAAGGAGGCCGGCA
This sequence comes from uncultured Dialister sp., assembly GCF_900541605.1. Taxonomy (GTDB): domain Bacteria; phylum Bacillota; class Negativicutes; order Veillonellales; family Dialisteraceae; genus Dialister. The sequence goes on along the minus strand of NZ_UQKJ01000018.1, from coordinate 24,361 downwards.
CGCCCGGAGAATCGGTAAAATTGCAAAAATAGAGGAAGCGGAATCTCATGTATGAAGATTTGAAAAAAGAGGCGGCAGCAGCCTTTGAAGAACTGCTGGATACCGCCCATTTCAGAGAAGGAAGTCTTCTCGTCATCGGTGGTTCTTCCAGTGAAATCCGGGGCGGGAAAATCGGGAAGGACAGTTCCTACGAAGTGGGGACGGCGGTAGTGGAGACCCTTATGGACCTGGCGGCAAAGCACCATCTCCGCCTGGCCTTCCAGTGCTGTGAACACCTGAACCGGGCCCTCATCGTGGAACGGGAAACCATGGAAAAATACGGATACCAGGAAGTTACCGTGGTGCCCTGGCTCCATGGCGGCGGCGCCTTTGCCACCAACGCCTACTACCACTTCAAAGACCCCGTGGCGGTGGAGGAAATCCGGGCCGATGGGGGCCTGGATATCGGCCTTACCATGATCGGTATGCACCTGAAGCGGGTGGCCGTGCCCATCCACCTTACCCATAACCGGATCGGCGAAGCCATCGTTACCGGTGCCCGTACCCGTCCGCCCCTTATCGGTGGGGAACGGGCCCATTACCATCGGGAAGAGGGAAAGTAATATTTCCCGGCCCTGTCCATTTGGGCTCACCTGTGGTATACTAAATGCATTGATGGTTTTCCAGGTTTATACAGACTCAAAGAAGAGGTTCATTATTTCTACGAAATCAGTGGAATAGTGGACCTCTTTTGTATATAATGGATACATATACATCATGACAGCCACTAATAGGGTGACATTAAAAATGGGTCGATGGTCTGAAGTATTTCAGGTATCGAATATAAGGGAGTTTTGGCACCGCCCTGAGGGCAGGGCCCGTTGTGCAGGAAGGGAGTTTATTTGTATGAACCATTTAAAAGATGACAAAGCTGTTTATGACGCCATTCAGGAAGAACTGAACCGGCAGAGAAACAAACTGGAAATGATTGCTTCCGAAAATATTGTGAGCTACGCTGTCATGGAAGCCCAGGGAAGCGTACTGACCAATAAATACGCCGAAGGGTATCCGGGAAAGAGATACTACGGCGGCTGCGAATTTGTGGATAAAGTAGAACAGCTGGCCATTGATCGGGCAAAAGAACTTTTTGGCGCTGACCATGTAAACGTACAGCCCCATTCCGGATCCCAGGCAAACTTCGCCGTATACTACGGCCTCCTGAAACCGGGAGATACCATGATGGGCATGAACCTCACCGATGGGGGCCACCTGTCCCACGGCAGCCCCGTCAATATTTCCGGCAACTACTTCAACGTCGTTCCCTATGGCGTTCGCAAGGATGATGAACTCCTGGACTACGAAGCCATGGAAAAGACGGCCAAAGAAGTCCATCCGAAACTGATCATCGGCGGCACCAGTGCCTATTCCAGAATCATTGATTTTGAACGGATGGCAGCCATTGCCCATGAAGTGGGAGCCCTCTTCATGGTGGATATGGCCCACTTCGCAGGCCTCGTGGCAGGCGGAGAATATCCGAGCCCCGTGCCCTACGCGGATATCGTGACCACCACCACCCACAAGACCCTCCGCGGTCCCCGTGGCGGCATTATCATGTGCAAAGAGAAGTATGCCAAAGCCATCGATAAGGCCGTATTCCCGGGCATGCAGGGCGGCCCCCTCATGCACGTCATCGCTGCCAAGGCCGTAGCCTTCGGCGAAGACCTGTCCGATGATTTCAAACAGTATGCAAAACAGATCAAAAAGAACGAAAAAGTCCTGTCCGATGAACTGCAGAAACAGGGCATCCGCGTCGTTTCCGGCGGCACCGATACCCATGTACTCCTGGCCGACATGAAAGCCATCGGCATCACCGGCAAGGTAGCCCAGAACGTGCTCGATGAAATCGGCATCACCGCCAACCGGAACACCATTCCCTTCGAAACCCTGTCCCCCTTCGTTACCAGCGGTATCCGCCTCGGTTCCCCGGCACTCACCACCAGGGGCCTGAAGGAAGATGACTTCAAGGAAATCGCAGACATCATCGCTTCCGTAGTGAAGAATCCGGAAGACGCTGCCATCAAGGCAGACTGCGCAAAGAGAGTAGCAGCCCTCTGCAAGAAGTATCCCCTCTATGAAGACCTGTAAGAGATGAATCAAAAGAGCCATGACCCCGGTCATGGCTCTTTTTTTGTTGGAAAGTGCAGTGGCCCAAAAGGGATGTATGGGGCTAAGGGTTGTGGGTGAACGTCGCTGCGCTTGTTCACCGGGTTGTGGGCGCTTCGCGCCGGGGGCATAAGGTGGATCCGCCGCCAAAGGCGGCCATAGAACCTTATGCCCCCGCTGCGCCAAGACGACAGCCTTGGCATGCAGCCACAACCCGGTTGGCGAGCGCAGCGATGCCAACCCACAACCTTTAGCCCCATTCACCCCTTTGGGCCGCCACCCCACGCACTTGGTCCCTGCACCATCCTCCCCGCTATATTTATTGTTAATAACTATTCTTAGGAACTCCACGGCGTGATATAATAAATGCAATCCAAAGGGAGATTGGATTTGTTCAGCCACAAAGGAGGCTATTATATTGGGAAAACATAAGGCTCTTATAGCCCTGATTATCATAATCATCATTGCCTGCGGCGGAGGCTGGTACTGGTACAGCCACACCCACCAGACAAAGAAGGACAATTACACCCTGGGTACCGTAGGGAGGGATAATATTGCCCTCACCATTGACGCCACCGGTACCATTGAGCCCGATAACAGTGTCGACCTTTCCGCCACCGCATCGGGCACCCTGGAAAAGGTGTACGTGAAGCAGAATGAAAAAGTAACGAAGGGGGAAGTCCTGGCCACCATCGAATCCAAGGCCCTGACGTCCACCATGAAGCAGACCCAGAATACCCTGGAAAATAAGGAATCCTACTATGAACGTCTGAATTCCCTGTACCAGCAGGGGGCCATTTCTTACCAGACCATGGATAATGCCCGCCTGGATTACCTGAATGCCCAGGCTGCCTATGACAAAGCCCAGGCCGACGTCAATGATACGGTCATCACATCCCCCATGGATGGCACGGTCATTGGGGAACCCATGAAGGAAGGGGAGACTGTGTCCCAGGGCCTGTCCAGCCAGATGGTCATCGTGAGTGTGGCAGACCTGTCTACCATGCGTATCGAACTTCTGGTGGATGAAACGGATATCGGCGAAGTGAAAGTGGGGCAGGGCGTCGAATTTACGGTAGACGCTTACCCGAACAAGACCTTCCACGGTATTGTCACCAATATTTCCAAGAAACAGTATTCCTCCAGCTCCTCTTCCAGCTCCAGCAGCTCCTCCTCCAGCTCCGTCGTTTACTACACGGTGTATGTGGAAATCAATAAGGATGAGCTGGACGGCCTTTACCCGTCCATGACTGCCCGGGCTACCATCAAAGGCCGGGAAAGCGATAACGCCCTCGTCATTCCGGTGACCGCCGTCAGAAGCGATACGGAAGGTTCCTACGTCTATGAAAAAGACGGGGACGGCGTGAAGAAGACCTATATCACCACCGGCATCACCACGGACAAGGAAGTGGAAGTGCTGGATGGCCTGAAAGAGGGCAGTGAAATCGTAGTCAGCGGCACCGTTTCTTCTGAAAAGTCCACGCCCACCAATAAGAACAACCGTGGCGGCCCGGGACCCATGTAATGATGGGATCTGAAGAAAAAAGTTCCGTAGTCATCAGGCTGCGGGGCATCGGCAAGAGTTACTACATCGGCAAAGAAGAAGTGCCGGTGCTGACTCATATCGACCTGGACATCCACAAGGGAGAATTTGTATCCATCATGGGGCCTTCCGGTGCCGGGAAGTCCACGCTGATGAATATCCTGGGATGTCTGGACCGTCCCACAAGGGGCTCCTACGAGCTCGACGGCCATGAAGTGGCCAACCTTTCGGACAGCGAACTGGCCTACACGAGAAACAGGAAAATCGGCTTCGTATTCCAGAGCTTCAACCTGCTGCCCCGGCTGTCGGCCCTGGATAACGTGATCCTTCCCATGATTTATGGGAACCTTTACAAGAATGAACGGAAAGAAAGGGCCACGAAGATGCTGGAGTCCGTGGGCCTCGGCGACCGCATCCACCATATGCCCGCAGAAATGTCCGGCGGCCAGCGGCAGCGGGTGGCTATTGCCCGGGCCCTCATCAATAACCCCGCCATCATTATGGCCGATGAACCGACAGGAAACCTGGACAGCAAGTCCACCAGGGAAGTGATGGAAATCTTTTCCCGTCTCTATCAAGAGGGAAAGACCATTATCCTCGTTACCCATGAAATCGACGTGGCCGGCTATGCATCCCGCCATGTCATCCTGTCCGACGGCCATATCAGCAAAGACATAAGGGGGCCGCTGCCATGACAAATATTTATTTCGAAAGCGTCCTCATGGCCTGGGGCTCCATTGTGAGCAACAAAATGCGGTCCCTGCTCACCATGCTGGGCATCATTATCGGCGTGGCCGCCGTGATTGCCCTCATGTCCATCGGCTACGGGGTGCAGAACAAGATTGAAAGCAATATTTCCAGTCTCGGCTCCAATACCATCACCGTCACCCCCCGGCACCGGCCGTAAGCCCGGTGTCCGTCCGGCGGCCGGTTCCATGCAGACTCTGACCTACAAGGATTACCTGGCCATCAAAAACCTGCCCAATATTTCCTTTGCGGCCCCCCTCGTCAATACGAGCTACCTCATCGTGAACGGCAATAAGAACTGGACCACCCGGATCTATGGCTGCACCAGGGACTATGCCACCCTCTCCAGCCTTGACGTGGCGGAAGGCCGGTTCTGGACAGAAAAGGAATACAATAACCGTTCCCGGGTCTGCGTCATCGGGAAAACCGTGGCCACGAACCTCTTCGGCGATGAATCGCCGGTGGGGCAGAAAGTCCGCATTCACGGAGACCCCTTCACGGTAATCGGGGTACTGGACGAAAAGGGCTACTCCTTCATGGACCAGGACGACCGGATCCTCATTCCCTTCACCACGGTCCAGGAACGGATGCTTCACATTACCTACGTGAATAACGTGGTCATCTCCGCAGATAAAGCCGATGACCTCACCCAGATCGAATCCGACGTGACGAACCTCCTCCGTACCCGCCACCGCATCCAGACGGGGAAGGAAGACGATTTCTCCATCCAGAATTCGCAGGAAATCATGGAAACCATGAAATCCACCACCCAGACCCTCACCATATTCCTGGGCAGCATCGCTGCCATTTCCCTTCTGGTCGGCGGTATCGGCATCATGAATATCATGCTCGTCTCCGTCACGGAAAGAACCAGGGAAATCGGTATCCGCAAAGCCCTGGGAGCCACGTACTCCATGATTGTGGTACAGTTCCTCATTGAGTCCGTCACCGTCAGCGTGGCGGGGGGCCTCATCGGGGTCATCCTTGGCATCGGTATTTCCAAGGTCATTCCCCACGTGAGCACCTTGACTACCGTCCTCTCGGTGACGCCGATCCTGGGTTCCTTCCTCTTCTCCGTATTCATCGGCCTCGTCTTCGGCCTCTACCCCGCCCAGAAAGCGGCAAAGCTGAACCCGATCGACGCGCTGCATTACGAATAATAGAGCGGCGGTCCAGCTGGTGAAGGGGGCGTAAAGGTTGTGGGTTGGCATCGCTGGCGCTCGCCAACCGGGTTGTGGCTTCAACATCGCTGCGCTCGTTGAAGCGGGGGCTGTTGGTGGATTTGCCGCCTGCGGCGGCTGTCTGAACAATGGCGGCGAAGCCGTATAGGCACCTTATGCCCCCGGTGCGAAGCACCCACCACCCGGTGAACGAAGCGATGTTCACCCACAACCTTCAGTCCCATTTACCTGTATGGGTGAAATAGCTGGCAAACCATATTTTCCTTTTCCAACCGGTGGTCATCCACCGGTTTTTTTGGTATAATAAAGAAGATAATGTACAGCCATCAGACAGACCGCAGGGTCGTTATTACTGTAAGAGGGACGAACATGGATTTTAATTTGACAGAACAGCAGAAAGAACTGGTAGCCCTGGCACGGGATATTGCACAGAAAGAAATTGCACCCAGAGCTTTGGATATTGATAAAAGCGGCATTATGGATGAAGAACTGCTCCACATCCTGAAACAATCCGGCATGACCCAGCTGTCGGTGCCGAAGGAATACGGCGGCGCGGGCCTGGAGCTTCTGACGGTGGCCCTCATTGCCGAAGAACTGGCCAAAGGATGCGCCGGTGTGGCCACCGTGTGCGCAGCGAATTCCCTGGCCTCTTTCCCGGTGCTCATTGCAGGGAACGATGAACAGAAGAAATCCTACTTTGACTGCCTGAACCGGGGCGGCATGTCCTGCTTTGCCCTGACCGAACCGGGAGCCGGTTCCGATGCCGGCGCCGTTTCCTGCCGGGCAAAGAAAGTGGACGGCGGCCACCTCCTGAACGGCACCAAGTGCTTCATCACCAACGCCCCCATTGCCGACAAAATTACCCTCTTCGCCAATACCAGGGAATCCGGCGGCATCCGGGGCCTCACCGTATTTATCGTAGATCGGAATACCAAAGGCCTTTCCATCGGCAAAGAAGAAGACAAGATGGGTATCCGCGCCTCCGCTACGTCGGAAATCATCTTTGACGACTGCTTCATCCCCGCCGAATGCCGGGTAGGCCGGGAAGGCATGGGCTTCCGCATCGCCATGGAAACCCTGCAGAAATCCCGCCCCGTAGTCGGTGCCATTTCCGTAGGTATCGCCCAGGCAGCCCTGGAAAACGCCATCCACTACGCCCACCAGAGAAAACAGTTCGGCCAGAAAATCGCTTCCTTCGAAATGGTACAGGAAATGATCGCCGACATGGTCATGAAGACAGAAGCCGCCAGAGCCCTCGTCCATAAAGCCTGCATCATGCAGATGACCGGCGATAAAAAGGCACCCCTCTTCTCCGCCATGTCCAAATGCTTCGCCTCCGACGCAGCCATGGAAGTCACCACCACCGCAGTCCAGGTCATGGGCGGCAACGGCTACTCCCGGGAAAACCCGAACGAAAAATACATGCGGGATGCAAAAATCATGCAGATCTACGAAGGTACAAACCAGGTCCAGCGGCTCGTCATCGCCAATGCGGCCATTTATTAAGAAACCGGAAAAACGGCGCTTCGGCGCCGTTTTTTGGTGGGCTCAACACTCGCCCACGAGCCTGAACAGCTCAATGCCTTCATCCGTTCGCACGTTCACTCAGCAACCTGTTCATTCGCCCATTGACAAATAGCTATGGAGATTTTAAAATAGTCCTATACACGAAGCGATGAGGAAGAAAGAGCTCTCACGTGATTCTTCGCAGGGATCCGGCGATAGTGGAACACCGGAAAGAATCGGGATGGCTTAGTTCACTTCTGAGCTGCCGGCTGAACGGAGTAGGTCGGACGCAGGGCTGCGTTATGGCTTTTGAGTACAAATCAGGGTGGTACCGCGGATATGACTTCGCCCCTTCGGGGCGGGGTCTTTTTTTGTGGTTATTCTGAAATCAGAAAGTCATGGGGTCTTGTAGAATATACAGGAGGTACAGTAATGGACAATAAGTTGGATGAGCTGAAGGCGAAAGCCCAGGAAATGCTTGACATCTGCAATGATGACAGTAAGAAGCAGGAAGCCTATGAAAAGGTGAAGGGAAAACTGGCGGGCTTCCTGAATGATATGAAGAAGCTGGACGGCGATGACAGGAAGGCGCTGGACGGACTGGCTGACGAAGTACGGAATAAGATCGTTTCCTTTATGAAGGTGGACCTGGATTCCCTGGAGAAGGATGCAAAGGAAAAAATCGCAGCCTCCATGGATGAAAAGAGCCTGCAGGATACCCGGGTCTTTTTCCTGGGCAAGAAAGGCAAGCTCACCGCTATCCTCCGGGGCATGAAGGATCTCTCCGCTGCCCAGCGGCCGGTAATCGGTGCCATGGCAAACCAGGTCCGGAGCGACGTGGAAGAAGCCCTTACTGCCAAGATGGAGGAACTGAAGGCGAAACGGCTGGAAGAAAAGATTAAACACGAAACCGTAGATATCACTCTTCCTGCCCGGCACCAGAAGATCGGCCATCTCCATCCCCTGGACAAGGCGCTTCGGGAAATCATGAAGTCCTTCGTCCGCATGGGCTATTCCGTAGAAGAGGGGCCGGAAATCGAACAGGATTACTACAATTTCGAATGCCTGAACCTGCCGAAGGACCATCCGGCCCGGGATATGCAGGATTCCTTCTACATTACGCCGGATATTCTTCTCCGCACCCATACATCTCCGGTACAGGCGAGAACTCTCCGGAAGCATACACCCAATTCTCCAATCCGCATGATTGCCCCGGGCAAGGTGTTCCGCTGGGATAACGATGCCACCCATTCTCCCGTATTCCACCAGGTCGAAGGTCTCGTAGTGGATAAGGGCATCAGCTTTGCAGACCTCAAGGGGACCCTGGAAATCTTCCTGAAGGACCTTTTTGGCTCCGACACGAAGATCCGTTTCCGGGCCAGCTATTTCCCCTTCACCGAACCGTCGGCGGAAGTAGATATTTCCTTTGCTGCCCGGACCGGTGAGGAAGACGGGGATCCGGACTGGCTGGAAATCCTGGGCTGCGGCATGGTTCATCCCATGGTGCTGAAGCTCAATGGCTATGATCCGGAAAAAGTAAGCGGCTTTGCTTTCGGCATGGGTATCGAACGTATCGCCATGCTGCTTTATGGAATTGACGATCTCCGCAATTTCTTTGAAAATGACGTACGGTTCCTGAAGCAGTTCTAATGGAAGGGAGATTACATAGATGAACGTATCATTGAAATGGTTAAGCACCTTAGTGGATATTAAAGGAATGGATCCCGACGACATGGCGGAAACGCTGACGGTGGACGGAATCCCTGTAGAGCATGTGATTCGCCCCGGCAGCGGCATCAAAGGCGTGGTGACCGGGAAGATTCTTTCCGTAGAAAAGCACCCGGACGCAGACCACCTGCTGGTATGCCAGCTGGATGTGGGAGAAGAGGAACCGGTGCAGATCGTCACCAGCGCTTCCAACGTGAAGGTGGGTCAGATCGTTCCCTGCGCCCTTCACGGTGCCCATGTACCGGCGGCCCACGATAATAAGGCACCCGGCGGACTCCGGTTCGGGGATATTAAAATCAAGGCCGGCAAACTTCGGGGCGTGAAGTCTGCAGGCATGATGTGTTCTCTGGGCGAACTGGGGATGGATGATAATCTGTTCCCAAGCCTCAATAAAGAGGGCATCCTCATTCTTCCGGAGAATACACCGGTGGGAGAGGATATCCATAAGCTCTACGATCTGGACGATGTGGTCTATGAAATGGAACTCACCGCAAACCGGGCAGACTGCTTCAGCATGATCGGCATGGCTTTGGAAACCGGTGCTATTTTCCGGAAAAAAGTAAGTCTTCCGGAAATTGCGGTGAAAGAAGAGGGGGCTCCTATTGAAGGAAGGGCTTCTGTCCATATAGAAAATCCGAAATTCTGCAAACGGTTCTGCGGCCGTCTCCTGGAAAATGTAAAAATCGGCCGGTCTCCGGAATGGATTGAAAACCGTCTCCGCAGCAATGGGATCCGTCCTATTAATAATGTAGTAGATGCTGCGAATTATGTGATGCTGGAAATCGGACAGCCCCTCCATACCTATGACTATGACAAGGTGGCCGGCCACTCCCTGACCTGCCGGTTTGCCCATGAAGGGGAAACCATTGTCACACTGGACGGACAGAAACGGGACCTCACACCGGCGGACCTGGTCATTGCGGATGGCGATGATAAAGCAGCCTGCGTAGCCGGCGTCATGGGTGGCTTGGATTCTGAAGTTACCAATGAAACGAAGAATGTTTTCCTGGAAGCGGCAGTCTTTGATTCCGCTTCTATCCGCAGGACATCCCGCCGCCTGGGCCTCCGGAGTGAAGCTTCCGGCCGCTATGAAAAGGGGATCAACCCCGCCCGCAGTGAAATGGCCATCAACCGCATCTGCCAGCTTCTGGAAGAGGAAGGCGCTGCTGCCACGGCCAAGGGCATGCTTGATGAATACCCGGTAAAGGCAGAGCCCCAGGTCATCAAAACTACGGTGGACCGGATCAATGACTATATCGGCATCCATATGCCCAAGGAGCAGATGATCCGGATCCTGGAAGATCTCTATTTCAAGGTGGAAGAGGATAATGGAACCCTGACAGTGACGGTACCGGAATTCCGGCTGGACCTGGACGGCATGCCGGACCTGGCAGAAGAAGTGGCACGGGTCTATGGATACAAGAATATCCCCATCACCACCCCCTGGAGCGCCATCGCCAAGGGTACCATGTCCAAAGAGCAGGATGCCATTTTCCGGGTGACCGATGCCCTGGTGGCTGACGGCCTGTCAGAAGTGGTGAACTACAGCTTCATGGACAAGAAGGACCTGGAAAAGCTGAATTTCCCCTGGGGTCACAAGGTGTATAACGCTATCCCCATTATGAACCCCATTTCCGAAGAATATCCGGATATGCGGACAACCCTCCTGCCGGGACTTATGCACACCCTGGTGTACAACCTGTCCCAGAAGAATGAGGAAGTGGCGATTTTCGAATCGGGCCATGTATACCAGCCAAAGGAACTGCCCCTGACAGAGCTGCCCTATGAATACGAACTGTTCTCCGGTCTCCTCTGCGGCAGTCCTGAAGAAGCGGGATATCCGAACAAAGGAAGAAAATATGATTTCTTCGACGTGAAAGCCATTATGGAAGACGTACTCGCTGCCCTGGGCGTCCGGGACTATGATATCCGCCGGTCCGCATACCCCGTATTCCACCCCGGCATTTCTGCGGACTTCGTAAAAGACGGCAAGGTACTCATGTCCTTCGGCCAGATTCATCCGGCAGTTACCGATAAATGGGATATTAAGAAGGAAATCTACGGTTTCGTTATTTTCATGCCTCATATCCTGAAGCTCATGGATGAAACCATCGACTACACAAGAATTCCGAAATTCCCGGCTTCGTCCCGGGACCTGTCCCTCCTGGTACCGGCAAAGTTCACGAACGATGAAGTGGAAGACATTATCCGCAAGGCTGGCGGCAAACATCTGGAACTGCTCCGCCTCTTCGATCTCTATCAGGGCGAACAGGTGAAGGAAGGCTATAAGAGCATGGCCTACAATCTCACATTCCGCGCTGAAGACCGTACACTCACCGATAAGGAAGTGGACAGCTGGATCGATAAGATCGTGAAGGCACTGGATAAAGAAGGCATTACGCTGAGAGCGTAAGCTGTGAAACAGGGACCTGACGGTTCGGGCTGCGGCCTTTGATTAAGAAAGAATATACATTTGGCGGCGCACTGATTACGGTGCGCCGCCTTTTGATTGCCATCATTAGCAGGTTCTCTTTCCACAAGAGATCTGCCCAACGGGCTGAGGATTCTGACGGAAGTACCACAGGATTATCGGCTTTCCTGACAGCAGGCCGGTCCTGCCCGTTCATCCGCTCACTTATCCATCCGTCACTTGGCCCGCATAGCCTGTCCTGCTCGAGGCTCAATGCTCAAGGCCGCTGTCCGTCTGCATAGGGTTGGCTATATAAAAAACGCCGTGAAAGAAGATCTTTCACGGCGTTTGTCATTCTTACTCCGGTCCCAGGGTATCCCGTTTTTCATTTTTATGACGCATGTAATTGGCTACTTTCTGACCGGCTGTTTTCATCTGGTTTCTCGTATTCTTGAACTTATGGAGCGTAGTGGATTTAGACTTGATATTTGGCTTCATGTCCGGGTTGATGTTGCCCCGCTTTACAGAGGTGGCCCGGATTTTTTCCGGATGCAGGGAAGCCCGGAGTACCGCCATGGTGCGGGCGGGTTTCAGGTCCTGGTCGAAGCTGTAGATATCCACGGCCGCATAGCCCAGTTTCGGGTAGGCATGGATGCAGATGTGGGATTTCGGACCGTAGGCAGCTGCAATGATTTCTTCTTCTCCGTCCAGATAGAAGGTATCGTTCACGGCCATACCGATTTTTTCGGCGGCATCGTGGATGGCTTCCTGCACTTTTCGGGGGGACTCCATGTTGTCGGAGTCACAGTTATAACAGTCAATGAGTAAATGTTTTCCTATATAGTTATCCATATCATATATCCCTCTTTGCGTTTTCTATTTTCCTCATTATAACAGAGTTCCCCTTTTTATGCATTATTTTTAATGCAATCCATTTGCACAAATTTTTCTTTTTGCCGATCATGCTGAATAAATAATCGAATAAATGCAAAAATCTGCCTTTTAATTGAATAATATTTATCTTTATGCAGAAAATCAATTGACCAATCGGCGGAAATGCTATAGAATTGAGAAAATATACAATGATTTTATTCCAATTATGCATATGTATCTTTCGAAAAGGAGCAGTTTTATGAAGCGTTATAGAGTCATGAAAATTAAGGAAATCATCCAGAACCAGGTCATTGAGACCCAGGAAGAGCTGGCAGAGGCTCTCCGGAAGGAAGGAATTGCCGTAACCCAGGCCACGGTGTCCCGGGATATCAAGGATCTCATGCTCATTAAGATTCCCTACAAGAATGGCCATTATCGGTATGCCCTGTCCAATGAGAAGCAGAGTGTCATGTCCAAGAGCCACACGGCTATCCTTTTCCAGGAGGCGGTGGTGAAGATCGATTCTGCCATGAACATGGTGGTACTCCATACGATTCCGGGCTCTGCATCTTCCGTGGCTTTCGCCATTGACCATTCCAAGTATGATGTGATCATCGGCACTCTGGCAGGGGATGATACGGTTCTCATCATTCTGAAGACACCGGAGGATGTGCCGGTGCTTCTTGAACGGATCCAGGGCATGCTGAAGTCCTGATGAGGGGGAGCCATGCTGCAAAGTCTGCATATCGTTAATTTTGCCATCATAGAGGATACGGTCATAGAGTTTGGCCCTGGAGTTACCGTTTTCACCGGCGAGACAGGAGCGGGGAAATCCATCCTCATCGATGCCCTCGCCGTGCTGACGGGGCGCAGGGCGAGGACGGACCTCATCCGTACGGGTGCCGATTTCTTCAAGGTAGAAGGAGTCTTCTATGCCGACCGGAAAACGGTGGAAGAACTTCGGGAAGAAGGGCTGGAGGGAGAAGGTAGCCAGGTGATTCTCTCCCGGAAGCTGAACCGTTCCGGAAGGGGACTGTGCACCATCAACGGCAATTTCTGTACCGTGAAGCAGCTGCAGAAACTGGGGAAGAAACTGGTTCGTCTCCATGAACAGAATGATAATATGGAGCTCCTGTCCATACCTTTCTGTGAACGGATGGTAGATTCCGGCACTGAGGAAGCAGCTGAGGCTTATCAGTCTTATCGGGAATCCTACAGGGAATGGAAGAAACTGAAGGATGCCCTGGAAGATTACAAGGAACGGAAACAGGAGCGGGAGCGGCGGCTCGATATCCTGGACTGGGAACTGAACCAGATCCGTTCCGCCGGTCTCCAGGAAGGGGAGGACGAGGAAGTGGAGAAGAAGCTCCGGGTCCTCCAGAATCATGAAAAGATTATCCGTTCCATCCATAATGCCCTGGATACCATCACCGCCGATGGGGGACCCCAGGATGCCATGGCGGAGGCGGACAGGGAACTGTCCACCGCTGCCCGATATGATGATACCCTGGGCCCGGTGCTGGAGTCCATTCGCAGTGCTTCCTTTGCCCTGGAAGATGCCATCGGCAGTATGGAAGAGTACCTTTCTACCAGCGATTTCTCGGAAGAAGACCTGGCGGCCCTGCAGGACCGGAATGAGGTGATCCAGGAACTGAAACGGAAATACGGTCCGGAGCTTGCCGACGTTCTTTCCTATGCGGAAAAGGCCCAGAAAGAATATGATTCCCTGAAGGAAGTTATCTACGACAATAAAGCACTGCAGAAGAACTATGAGGACCTCACGGAAACGCTCATGAAGAAGGCGGAGGTTCTCAGCAGCGCTCGTCTCAAATCTTCGGAAATCATCCTGAAAAAGGTAGTAGCTTCCCTGAAGGATATGGGCATGGAAAATGCAAGGATGAAACTGCACCTGATGCCCCAGAAGACACCGCTTCCCAATGGAGCGGCGGAAATGGAATTTTACTTTTCCGCCAATCCCGGGGAGCCTCTCCGGAGCATGAAAGATACTGCTTCCGGTGGTGAAATTTCCCGTATCGCCCTTGCCATTGAAATGGTGATTTCCAACCTTCTCCGGCAGCAGACCCTTATATTCGATGAAATTGACGTGGGTATCAGCGGAAAAGTGGGTCTCCAGGTGGCCAGGAAGATCGCGCTCCTGTCCCATTCCATCCAGGTCCTCTGTATTACCCATCTGCCCCAGACGGCCTGTGCCGCAGACAGGCACTACAAGATTGTGAAGACCGTGTCTAACGGTCGGACAGCGACGAAGGCGGTGCTCCTGGATTCGGAGGAACATCTGAAGGATATCGCTCTCATGATTTCCGGCAGTGATTCGTCGGAAAGCGCCTTGAAATCGGCGGTGGAAATGAAGAAAAAGGTAAAAGGAGAATAAGAAAACGCCATGAAAAGGATGACCTTTTCATGGCGTTTTTTACGTATGGGTGAATGTCGTGCAAAAGGGGACGTATGTGGCTAAATATACGTTCGTATGTATGGAGGATTCGTAAAGGTTGTGGCTTTCATTTCTCTGTGCCCGTCAACCGGGTTCCGGCGCTGTGCTTATAAGGAAAGGGGACATTATTGTTGGCCTTCGGCCAGGGGCTCTGACTCTGTTAAATCTCTGCCTGAAAGCAAGGTGAAAGCTTAAGAAAGAAAATATATAATTCTTCTTTGAGCCCAGGCGTCAGCCTGAGCCCTGACGAAGTCACAGCCATGCCGCAGGCAGAGCCCCGGCCGTAGGCCGCAGCCCGGCGAAGCCCTTTTACTTATTGATTACAATCGTTGAGATGTCACCGCTGTCATCGGGGGCTGTGTCGATTCCCCGGTCAGCCGGTGCGGGCTGTCCATCCGAAGCGGCAGGAGCTGCCGGCTGGCCGGCTTTCTTTCTGGCTTCCGCTTCGGCCTTTGCTTTGGCTTCTGCCTCGGCTTTTGCCTTTTCTTCAGCGATTCTCTGCTGTTCTGCCCGGGTGAGGTATACGGTATATTTCGGTTTTGTTGAAACGAGGGCGTTGATTTCAAAGAGCCGGTTCCAGGGGAAATCGGCGGAAACGGTAGCCGGATTCAGCCCCATTTTCTTCTTGGCGAATTCCTGGACTTCCGCAATCATTTCCTGTTTGATGGCAGGGGTGGGGGTGGTACCGTTTGTTTCCAGTTCTGTCATGCGGGCGATATTTTTCCGCACGTTGGCCTGGTAGGCCCAGTTATCGATATACTGCTCGGTGAGCATGTTCTTATGGTCCTCTGCTGACATATTGGGGGCCAGGATGGCCTGGGCGATAGCATAGCCGATGGTGTTGGATGCCGTATTCCAGCCGTTGTAGGCGGCCACTTTATAGAGGAGATCATCCTTGACCATGAGGTTCATGAGGGTGTTGTCGGAGCCGTTGGCAAAGTACACGTCTACCATGGATACGGGGATACCCCGGCCGATGACATTTTTCACTTCATTCATGAAATCCGTGGTGCTCTGTTTCATCATGCCGAAGTTGCTGAACTGACCCGATTCGCCGGTGGAGGCGATAGGGGTATTCACGGCCAGTACGATGTCCGGTACGTTTTTGCCGGCCATGACACCGCCCACAGCAGCAATATGTTCGCTGATGGTTTTCCCGATAGGCTGGTTTTCATAGCTGGGGACCGTATTTTCTGCCCGGCCCAGGGGATAAATGACAGAGAAGGCAGGCTTCAGGTGATGGCTGTCATCATGATACCGGGCAATGAGAAGCAGTGCCAGCTGGTCGGCGCCGGGGAAGGAACCGTACCGGCTTTCTGGCAGTCCTTTGGCATCTGCCGCAAGGTACCGGGATTCCAAAGTGGACTGGGAGTTTTTGCTGTTGTCGTCATGGCCTTCACTGTAATAGGCAAAAACGCCGCTTTTCGTATCCTTAATGAGCATGCGGTTGATGGTATTGTTCTTTGTGCGCCGTTTGAACCAGTCCTGCAGGTATTCGGAAGGGATAGAAAGCTTCAGGGACAGGAGTTCTGCCGTTTCATCGGGTGTGATTTTCCCGGCATCCATCTTGTCCTGGAGTCCGGAGAGCCGGTAGAGGTCATTGCCGTACTTGCTGTAGTAGTAGGGTTCCACGCCACCGCTGGAAGCATAGGGAGTCCGCATGATGGTGCCGAATCCGTAAATGGGAATCTTCGGATACTGGGCATGGAGGGCACGAATCCTGTTTTCCCGGGCCATGAGGGTGGTAAGAGGTTCGTTGTGCTTCCGGGAATCCACGAGGCCACCATAAATGAGGGTATCTGTAGAAAGAACTGCCGCATCGGCGCGGACCATATTCTGTTCGACCCACCGCCAGATGAGGTCCGGACTGCCACGGAAATTTTTCCCGGAAAGGTAGGCCCTTGGCGGCGTGAGCACCGTATAACCGGCTCTTTCTGCCGTATTCACCGTATAGTCAAGGCTCACGGGCCGGTCGTCCTGGGGAACAAGAAGAATGGTGCTGGCAAAGGCGGTGGAGCCAAAGGCCGAAAGGCAGGCCGCCATGGCCAGAACGCAGATTTTTTTGTAAAAACGCAATGGTATCCCTCCCATTATGATTCAGAAACAGTGTTTTACGGACTGTCCCTTTATTTCAATAATCTTTATTATATCATACCCGGGAATTGGGCTAAAGGCAGCAGGGAAACTTCGTTTCCCTGGCTGCTGGCCGTCAGCGGCCGGGAAGGCTGGACTACCTTTAGTCCCATTTCTGGATATGGGCAAGCATTGGGTCATATATGTCGTGTATGTCCCCTTGTGATACACAGGGAACTGCTGATACAATAGTACTGTTTAAAGAATTTATGACCAGGACCGGTGACATATGGAAATACGAAAGAATACGGATACCCGAATCATGGCAGGGGAGCTCTGGAAGAAGTTCCTCCTGTCCGCTGTGGCGGAAGATATGCTGATGGGAGAAGTGGCAGACCATCTTTACCTGTCGGATATGGATTTCAAATCCCTTTCACAGAAGGGGGAAGACTACCTTATTTCCTCGGTGACAGAGACCGCCTTCGGGGACCTTGTGGATGAGGCGGCCTATAATCTTTCTGAAAGGGCCGGCGACTACCGTCCCTGGTCGGACCTGTCCCGGTATATGGGGGAAGAAGAAATAGGGGATGCCCTGTTTGACAGGATATCATCCCGCATCACCCGCCATTCGCCGGAGGAAATTATGGATAACCCCTATTTCCGTCATGTCCGTGTGGAAGGAAAGACGATGGCCCATCATCTGGCGCTTACAGTGAACGATTATCTTCCCGGCGAATTTGTCCAGACTTACCATGAAGGATTTTCGGAGGAAGATCCTTTCCGGGCCCAGACGGCAGGATTCTTTGACGGAAAGGTGACGTTTCCTGTACTTCTGGAAAATGGGGAAGTATGGATGAGCCTGGTACTGAGTGAAATTGAATCCATGAGAGAACCCATCCGGCGGGCCAGGGGCCGGGTCATTACCTATGGACTGGGCCTGGGGTACTATGCATTCATGGCATCGGAAAAAAATGGGGTGGAGTCGGTAACGGTGGTGGAACTGAATCCCCATGTCATAGCCCTTTTTAAGGAAAAAATCCTGCCCTGGTTCCCCCATGGCGATAAAATTCATATTGTCTCCGGCGATGCGCTCAGCTATGTGGATGCCCAGGAGGATGGAGCCTTTGATTATGGATTCAGTGATTTCTGGGCCGGAATCCATGATGGCCTTCTGCTGTACATGGATTTCATGCCCCGCACCGCCCGGTTCAGGAAGACCTTGCATGATTACTGGATTGAAAATTATGTGGCCGAATATTATTTCCGCCCGGCCCTTATGGAAATGATGGCCGGAGAGGTGCTGGGGAGGACTGTCCGGATTCCGGGGTATCCCAGGAAGGAGAGAAAGGTCATGGACCGATTCCTTCGATTCCTTGCCCGGGAGCCCGGTGTGCTGGAAAGGGGACAGGATATGATGGCCCTTCTGGAAACGAAGAATCTCGTCTCCATGATGCGCCGGTTTGCTGTGAAAGAAGGGAATCATAATTGATTAAAAAAGTAGCGGCAGCCCTATTGGCAATGATGGCACTATGGCCGGCGGTTTCTGCCGCATCCCCGGTAACCGTAAAGCTTAAAGGCGATGGGCTGAAAGATTTCTCCGCCTATGAAATGGATGGTTCCTTTTACACGGCGCCGGTGGTGCTGACGAAGGGAAATCGCTGGAAAGTCACCTGGGACTCCGATAAGCTCTATGTGCTGGTTACGCCAAAGGGGATGACATCGGAAGAAAGGGTGGAAATTCCCTATACGGAAATCAATGGGGGAAAGTACGTGGATTTCTCCTATTTCAGTGAACCGGCAGGGTTGACTTATATCTATAAAGACAAGAAAAAAGAATTATCGGTGCAGAAAATCAAATCCGGAAAGGTCCGGAAGGAGAAGAAGGAAAACACCATGGATCTTTCCCGGCGGCCACTGGTGCTCTGGGATGTAAATTTTTCGTATCCCATGGAATCAGGGGGATTTGAAAACCTTTCGGGAAACCACATCCTGTCCCCTTCTATCGGAAGCTATGAGGATATGGAGAAAGGCACCTGTAAATGGAACTTTTCCTATCTGAAACAGGCAAAGGACCATGGACTTTCCGTGATGCCCCTCATCCATAATGATTTTGAAGTGAAAAAGACGGCATCCTTCATGAGGGACCAGAAGCGGCAGGACCATGTCATTTCCACTATGACGGCAGTGGGTGAAGTATATGGTCTCTATGGGTACAATATGGATTTTGAAAATATGGACCCAAAGGATAGGGACCTCTACACCTCATTCATGGGAAAACTTTCTCGGCCCCTCCATGAAAACAGTATGAAACTCACCGCCGACATTACAGTTTATAATGCCGGTTCCCCCACCTGGAGTCTCTGTTACGACCGGGAAGCCCTTTCAGCATACTGTGATTATGAAATCATCATGGGCTATGATGAAACGCCTCGTACCAGTAAATATGCGGGATCCGTATCTTCCTATTCCTGGCTCGATAAGAATATTCCCATTCTCACGGCCATGGTGCCGCCGGAAAAGCTTATTCTTGGCCTGCCTTTTTACACTCGCATTTATTCCGGAAATCCGGGCTATATGACGTCGAAAACCCTGGCTATGAAAGATGAGGACAGCCTTCTCCGACGGACCCACGCAAAGCCGGTATGGCAGCCCGATGCCCGGCAGTATACCCTGACCTGGCGGGAACGGGGTATCCTTCACCGGGTTTACCTGGAAGAAGAAAAGTCCCTCTCCGCCAAGGTGCAGCTTCTTTCCAGATATAATCTGGCCGGCCTTGCCTTCTGGAGGCATGGGTTTGAGACGAGTGATGTTTACGAGAAAATGGAAGGGAAAGGAGAGAAAAAAGTGGCTGAGGGGTAATGCCCTGCGGGCAAGGTGGCTCAGGGGGAATGGCCTTTGGCCAAGGGGGCGGTGTGCCGCGTCAATTCGTAAAGCGGCACGAGTTTGATATTCTGCGGCGTAAGCCGCTAAATTAAACTCTGCGGCGCCATATGAATTGTGCGCCGCACCTTCCCCTCGGGCGAAGACCGTTCCCCTTGAGCCACTTCGCCGTCAGGCGTTACCCTTCAGCACCTTTTTACAGGTAAAAAAAAGACACCGGTTGGTGTCTTTTTTATCTTGGAATCGTATTGCTGTGGAACAGGACCTTCAGAAAAGCGGAAACCACTTCCGGATCGAAGAGGATGCCGGACCCTGTCATAATGTCCCTGGAAACTTCAGAAGTCGTTTTTGTCTTGAAGTCGGGAGCGGAATAAATGGTGTCATCGTAGTAGGTGACGACTGAGATGATTCGTGCTCCCAGGGGAATATTTACATTTTTCAGGTGCTTCGGATAGCCCGTGCCATCCCAGCGCTCGTGGTGGCATCGGATGTAGGGAAGCAGGTCCTGGCAGCCCGGTACAGATTCCAGCATATTGGCCCCAAGTTCCGGGTGCTTTTTATAGAGGGAAAGTTCCCGCCTCGAAAGGTAAGGGACTTTGGAAAGAATCTGGTTGGGAATCGAAAGAAGGCCGATGTCATGGAGCAGGCCGGCATACCGGATCAGGGTGATCTCATTGGCCGGGAGCCGCATGTAAACGGCAGTGGCGCCGGCATAATTGGAGACCCGCACCGAGTGTTCATAGAGTTCTTTGGATTTCAGACGCAGTAATTCCGTAAAATGGCTGGTAATCATATCGAGTGTATTTTGTGTATCCTGGAATGTGCCAGGACTTTGAAAGAGTGATGAACTGTACATATTACTCCTATCCGAGCACGAATAAAAAAGCAGCCCTGAGGCTGCTTGAATGGGTCAAAGGAGCCTTCAGATTTTGATTTTATTCCGTTTCAGCCAGGCCGTCATGTAAGAGCAGTCCGATTTCATGGGATAGTGGTTCTCGGATACCCAGTCATAAAAGGCTTTGGCCAGCCTGGCAGCGATTCCCTGTCCCGAAAGGGCGTCGGGAACAATGGTATGAAGCACGGTAACCACACCGTCTTTATCTTCATATTCCAGATAAGCGGTTCCTTCAGGATATTCAATTTCAAATCGATGGGTCTTTGTGTTGTGTGTAATCATGATGTACCTCGTAAAAATATACAATGCTATTTTACCTATTCTTCCCGGAAAGGTCAAAGGAATATATATTTGGGGATAATCAGTTTGGGGGCAGGGAAAGGTGGCCGCAGGCTATTCTCCTTGAGCCGCCTTGCCGCAGGCATTCCCCTTCAGCCACTTTCTACCTCATATGCTATAATCATTATACAGTGTCTCCGACAAAGACACAGTAAAGGTAAAATTTATAAGACCATCATAAAATTATATTTCACAAATATCAGTTCGAGGGACAGGGGAGAGCAGTATGAAACCGGTTATTTATTTTCTTCATCACAGTGGGTTCTTGGTGGAAATGGAATCTATGATTCTCGTATTTGACTACTACATGGATCCGGCGGGACAGGTAGAAAAACTCATGAAATCCACGGATAAGCCTTTCTACTTCTTTGCCAGCCATGTACACGGGGATCATTTCAATCCGGCCATTGCCCGTTTTGAGAACAGAACCCGGAGGTATTTTATCCATCGGGACTGCCGGCTGCTTCTTAGGGATTCATCTCTCATCCACTCCATGGACGTGGGGGATACGGTGACAGAAGGGGGCATTACGATTCATATGTACGGGTCCACCGACGCCGGCGGCTCTTTCATGGTGGAAGCTGGGGGACTTACCATTTTTCATGCCGGTGACCTGAACTGGTGGCACTGGGCAGGAGAAGAAGATGGGGATAATCGGGATGCCCGGGATGCGTTTTTTGTGGAATTGTCGAAAATCCGGGAAAAGAAGGTGGACATCGCTTTTATTCCTGTGGATGCCAGGCAGCAGGTGGCCCGTGAATGGGGTGTAAAGCAGTACCTTTCCCATTTCACGGCATCCCTTCTCGTACCCATGCATGCCTTCGGACAGCGCTGGAGTCCGTCCTATGAATTCCGCTGGCTCTATCCGGACCAGGATGTCTGGATTCCCCGGGAAGATGGAGACAGTTATGGAGGAGATGCCTGATGTCCATGACCTGGGTCTACATTACGCTCCTCCTCCTGTTGGGAGGATTCGTGCTGCAGATGATGCCGCTCCTCATTTATTTTCCGGCTGTACTGATTGTGAATCTTCTGATTTTTGG
Source organism: uncultured Dialister sp. (assembly GCF_900541605.1). Lineage (GTDB taxonomy): Bacteria > Bacillota > Negativicutes > Veillonellales > Dialisteraceae > Dialister. The sequence continues at coordinate 2,549 of NZ_UQKJ01000018.1, read as the reverse complement.
TATCGGTACGTACCTGATCCGTCGGGATGGACGGGTGGAAAACAGGCAGAACATTCTTTTTCTTGCGGGGCTGACGGTAATTAATATTCTGACAGCCCTGGATATCCTTTCCTACTATATGTCCTGGGCCGCTTTTCTGGCCCTCCTGGTCTGGTCCTTTTTCGGTGGAGGACGGGGGAAATAGGGGTTCGCCGGGCAGTGTACGGCGGTTATGGCCCAAGGTGCGGCGTACCGTTTATAGAGCGCCGAGGCAAAGGCACAGGATGGATTTGATTTGCTGCGAGCCGCTGACCGGTCTGGTTTCTGTCATCTGACAGTCTGATATCTATCATCCGGAAAATGGACCGCCGAATATCCCCAATCCGTGATTTCCCTTGAGCCCAGACGATGGCCTTTGCCTCGACTGTCAGTCCGCAGCGCCATGGCAGGCCCAATTCCAATACATTCTCTTGACAATAAAATGTAAAGATTTTAGAATGGAATCAGATGCTGGACCAAGTGAACATTCCTTTCACGGATTGATTCTGATTTATATAATAAAGGAAGCTGATTCCTTCGCATATTCCGATTTCCTTTGGCTGCAGCCCCTTTGTAGGGACATGCCTGTACGGGCATGCCGGCGGGCTGCTGGAGGATGGAATGAAATTATAACGACGGTATAGCTGTATCCCGGGCTTTTTCCATCCGGGAGGCTTTCATTGTATTGAACAGAAAAGCTTTCAATCAAAGGAAATCCATCTGCTTCGGCCTTAGCATCTCCTGCCATGGGAGATGCTTTTTTTATAGTATAATCCTGCATAATAACAAAAAAGAAAGAGAGAGGTGAACGATTTGACACTGGATGAAGTTTTACTATACATCATCGTGGGATGCATCATAGCAGCTGCTGTAGGCGCCGGAATCGGTTACATGCTTCGCAAGCGGATTGCGGAAGCAAGAATCGGATCTGCGGAAGAAAAGGCAAAACAGATTGCCGATGATGCCAAGAAACTGCTGGATAATGCATCCAGGGAAGCGGAAACCCTGAAAAAGGAATCCATGGTACAGACCAGGGAAGAAATCCACAAACTTCGGGATGTGGTGGAACAGGAAAACAAGCAGCGCCGGGATGAACTGCAGAAGTATGAGGAACGGCTGGTGCAGAAAGAGAATAACCTGGACTGGAGAAGCGGAAACCTGGAACAGCGGGAATCCCAGCTGGATAAAAAAGAGGGCCAGGTGAAAGCACAGAAGGAAAAGCTGGATGGCCTTTACGAAAAACAGCAGAAAAAGCTGGAGGAAATCTCCCAGCTTTCTACGGAGCAGGCCAAGGATATGATCCTTTCCCGGGTCGATGAAGAACTGACCCATGAAAAGGCAGTCCGTATCCGGAGTGCCCTGGAAGAAGCCAAAAATACGGCAGATACCAAAGCCCGGGAAATCATAGCTTCCGCGATCCAGAGAAATGCGGCGGACACGGTCTCCGAAACCACGGTTTCCGTAGTTTCCCTGCCCAATGAAGAAATGAAGGGCCGCATCATCGGACGGGAAGGCCGGAATATTCGGGCATTGGAAACCCTGACCGGCGTGGATCTCATCATCGATGATACGCCGGAAGCAGTCATCCTGTCCTGCTTTGATCCTATTCGCCGTGAAGTGGCACGGCTGGCGCTGGAAAGCCTCGTCAAAGATGGCCGTATCCATCCGGCCCGGATTGAAGAAGTGGTGGCCAAGACAAAGAAAGATGTGGACAAGGCTATCCGGGAAGCCGGCGAACAGGCTGTCATGGAATGCGGTATCCGCGGCATCCATCCGGACCTTGTTAAAATTCTGGGCCGCCTGAAATATCGGACCAGTTATGGACAGAATGTACTGCAGCACTGCATTGATACTTCCTACTTTGCCGGGATTATGGCCGCTGAAATCGGTGCCAATGTGGATCTGGCCAAACGGGCCGGTCTTCTCCATGATATCGGTAAGGCGGTGGACCGTGAACAGGAAGGTACCCATGTGGAACTGGGCGTAGAACTGGCCCAGAAATACCATGAACCGCCGGAAGTGGTAAACGCCATTGCGTCCCATCACGGCGATACGGAACCGACCTGCGTGGAATCGGTCCTCGTAGCTGCGGCCGATGCCATTTCCGCTGCCCGCCCCGGTGCCCGCAGGGAAACCTTGGAAAACTATATCAAGCGCCTCACCAAACTGGAAGATATTGCGAAATCCTTCCCCGGTGTGGATAACTGCTATGCCATCCAGGCAGGCCGTGAGCTTCGGGTCATCGTGAAACCGGAAAAGATTTCCGAAGACCAGACAACCATCCTGGCCCATGATATTTCCCAGAGAATCGAGAAAGAACTCCAGTATCCGGGACAGGTCAAAGTGGTGGTCATCCGCGAAACAAGGGCAACGGACTTTGCTAAATAAAATGAATTGACCAAAAGCTGTGAAGAAGTGGGAAACCATGGATTCACAGCTTTTTGTGTGGAAAGGCCATTGGTTGGCTGACAGGCCGCCAGGGAAGCACTGATTAAATCGTTGTTCGATTATACTCTTGTATTTTCATGCAA
>NZ_UQKJ01000017.1 GCF_900541605.1 uncultured Dialister sp. | reverse complement strand
TGCATAAAAATCCTTATGAAATCTGACTCTGCGAATTAATCAGCGCTTCCCTGGCACGATGCGCTTTCCATTGGAGAAAGGGGACGGCCAAAGGCCGGGGGATGGATCTGCCTCGAAGCGGCAGGAGCGGAGGAATCTTCCTTGTCGTGGAGGATGCTGGGCTTTTCAAAAAGTTGGGATAAGCAGCTTTTTTATCTATTTATAGTGGTCATGCAGCTAGCTATAGTCTCTTTCTATACTTATTTCTAAAAAAGATTTATAAATTCCGTTTTGCTTCTTATGATATTCTATGAATTATACGATGTTTGTTTTGGGGTAGGGAATCAGGAGGAAGAGAGCAGGAAATGATGAACGGACCCATGGTATTTTTGCGGGGAATGAAAAAGAAAAGGCTTCTCGCCTGTCTTTTCGTGGCATTGACAGTGGGATATCCTGTTTGGGCAGCTGGGTCTATGGATGATTCTACTATATTACATAATCTGGCAAAAAATGATGATTCGAGGGATCCATCCATTGCAATCGGTTCAGTAACCGGGGAATCAAATGCGACTATCATTGGCAAAGAAATAAAATCCGGTAATAGCTCAGGAACTGCTGGTAATATAATTATTGGGAATGGTTCTTCTGATTATCCGCAGATATGGACGGAAGAGAATGATGGCACAAAAATTACGAAGGGGAAAAAACTCGTGGATTATGAATATCCATCTTCCGGTAATGTGATTATTGGTTATCAAAGCAGGGGGCAGGGTTATGCTGTTTCCATCGGTTTCGAGAGTAATTCCGAAAAAGATGGAGTCGCTCTTGGCGGCATAGCCTCTGCACAGGGAAAAATGGCGTAGCAATAGGACGAGGAGCCAATGCCGGTACCGGATTGACCCATAGCAAGCAGCTTTTCGATGAGGATGGTAATCCGGTCAAGAAAGATGGTCTTCCTGTTTTCGAGGTGCATAGGGATACCACTTCGGATAATACTGCCATCGGTGCTTATTCTACAGCTTATGGTGGCCAATCCAGTGCCCTGGGATGTGATTCGGCGGCAACTGGGGAGTATTCTACGGCATTGGGCTACTCTGCAAAGGCTGCCAAGCATTCCAGTACAGCTGTTGGCTCCAGTTCCGAAGCTTCAGGATGGGAATCTACTAGTATGGGATATGGTTCCAAAGCTTCAGGAGCAGGGGCTATTGCTTTGGGATATGTGGCACAGGCTGAAGCGGAGGGATCCATTGCAATCGGCTTCGATAATCGGTATGGTGGTCCGGCACGCTCTTCTGCAGACCACTCTATAGCATTGGGAGGAGGAGCAAATGCTTCCTTAAAAAATAGCGCTGCTATTGGATCCGGTTCAGTAACGAGCTATGATTTTACGAAAGCCCAGACGTCTATGACGCTGGATGGAAATACCTATAACTTTGCAGGGAATCCTACTGAGGAAAATGGGATTATCAGTGTCGGCAATTTTAATACCCAACTCCAACGGGTTATTACCAATGTGGCGCCGGGGCGGATTTCTTCGGACAGCACCGACGCCATCAATGGGAGTCAGCTTTATGGGACGAACCGGGCGTTGGAAGCTTTGAGCAGACGGACCGTAAAGTATGATATGGACAGTGATGGAAAATCTGTAGATCAGACGAAGATTACCCTCGCCGGAAATGGGGGCACTACCATTTCCAATGTGGCAGATACCGACATTGCCGGTGACTCCACCAATGCGGTGAATAGCCGGACTGTATATAAGGAAACCCGGGTATCGAATGACGGTATCTACATCCGGAAGGATAACAGCGCGACACAAAATATCGAGGCCCTGGACCACCAGGTGGCATTGAACGGGGACTCCATCATCTCCCTCCAGAGTGATGTCCACAGCCTGGGGCATCGGGTGAATAAGGTGGGCGCCGGGGCGGCAGCGCTGGCGGGGCTGCATCCCCTGGACTTCGACCCCGATGATAAATGGGATTTCGCCGCTTCCGTGGGGAGTTACCGGAATGCCCATGCCATGGCGCTGGGGGCCTTCTACCGGCCCAATGAGGGAACTATGTTCTCTTTGGGCGGCAGCTTCGGCAACGGGGAAAACATGTGGAACGCCGGGGTGAGCCTGAAACTGGGGCGGGGCTCCGGGGATACGTCCTGTTCCAAGACCGTCATGGCCCGGGAAATCGTATTCCTCCAGGACCGGGTCAAGGCGCAGGATGAGAAGATTTCCTCCTACGAGACCCGGCTGGCAGCGCAGGATAAAGAACTGGCGGAACTGAAGGACACCGTCCGCCGCCTCTCCGCTGCGGTGGAGGTGAAGTGAGAGCATAAAAGGGCCCTCGATTCTATGGAATCGGGGGCCTTTTTTAGAATTGGGAGTTAACGTTATGACGAAGCAGTGCATAAAAATCCTTATAAAATCTAACTCTGCGAATTAATCAGCGCTTCCTTAAGGTCCTGCGGCTTTGCCGCCATCAGATTTCATAAGGCGGCGCTATATGAACTGTGCGCCGCCACATCCATTCCTAACTCCTCATTCCTCATTCCTAATTTTTTCACGCTCTCTCGCCCGCAGGGCATTACCCTTAAGCCACTTCCCTCACGGCTTCAGATTCTTTGCCTGTTCTTTGATTTCCTTTATATTCTGCTGGATCTGTTTGATGGTCTTCATGGGACCTTCCCGGTTTCTGGCATCGGCGACGCTCATGGTTTTGCCGGTTTCCCTGTCCACCAGCTCTATGGTACCCAGATGGAGCTTGCCGTCGATGATGTGGAAGGCGTCGGTGCGGATGAGGCCGAAGTTGGTGTCGATGGTGACATCGTAGAAGTCCAGGGCCCGGTAGCGGTTGTTGAAGGTGCCGGAAATACCGTTGAAGGGGATGAGGCTGTAGAAGCCTCCGCCTGAAGAGAAGTTGCCGAAGGCTACGAGGTGCTTCACGTCGCCGTCGCAGTGGATTTCGCCGTCCAGGGTGACGAGGCAGTAGAATTTCGGCTCCTTCGTGGGGATGCGGCTGTCCAGGTCTTCCCCGTGGAGGTAGATGTTATAGGCCCGGCTGTCAATGTTGTAGTCGCCGTAGGCGGTGACGGTGCCGCCGTAGACCCGGGCGTTCACGTCGGAAAAGGTCATTTCTCCGTCGTCGTAGTGGATGTCCCCTTTCACGTCGTAGAAGTCCAGGGCCGGCACGTGGAGTTCCGGTATGGTGACGGTGCCGTCTCCGATGGGATGGGCCAGGGGCCCGCTGCCGGAGGCGGTGAGGGTCATCTTATCGTGGATGCCATCGCCAAGGCCCATGGAGGAAGGATCTACCCCCATGGCGGTGACGGTGATGGTGGAGGGAAGTTCTTTTTCTTTGAAATTGATTTCACAGTCCGCTTCCACCCCATCCCCCACCATGGTGCCGCCGAATTCACCGGTTTTGATGTAGAGCCGGCTCAGGCCGCGGGTATTGATGCGGCCGTTGATGGCCACGTGGTTCATGAGGTACCGCCGCTGCCGGTAGAAGGCCTCCATCCGTGCGTTGTGGACGGTGATGGTAAAGTCCAGGGGCTTTCCCTGGCGGTTGAAGTTGGAAATCCGGTCTTCCAGGTTTTTATTGTTCTCCCTGTCTTTTTCTTTATCCTGCTTGATTTCGCCCTCTTTCCGGTTTACGAAGTCCACGTTCATGTCTTCGTCGAAGTGGACCGCAAAGACCGGACTTTCCAGGGTGATTTCCTTAAGGGTGGTGGAGACAAATCTCTTCTGCAGGACATCCCAGGGATTCACCTTGAAGGAGCCGGCAGGGACCCGGAGGATAGGGTTGCCCTCCGGGTCGTCCCAGGCAAGATTCGTAAAGGTGACACCGCCGTGGATATTGGCGGTGATGGACTCCACGGTAATGGTGCCCCGGAGCATGTCCTGCCGGGAGGCGGCGTAGTTGAAGAGGCCTGCGGCGCCGTAGCTCAGGATTTTTGCAAAAAGGAGAAGAAGGCAGAAAAGGGCGGCAGCAAGGCCCAGAATGATGAGAATGTACCGGGACCAGTGCTTCTCTTTCCGAAGTTTTGTCAGTTTTTCCTTCATAGAAACTCCTTATTAATTATTGATTAGGAATTAGGAATGAGGAATGAGGAATGGTGGATGCGGCGCACAAATAATATAGCGCCGCAAAGTATATATTCTTCCTTGAGCCCAGGCGGCAGCCTTAGCCATGGCCGACCGGCCACCGCCTTGCCAAAAGGGCAGAGCCCCGGTCGAAGGCCGCTGCCCGGGCACGCTTTTAGTCCCATACGTCGGAATTTGCGCTGTGCTTATCCCCCATGATCTTCCGTATCCGTTCAATCCGCTTGGGGGTGTCCGGGTGGTCGTTCATGAGGCTCTGGAAGAAGCCGGAGTTTCCTCCGCCGTAGATGGATTCTATGCGGAGGAGGCCTCCTGCCAGTTCCCGGCCAAGGCCCAGATGGCAGGCGTAGGCGTCCGCTTCATATTCCTCTTTCCGGCTGCCGAAGCGGGAAATAAGGAGCATGGGGATCTGGAGAATGAAGTAGAGAATATTGTACTGGAGACTGATGAAGAGGGCAAAAAGGTTGATGACAATGCCGAGAAAAGGAATCCAGATGAGAAGGCGGCAGATGAAGAAAATGGTGTTGTACACCATGACGATGATCTGGCCGAACCATTCCATGCCCACGCAGAGGAGGTTCGCCCAGGTATGGCCGTTCCGGATATGTCCCATTTCATGGGCCATGACGCCGATGACCTCCCCCTCCGGGAACTGCCGGAGCAGCGGCGCAAAGACCACGATACTCTTTCCCAGGGAAAAGGCGTTGTACTCGTTTCGAAGTCCCACGTAGAGATGGTAGTCCGAGGGATCCAGGTTTCCCCGGCGGCAGATTTCATGAAGCCCCTCTTCCAGAAGCATGGCATCTTCTCCGTAGGCCTTCCGCCCGCCCTGGGAGAAGACGAAAATCCTTTCAAAGGGCCCGATTTCCGCCAGAATACCCGGAATGAGCACGGAGGCCAGGGAAAGCTTCACCAGAAGGTCAAGGTCACTGGCGCTGCCGGCGGTGGACATGCCGCCCATGTAGGCTAAAGACAGCATGATGGACCAGAAGGAAAAGTCCATGATGAAGTTTACGATAAAGGTAAGGATAATGAGGATAATAGGGGTAAGAGACATGGGGACTCCTTAAAGAATAGAATTGGGATTCATGGGACGCTTGGCGCCGGGCAGAGCCATTGGCAGGGACCGGGCATCCTGAAAATTCAGAATGAAGTGCTTTCTGCTTTTAATCATAGCACGGCGGGAGGAGAAAGGACAAAAAGGGAGCCGGGAAAAATGAAAAATCATCTTTCTCGGCTCCCTTTTGGTGGAATCATTTCAGGAGAATGGTATACCACGAAGCACGGCGCTTTCTGCATCCCGTCATTTCGACCGGTGATGCAGCCGCTGGACCTCAATTCTCAAATCTTTTTCCGGAATACCGTCACAGTCATCTATCTGGGAGATTTCTCGACTCTCTCTCACATACGATTCTTATGTTTTCTCTCACTCCGACGCTTACCAACGCTCGAAATGACGTTAAGGGGAATATAGTCACCTGGAGTGATAACGGTATTTCTGAAAAAATGACCCCTCCCACACCCCGTCATTTCGACCGGTGGCAGTATGCTTAATGGCTCTGCAGTCCAGAATCGCTGCAGCTCCGAGGAGTGGAGAAATCTTTCTCGGGCTCGGGAATGCAGGGCTTTTTCCAGCAGATAACGTTGTAACACCGTCATAGTCATTGACCAGGGAGATTTCTCGATTCCTTCTCACATACCATTTTTACAGATATACTCATCACGGCGCTTGCCTCCGCTCGAAATGATGGGGGAGGGATGGAGTCAATTGTGTAAAATGGTATACCACGAAGAATGGCTCTGCCCGTATTCCGTCATTTCGAGCGGTGTGAGCATGCTATATGAGAATTCAGTCCAGAATCGCTACAGCTCCGAGGAGTCGAGAAATCTTTCTTGTGTTCGGGAATACAGGCCTTTTCCCGGCAGATAATGCTGAAATACCGTCACAGTCATATACCAGGGAGATTTCTCGACTCCTTCTCACATACCATTTTTACAGATATACTCATCACGACGCTTACCTCCGCTCGAAATGACGGGGGCGGTGGGTAAGTCTCATAGGTTGGATAGGTTGGAAGGCTTGAATAGATTGAATCAACCTCACCAACCTTTACAACCCTTCCAACCTGTCTCACTATCTCACTATCTCACTAACCCACTTCCCAACCTGCCGGGCTGCAGCCTGGACGCTTCTTTACAGATCCCTGAAGTGGAAGTGTTTTTTCCCGGAGGCGTAGTCCCCTACGACCTGGCCGTTTCCGATGAGCCGGTATTTATAGGAAACCAGTCCTTCCAGGCCTACGGGGCCCCGGGCGTGGATTTTGGAGGTGGAAATGCCCACTTCTGCACCGAAGCCGTAGCGGAAGCCATCGGCAAAGCGGGTGGATACGTTCCGGTAGACCCCGGCGGAATCGACTAAGGTCAGGAACCGTTCGGCGGTCGCATCGTTTTCGGTGATAATGGAGTCCGTATGGTGGGAGCCGTAGGTATTGATGTGGCGGATGGCTTCATCCACGCTGTCCACGAGGCCGATGGAAAGCATGAGGTCCAGGTATTCCTTGTGCCAGCCGGCCTCTTTGTCCATGGGCTGGGCGGGAATGATATCATCTACCCCTTCACCGCCCCGGATGGCTACGTTGTGATCCCGGAGGGCTCTGGCCAGTTTCGGCAGGAAATCTTTGGCAATGGCCCGGTGGACCAGGATGGTTTCTACCGCGTTGCAGGCGGCGGTGTACTGGGTCTTGGCATCGATGATGATGGGGATGGCTTTTTCGATATCGTAGTCCTTATCCACGTAAATGTGGCACACCCCGTCTGCATGGCCCAGGACGGGGATGCTGGTGTGGTGCATGATGTACTGCACGAAGGCATTGGAGCCCCGGGGAATGAGGAGGTCCACGGAGCCCTGGCATTCCAGGAGTTCGTCGATTTCATTGTGCTGCTCCGCCTGGAGGAGGCATTTCTCCGGGAGCCCCGCCGCCATGGCGGCCTCGTGGATGAGGGAGAAGAGGATGCGGTTTGTATAGGTGGTTTCTTTCCCGCCTTTCAGGATGGCGCAGTTGCCGCTCTTCAGGCAGAGGGAGGAAATCTGGACCAGGGCGTCGGGCCTGGCTTCGAAAATGACGCCGATGACGCCGATGGGGCAGGTAATGCGGGTGAGAATAAGCCCTTCATCCAGCTGCCGATGGAGGGTTACTTTTCCGATGGGGTCCGGCAGGGAGAGGAGGCTTGTAAGTTCCGCCGTCACGTCGGCAAGTTTTCCTTCGTCAAATTTCAGCCGCTTCTTTACGGCCTGGGGCACCCCGTTTTCTTCGGCCAGGGCCAGGTCCTTCCGGTTGGCTGCAAAGATTTCTTCTTTATGGGCGGTGAGGGTGTCCCGGATGTTTTCCAGGGCCTGGTTCCTCTGGGTTAAGGGCGTGGCTGCCAGCAGGGGAGAGGCCTGTTTCATCTGCAGGGTTTCTTCTCTTATATTCATGGAAATCGCTCCTTCCGTGTACATGTCTCCATTGTAGGGGAGAGAAGGAAATGAGTCAAGAAAGGTGCGGGCAGTCCGGCTTGCAGGCTCGGGTCCAATACTTACATCTTTTCCCGGAGTTTCTTTTCCCACCAGGAGAAGAAGAAGGTAAGGATAATGGCCACGGCCCAGTAGGCGATGGCATCGGCGATGTAAGGCTCCGTGCGCCGGTTGTAGAGGGCGGAGAAAATGTCGGCTTCCGCAAACATATCCACCACTTTCACCGTGAATACGAGGGCCAGAAGTTTGATGGTCTTCAGGTAGTAGGTGAAGAAGGCCGGCATGGCCACCAGGAAGGCCTGGGGAAAGATAATGCGGGTGAAGGCCCGGAAGGGGGTCATGCCCATGGCCACGGCGGCCTCATACTGCCCCTTTTCCACGGCCCGCAGGGCGCCCCGCACGTTTTCCGACTGGTAGGCGGTGTTGTACAGAATAAATGTGGTATACACGGTCCAGTAGGGGGATACGTCGAAGGGCTTCACCGTGTGGCCGACGACGGATGAAATGAGGGGAGTCAGCAGGAAGGGCAGGGAATTATAGACAATGAAAAGCTGTACGATGGCCGGTACGCCGCGGAGGAAAGAAACGAATACCGCAAAGAGACCGTTTACCCCTTTACCGCAGCGTTCCCGGGCCACGGCAATGGCAGAGCCGATAACGATGCCGAAAAACAGGCTGATAAAGGCCATGAAGAGGGTATTGGGAATGGCCTTGGCGATGAAGAGGAGAGCCGTCGGTAATATGGAAAAATCTATCATTTTATGCCCTCCTTACTTCTCTGCTGTTATACTTCTGGAACAGATGGAACGCCAGCTCCACGAGAATGACCAGGGCCCAGTAAATGAGTGCCACGGCGCAGTAGGTTTCCAGTTTTCCCTGGCCGTAATTGGCGTTGATGATGAGGCCCGCCCGGCCCATGAGGTCCACCACGCCTATGAAGTACATGACCGACGTGTCTTTCAGGATATTGATGGCTTCGCTTACGAGGCCCGGCAGTGCCACCGGCAGGGCCTGGGGGGCGATGATGTGGACCACCCGGTGGAAAGGGGAGAGGCCGAAGACCATGGCCGCTTCGGTCTGTCCCTTATCTACGGACAGGTAGGCGGGGCGGATGATTTCGGAAATCACCGGGGTGTAGTGAAAGGACAGGGCGATGAGTACGTAGGCCGTGAGAGGCCAGCCGTCGGGGCTGATGTGAAGGGCCCGGACGATGACCGGCAGCACGAAGTACACCAGGTACAGGTCCAGAATGAAAGGCATGGACCGGTTATAGGACAGCCATACTTCGCAGATCTGGTGAAGAATGGGCACTTTTGCGATGCGGATCACCGCAACCAGGGTGCCGAAGAAAAGGCAGAGGACGATGGAGGCAATGATGACTTCTATGGTAAAGGGCAGGGCCGTGGAGAGCCTTGGAAAGAGGCCCAGGAAATAGGAAACATTAAAGGTCAGCATTTTATCCCTCTTCCCGTTTCAACATGCGCTGGAGGAACTGCCTCGTCTTTTCTTCCTTTGGGTGGGTGAAGATATCATCGGGGGTCCCTTCTTCCACGATGTGGCCATCGGTCATGAAGACCACCTTCGACGACACTTCCCTGGCGAAGTGCATTTCATGGGTGACGATGATCATGGTGATACCCAGGGTGGCAACGGAGGCGATGGTATCCAGCACTTCCCCCACCAGCTCCGGATCCAGGGCGGACGTAGGTTCATCGAAGAGAATCACGTCCGGCCTGGGGGCCAGGGCCCGGGCAATGCCCACCCGCTGCTGCATGCCGCCGGAGAGGGCGGAGGGGTACATTTTTGCATAATCCGCCATGTGCACCCGTTCCAGCTCTTTCATGGCGATTTCATTGGCTTCTTTCTTCGTTTTGCCGTAGCCGTAAATGAGGCCTTCCGTCACGTTTTCCAGGACCGTCTTGTTTTTGAAGAGGTTGAAGGACTGGAAAACCATGGTGGATTTCCGGCGGAGCTGCTGGATTTCCTTCTTCGTGATATGGGTAAAATCGACGGATACGTCGCTGATGGTGAGCTTTCCGGCGTCCGGCTTTTCCAGGTAGTCCAGGCAGCGGAGAAATGTGGTCTTCCCGGTGCCCGAGGGGCCCAGGATGGAGACGACGCTGCCCTTCTCTACGGACAGGCTGATATCTTTCAGCACCGGATGGGTTCCAAAGGATTTGCGGATGTGTTCCGCCTGCAATACGAGGGACATACAGAGCCTTCTTTCGTTATAAACAATATAAAAAATCTCCATCCCATGGGACGGAGATTTCCGTGTTCCACCCAAATTCGCTTTCCCGTCACCGGGAAAACCTTGGCAAGTAACTGTGACTGTGAGCTGTAACGGGCACCCCGGACGGCCTACATTTCTTCAGCCCGCCTGCTCGAAGAGGCACTTCCATGAAATTCCCATGCCCCCTTCCACCACCGGGGCTCTCTGGTATGGTTCCATCCATGTACTCTCTCTTGTCCTTGCTTTTATGGATAACATATCAATTATGTTCAATATAACACATATATAGGAGAGAATGCAAGGGGAAGGAGATTGGGGCTGGGAATGTTGGAAAGTGGCTGAAGGGGATGGATCAGCGCAAAAATAATTAGGAATTAGGAATTAGGAATGGTGGTGGCGGCGCACAAATTATATAGCGCCGCCAATTTTATATATCCCCTCGGCCGCAGGCCGTTCCCCTTGAGCCGCTTCGCCGCAGGCGTTCCCCTTGGCAGCCTTTTCATTAGCCTTGACGTCAGTCACAGTCCGGCGGCCCTTTACATCCACTTCATGGCTTCTTTCATGGGGCCCGGCAGGGCCTGGCCGAAGAGGCGGTCCATGGCATCTCTCGTGACAAGCCAGGTGCGGCCCGATTTCCGCCGGTCCCCTTCATGCATGCGGGCGGCAGCGTGGCCGGCTCCGGCGGCAGCACTCCGTACGGCGTTGCTGTCCCGGTTCCAGATACGGGCGGCTTCTATGGTGGAGAAAACGAGAAGCAGGGGATTCAAAGGTAACTTTTCCGATTTCTCATTTCGATAGACCCGAAGGGCGGCGGATTTCAGGATGAGCCAGGTGGTGCCGGACTTTCTCACTTCGGAAAAAGCAAAGAGTCCTCCCTCTCCGGCCCGCTCGCAGTCCGACTGGACCCGCTTCGCATCGATGCCATAGAGCTTTGCAATTTCCTGGGGCGTCCATACTTCCTCCAGGGGGTCGAAGGGAAGATGGTAAATATCCATGATTCCCAGGTCCGGTTCCCAGGTGTTCGACGGGAAAACGACGATTTTTCCATCTCCTGCTGCCAGGGCGCTTCCCGCAGGAAGCCGGCGGCCGGAGAGGAAAGCAGTATAAGCGGCCCGGGCTTTTTCTTCGGGAAGGGAAGAAAAAATCCAGTCCACCGGGCCGGAAGAGACCGGCAGGGCTTCTTCCTCGGGAATAGAGGGCTTTTCGTGGAAGAGGTACAGGTGAGGCCCTTCCACGAGGATCCATCCTTCCTTCGGAACGGCTCCTTTCAGGAAGGCGCCATAGCAGGACTGGGATTCGGTTTCATTTTTTGTATGTGTGTAGATTCGTATCATAGTTTGTAATTGCGGGTGCTGATCGATGGATATAACCGGCACAGGGCTGCTGGCATCTGATCGCTATCAGCTCCTGATGTAAATGACTCCGGCCATCAGCATTGAAAATGACTCACAGCGACGACAGCATGCGGATGTGGCCGGCCAGGAGTTCCTTATTAATGTAGTCATGGATTTTCTCCATAGGAGAATCAGGAGCGATGGCTTCCCGGTCCGCGGTGCCGGCACCGTGGCTCTGTATTTTTCCGTCGTAGCTGTAGCGGGTCATGGACAGGGTCTGGATCCGTTTATGGGGCACATCCATCTTTACGTGGTAAATGACGGATGAGAAATTCTGGTCCTTCCAGGGATAGGAGATGCGGACCCAGAATGTGGCGTACCCGTCTTTGTAGGTGATGGTGTTCTTTTCTACATCGTAGGTGCTGCCATGGAAACGGACGCCCTGTTCCTTATAGACCAGGAGCCAGAGGGGCTTCACGAAACGGGGCAGCGGATTGGCTACGTAGTGGGTATAGAGATTCATGCCGAAGGAATGGGGCACGAGGCGGCTCCAGTTCTGGGGATCATCACTGTACCTGAATTCGTGGGTTTCCTTCCCGGAAGTATCGAAGGTCTTCATTTCTGCTACCCGGTAGGCCCTTTTATCTTTGTCAAATTCAATGGTTGAAATAGTGGTGCCATCTTTTCCCAGAGATTTGATATTCAGGGAAGAACGGAGGCCGCTGTCCACGTAGGAGTCCGTATCCACCTGGGTGGTGGCGGAGTCCTGAAAGGAAATCCAATTTTCCGCCATGGCCTGGGTTCCTCCCATAAACAGGCAGGCAGCCATGAGGGTAACCAGCAATTTCTTCATAGAGATCCTCCTTTTGGGAAAAACAGCATTGGGGGCAGATGCTCCTATTTCAGGCTTTTAATGACACGCAGGTCCTGGGGTGTCAGGAAAGGGGTATAGGCTGTTCCCAGATACAGGGACAGAGTATCCACGAGACTTCGAATGTGAGGCGCCTCTACGTGCATCATATCTGCCAGGTCCCGGAGACTTCCCATACCGCAGGGCAGGTCTTCAGACAGGTAGCGGCCTTTAAGGTCAGAAGGAGCCATGACCGTTTTGTAGGATTCATTTTCGGTGAGCGCTTCATAGAGATTTTCTTTTTTATCTCCCCAGGAAGCATTCAGTACATCCAGCAGGGAGGAAAGGGAAAGGCCCAGAGCTTTACCAATGGCAATCCGTTCATTATCACAGGCCTCCATGTAGTCTGCCACCCGCCTTGTCAGGGGGACACCAAAGAAATGGAAGGATTCCCCATTTTCTATGCGGGTGATATTGAAGAGGCACTGGGTGACGTGGATGATGGGGTTCGTGGCGGAAAGGGAAGTGGACGCAGGCGATGCTACCCGGCTCACCTTGGACGCCATGAGATGGAAGAGATTGCTGAGTTCCCCTTCTTTCCCCAGGCAGGAGTAGCCGATTTCCTCTTTCATGGCTTTGAAATCGAGACATTTGTAATCCGGGGAGAGTCTGGAAATAAAGGGCATGTTGGCAGTCTCTGCAATGGTGATATCCGGCACATCCTGTTTCTTGGAAAGTACACGGCAGGCCTTGATGGCTCCCCAGCAGCCGTTCATGAAGAGAAGGCACTGTCCTTCCCGGAGGAAGGGTGCCACCTCTTCTACCACCGCTTCGTGGTCCGTGGCATGGGTGCAGACCATGAGGATATCCGCTTTCTGACAGGCCTCTTTGAGGTCCGTTACCACGGGCACAAAGAAGGAGGCATCCATCCGGCCCCGGACGGTGAGGGGCGTCTTATTCCAGAACGCTGCCTTCATGCGGTTCCTGACAAAGACCTGACAGGGGATATTTTTCAGGTTAAAAAATGCGGCGGCCGCCAGGGCTGTGCTGCCGGCACCGATGATTGTGATATTCATTCGTTCCTCCTACAGAATCCGGCAAAATAATAAAACCGGACCGAGATCTTTACTATTATAACCTATTTACTGTTTTATGAACATGAAGAAGGAGCAGGAATTTGATTGGAATTTCCCCAGTAGGATAATCCCGGTCACTCCGGAGGTACATGATCCGATGTTATGGGCGCAGGCAATATAAAAACCATGGCCGGGGCCATGGTTTTTGCAGCTGTCATATCAGTATACCCTCCAGATGGTCCATTTCATGCTGGACAATTTCTGCGGTGAAACCCTTAAAACGGTGCTTTTTCTTGTGGAATGATTCATCCTCGTATTTCACTTCCACCCAGTCGTAGCGCCGGCAGGGACGGCGTCCGGCAAGGGAAAGGCATCCTTCTTCGGCGTCGTAGGAGGTGGGAGAGTGGTTTGTGATGACCGGGTTATACAGGACCATGGCCTTTTCTCCGTCATAAATGGCAATGATGGCCTTTGTGCTGCCGATCATATTTGCCGCCAGGCCTACGCAGTTTTCCCGGTGGGATACCAATGTATCCAGAAGGTCCTGGCCATCGGCCCGGTCTTTGGAGGAAGCTCTCCCGGCTTTCCTTCCCAGGAAGAGAATATCTTTGACAATAGGACGAATCATAGGGAGGAACTCCTTAGAAATAGTGAGTCAGCGAGCTGGTGAGTTGGTGAGTTAGTAAATTAGGAATTAGGATTTAGGAATGAGGAATGGTGGTGGCGGCGCATTATTTATATAGCGCCGCCAATTTGATAACCCGCCAGCAGTTGCTATGGGGCGGATGAAATCAAATGTGGTCATTCAGAGGCTTTGCTGATAAATATATTTGCGGCGCTTTCAAATTGTGTGCGCCGCACCTTCATTCCTGATTAATGGGCATGCCGTTTTCCCGGGATATATGGGATAATGTCATACCAGCCTTACAGACTGAATCCGTTTGTTTCGTCTCCGGGCTTATCCAGACGGCGGGCGATGTCGTCGTACACTTCTCCCAGGTGGTAGATGATCATATCCAGGGTAACGCGAACTACTTCGGGGTCAAACTTTTCTGACCTGGTGGTGGTGGTGACGTCGAGGAATACGTTGTCATCGGAGCCTACCACGTATTTCATGATGGCGTGATGGGCATTGAGGTCATTCAGGAAAGCCATGAAGGTCTTCCTTGCCGGCCCTTTGGGGGCAGTGCCCAGATGAACCCGAAGAAGAATGTACATACTGTTGTCCGTGATGACTGCAGCCACCAGCTTGTGGTGCTTTCCGGCGGGAATGGCGGTCATGAAGACCGAAGTATCATAGGAGTCATGCACATCCCGGCGCTTGAAAAAATTCAGCCCCTTTGCCTTTGTATAGTTGTCAAAAATGTCAGCTTTCAGATTTTTTTTGCGGTTCCCCTGGGGGAATGGAATGGTTTCTGCCATGTTTAGCCCTTTCTGCACGGTGGCACTTTTCAGGAAATATCTTTCCCTATTATACAGGATGTCGGGGGAGTTTGAAAACCTGTCAAGGGGTACCAATAGGCTTATAGGTATATATTAAATTTTTCTATATCGATTGCTTTTCAAAGGCCGGGGAAAACAGGAAACCGGTGGTTTCCATGATTGAAACAGACCGCTTTCTTTCAAAAAACTCGATTTTATCGACGATGATATTAAATCATATTGACCTGTTAATATGAGTTATGGTTATACATACATTGTTATCTAGTCATTCGAAAATAAGATTGATTACACAAAAATCAATAACATAATTAGATTAATCTATACCGATTGAACAAAGGGACATAACCCGCAAAAACCGGGGTTATAATGGAAACATCAAGATTCGCATCGGCGGACATCGATACTATCCGCCTTTAAGAAATAGACAGGAATAAGGTGATACTTATGGACTTAATGATGCTTCCTGAATTTATCAAACTGGCCCTCTTCATGGCGGCTGTATTTATTTCTAATATTGTGCAGGCACTGACCGGATTTGCGGGGGTCATGATTTCTATCCCGCCTACGATTCTTCTCTATGGCCCGGATATGGCAAAGGCTGTAATTAATGCTATCTGCTGGCTCGTCTGTGCGTACCTGATGTTCCGGAATCGGAAATATATCAATGGCAGGGAACTCTTTCGGATTGTGGCGTTCATGCTGGTAGGGATGGCCATCGGCATCCATCTTTATAACGCAGTCAACCAGCAGATCCTGGTTCCTCTCTATGGAGCCATCATCGTGGGAGTGGCACTGAAGAATATGATTTTCAAACAGGGGACATCTCCCCTGCCTGCATGGATTGCTATCCCCGTGCTTCTGGGCGCCGGAATTATCCATGGCATGTTCGCTTCCGGCGGGGCCCTGCTGGTGGTGTACCTTGTGGCTACTTTCCGGGATAAGGATTCCTTCCGGGCCAATGTGGCCTCCGTATGGACTGTACTGAATCTGGTGCTCATGTTCAATGATTACCAGAAAGGTCTGTATACTCCGGAATTCTTTGAACTTCTGGCGCTGGGTGTGATTCCCCTGGCCGCTGCAATATATCTGGGAAATAAAATTCATGACATGATCAACCAGAAAATGTTCAACCGTCTTACCTTTGGACTTCTCCTGGCAGCGGGGAGTATGATCCTCATCTGATCCAATGATGCCTCCTCTTTGAGGAGGCATTCTTTCTTTTATTGTGGGAACCCTAAAATGGTGGTATAATAATTCTGAGAAGAATTATCAGTAAAAGGAGGCGGCTGCTATGGGTACTTTTTTGACAGCCCTTATTATATGCGCTATTGCTGCATGGTTTGGATACAGCCTTTATCGTATGTGGAGAGGTGCCAGCGGACGGGACTGCGCCAGCTGCGCACTGGGCGGCGATTTTGATTATGCCCGCTACGGTGCACAGAAGGTGATGCCGAAGCAGGAAGAATTCGTTACGGCGGCGGGCCACCACATCATTATTGATGAAGAGGCGGCCCGGAGAAGAAGGGAACGGATCCGGAAAATGATGGAAGGAAAGGCTTGAAGAAAGCGGCGCCATTGGCGTCGCTTTTATAATGGGATGATGGATAGAGTTCATCAGCAGGGTGGCTGCATGCTTACGGCTGGTGGAGACTTCAGACTGTCAGAATTCATGGGGCGGCGCTATATGATTTGTGCACCGCTGCCATACTTTCTCCTTTTCCCACCTCCTGATTAACGACAGGATGCGTTTGCAGCGGAGTCCTCCCCCTGTTTCCGTTAAACCCTGCTTCATATGTTATAATGAAAAAATAAAGTACCTGCGGCCCTTTGGCGGGCCGTATTTTCCGCCCTTCCATCCTCCCGGCAGGCGCCCGGAGTCAGGACGGTGTATAAAGAATGGAGATACTGTCATGGTGAGTGAAGAACTTTTGAAGAAACAGGAAGCCCTGGAATCGTACCTGAAGGAACTGGGCAGCGTGGTGCTGGCCTTTTCCGGCGGCGTGGATTCGACTTACCTTATGCATGAGGCCAGAAAGGTGCTGGGGACTAAGGCCATGGCGGTGACCATGAACCTGGCTTCCGTACCGGAGCGGGAAGTGGCGGATGCCATAGAGTACTGCAAAAAAGAAGGCATCCGGCAGAAAGTAGTCAAAATGGACCAGTTCAAAATCGAAGGATTCGCGGAGAATCCGGCCAACCGGTGCTACCTGTGCAAGCATTTCCTCTTCAGCTCCCTGAAGAAGATGGCGGAGGAGGAAGGATTTGCCTATGTCATCGACGGGACGAATATGAATGATGCGTCCCAGTACCGGCCGGGGCTGAAGGCCCTCTCCGAGCTGGCTGTCCGGAGCCCCCTGCGGCATGCAGGGCTTTACAAGGCAGATATCCGGGCCCTTTCGAAGGAAGCGGGGCTGCCCACCTGGAGCAAGCCTTCCTTTGCCTGCATGGCTACCCGGTTCCCCTATGGGGAAACCATTACGGAAGACAAACTGGGCATGGTGGAAAAGGCGGAGGATTTCCTTTTCGCCAAAGGGTTCAAACAGCTCCGGGTCCGTTTCCATGAAGGAAACATGGCCCGCATCGAAGTGCTGCCGGAGGACCTGTGGCATCTGTATAAGATTCACGAGGAAGTGGCAGCGGCCTTCCGGTCCTTCGGTTTCACCTACGTCACCATGGACCTCATGGGCTACCGCATGGGCAGTATGGATGAGGTGCTGGAAAAATAATTCAGTAAGGATTTCTATACTTACAGACCATGAGAGGCAGGATGGTTAATTAGGAATTAGGAATCAGGAGTTAGGATGATGGTGGCGGCGCACAAATAATATAGCGCCGCAAGTATTAGTTATTTTTGCGTTTTATCCAATTACGGCAAATAGTTAAAAACTGGCTGAACTTCATAAGGCTAAAATTTGTATGCAAAGTATTTGATATCTTATATTATTGCGGCGCTATATGAATTGTGCGCCGCACCACCATTCCTAATTCCTAACTCCTCATTCAATTACTGAGTCGTCGTATCGACAGCAATAGGAGCCATATGGATATCAAGAATATTCTGGAACAGGTAAAGCAGGGAAAACTGGATATTGATGAGGCGGAGAGCCTTCTCCGGGAGAATCCGGCGGACCGGTCCTATGAGGAAATGGGATTTGCGAAGCTGGATACAGACAGGAAGAAGCGGTCCGGCTTTGCGGAGGTGGTGTACTGCCAGGGGAAGTCCGACGCTTTCCTGGGACAGATTTTCAGGAAGCTCTACGACTGTGATGGGGAAGTCTTCGGGACCCGGGCCAGTGCCCACCAGTATGAACTGGTGAAGAAGTTCCTGCCGGATATTTCCTATGACCCGGTGTCCCATATCCTGAAGCAGGAAAAGGAAAAGGACCACATCGGCTGCATCGCCGTGTGCACCGGTGGTACGGCGGATATTTCCGTGGCTGAGGAAGCCGCCCAGACGGCGGAATACTTCGGCAGCCACGTGGAACGGATTTATGACGTCGGCGTGAGTGGCATCCACCGGCTCCTATCCAAGGAGGCCCTGGTGCGGCAGGCGAACTGCGTCATCGCCGTGGCCGGCATGGAAGGGGCTCTGGCCTCTGTCATTGGCGGCCTTGTACGGAATCCGGTGATTGCGGTGCCCACGTCCGTAGGATACGGCGCCAGTTTCCATGGCCTGTCGGCTCTTCTGACCATGATTAATTCCTGTGCCAATGGCATAGTGACAGTGAATATAGATAACGGTTTTGGCGCCGGTTATGTGGCTACCCAGATCAACCGGCTGGCGGAAAGGGGAAAGATTTAAATGGGAAAATCCTTATATTTGGAAGCGTCTTCCGGCATTGCGGGAGACATGTTTGTGGCAGCCCTTCTGGACCTGGGGGCGGATCGGAAGGTACTGGAAAAGGCACTGGACTCCATCCCTGCCAAAGGATTCACCGTGAAAATCTCCAGGGTGCAGAAGGCGGGCATCGACTGCTGCGATTTCAATGTGATCCTGGACAAAGAACACGAAAACCATGACCACGATATGGCCTATCTCTATGGGCCCCTGCCGGTGGCAGAAGAACATCATCATGGGGAAGAGGATCATGACCACCACTGCCATGGTCATGACGGGGAAGAAGGCCATGATCACGAGCATCACTGCCATTGCCATGACGGGGAGGAGGGCCATGATCACGAACACCATTGCCACTGCCATGAGGAAGAAGGTGATGGGCACGAGCATCACTGCCACTGCCATGGCGAAGAGGGCCACCATCATGACCACGACCATCACCACCATCATGAACACCGGCATCTGGCGGATGTGGAAGCGGTCATCGACGGTACGGACATGACGGAATCCGCCCGGAAACTGGCGAAGAAGATTTTCCGCATCGTGGCGGAGGCGGAATCGAAGGCCCATAACCTGCCCATTGAAGAGGTCCACTTCCATGAAGTGGGAGCCATCGATTCCATCGTAGATATCATTGCAGCGGCCGTATGCTTTGAGTCCCTTGGCATTACCGATGTCATTGTGCCGAAGCTCTCGGAAGGCACCGGCTCCGTCCGCTGCCAGCACGGCGTGCTTCCGGTGCCGGTTCCGGCTACGCTGAATATCGTCACCGCCTGCCATATGCCCCTGGAAATCATGGAAGCGAAGGGAGAGTATGTAACCCCCACGGGAGCAGCCATTGCAGCAGCCCTCTGCACGTCCCACAGCCTGCCTGCTTCTTTTACCATCGTAAAGACGGGCCTTGGTGCCGGAAAACGGGACTATAAAGAACGGACCAATATCCTCCGGGCCCTCCTCATCGATACCGGGGAAGGACAGGGGGATAAGGATGAAGTGGTGAAACTGGAAAGTGACATCGACGATGCCAGCGGTGAAGTGCTGGGATACACCATGAAGCGCCTCATGGAAGCGGGAGCTTTGGACGTCCATTACAGCCCCGTTTACATGAAAAAGAACCGCCCTGCCTGGGAGCTTACGGTGATCTGCAAAGAGGACACGAAGGATGCCATGGAGGATATCATCTTCAGCGAGACCACCACCATCGGCATCCGGGAATTCACCTCGGTCATGCGGTCCATCCTCCGGCGGGAGGAAGTGGAAGTAGATACGGCCTATGGTAAGGTGAAGGTGAAGGAAGTCACCATTCACGGCGAAAAACGGCGGTATCCGGAGTATGAATCGGTGAAGAAACGGGCCGAAGAAAAGGGAGTCCCCTTCCAGGAGGTCTTTGACCTGGCGAAAAGGGGATAAGGAGCATCATAAAAGGGAGCAGGATTTGTCCTGCTCCCTTTTGGTTTGGCATGCTTATGGGTTGAGCTATCAGCATGGGGCTGTCAGCAGCCCCATGCTGGCGGCTCTATCTGTTTTCATGACGTTTACTTAATGAATCCCACCTGGGCGCTGATGATTTTGATCTGCTCGTCTTTCCGCCTGTTGTATTCCACCTTTTTCTCTTCGAAGTAGTTCTTCCCGTAGGAATCGATGGAAACGATGAGGGGACCGAAATTTTTCACATGGCAGTGCCACAGGGTTTCCGGCATGCCCAGTTCCTTCCAGTGGGCATCCACCACTTCTTCTACTTCCTGGGCGGCTACCACTGCATTTCCGGCGGGGAATACGCAGTGGATGGCACCGAATTCACGGCAGGCCCGTTCCGTATTTTCCTTCATACCACCCTTGCCTACGATGACCCGGACACCGGTTTTCTTTACGAATTCATACTCGAATTTTTCCATGCGCATGGAGGTGGTGGGGCCTACGGAAACCATTTCATAGGACTCTTCCCCGTGGGGACGGATGATGGGGCCTGCGTGAAGGATGGCCTTATCCTTAATGTCTACGGGCAGGTCCCTGCCTTCTTCTACCACCCGGCGGTGGGCTACATCACGACAGGTGGTGAGGTCGCCGGAGAGGTAAATGATATCTCCGATATGAATATCTTTCAGATCTTCCCGGGAAATGGGGGTGGTGAGTACTTTATTTCCGTCTACGATTGAAACAGCCATTTTCTTCTCCTTTTATGATAAAATCCAACTATCGAATCAGCCGTTATAGGTGAAATGGCTGTGGGTATCGGTCTTGAAATGGAGGTCTTTGTCGAATACAATGTGGCCTCTCCGGTGACTCCAGCACCCTACGCATACAGCGCAGCCGATGACAGAGGGGTGGCGGGCGGTGTTTTCAATGTTTACGCCCATGACGGAGTAATGGCCGCCCATCCCTTGGGGGCCGAGGCCCAGGGCATTGATGCCGTCTTCCAGGAGGTGTTCCATTTTTTCTGCGTTTGGGTTATCGTTGTGGCTTCCGATGGGGCGGAAGAGGGCTTTCTTGGAGTTCAGTGCCGCCGTTTCCACGGAGGTGCCGATGCCTACGCCCACAAGAAGCGGCGGGCAGGCATTGAGGCCGTAGCTTGTCATGCGGTCCAGTACAAACTTCGTCACCCCTTCATAGCCTTCACCGGGCATGAGTACCGTGGCGCAGCCGGGAAGCGAGCATCCGCCACCGGAAAGGTAGGTGTAGATCTCGCACTGATCGGAATGGGGAACCATGTCCCACCAGATGGTGGGGGTGCCTTTGCCCACGTTCTTTCCGGTGTTGTATTCGCTGAATGTTTCTACGGAATTCAGACGGAGCGGCGTTTCGAAGGAGGTCTTCACCACGGAATCCCGCAGCAGCTTTTCCAGGTCATCGATAAGCGGGAATTTCGTGCCGCAGCGGATCCAGAACTGGGGAACCCCCGTATCCTGGCAGGACGGGCGCTGCAGTTTTTCTGCCAGCATCTGGTTGCGGAACATGGTACGGTAAATGACTTTGGCCAGGGGCGTATCTTCCTTGTCCCGCAGTTCTTCCAGCTTTTCAATCACGTCGTCCGGAAGACGGATGGCGGTGTGGCCAAGAAATTTGGCCATAATATCTTTCATTTTTTCAACCTGTTCTTCGTGGTTCATTATATCCTCCTAGACAGCAGTAATCCTTTTATTTCGGGAAGCTCTTTGCTTCCCCTCACTCTGCAGTTATTATAGGCCCCTGCCAGGCCTATGTACATTTGAAACTATTGATTTGAGCATAGGGAAAAGCTATACTGAAAGAAATGGATTTGCATGGCTGCGGATAGAGACGATGGCCGGGCTGCTGCCGCTGGCAGCCGGAAGCCCTGTGCCCGTATCCATCCGCCGGCATGCAGACATTCTCAAGGAGGGACCATGACTCTTACCCAGCTTTCCTATTTCTGCGCCGTCTGCCGGGCCCACAGCATTACCCGGGCGGCGGAGGCGCTGTACGTATCGCAGCCCACCGTCTCCACGGCCCTTCGGGACCTGGAAAAGGAATTTCACTGCCGCCTTTTCATCCATGGCAGGAATCGGATTTCCCTGACCGACGAAGGCGCCGATTTCTATGAGGAAGCCCTGCGGATTCTGAAGGAAACGGAAAAGCTGAAGACCCGGTTCGACAGGAGGGAAGCGGAGAAGCCCCTTCGAATCGGCATACCGCCCATTCTCTCCACCGTATGCATCCCGGAACTCACAGACCGGTTCGAGGAGGAGACGGGGGTGTCGGTACAACTCTTCGAATACGGGTCTATCCGGGCAGGGGAACTGGTGGAAAAGGAAGAACTGGATGTGGCCCTGGGCAATCTGGACATGTACAACCTGGATACCTATAATTATTTTCAGATCATGGAGGATTCCTATGTATTCTGCCTGTCCCGGAACCATCCCCTGGTGAAGGCGGGGGCGGTGGACGTGGACAGCCTTTCCCGCCGGCCCATCCTTCTTTTCAATACGGACTCCATGTCCACGGAAACGGTGATTTCCTATTTCCGGTCCCGCCATGTGGAGCTTCCGGTGAAAATGTACTGCAGCCAGCTCATCACCCTGCTGCAGGCGCTGGAAGGGGGAACCTGCAGTGCCATTCTGTATCGTTCCATCCCGGTGGATGAAGAGAAGTTTGTAAAGATTCCCCTTCCCGGTATCACCTGCAAGGTGGGAATCCTCTGGAAGAAGGGGGTCTTCATCCAGGAAAACCTGCAGCGGTTTATCCATTTTGTGAAGAAAGAGTATCCCGCAGGAAAAAAGAGCCTTTCCGGCCGATGAAAGGATCCATTGATGTACAGGAGGTATGATGAAAAAAACGGTATGGATTGCAGCAGCCCTGGCAGGGGCTCTCTGTTTCCCGCTTATGGCGGATGCCCACGGTCCCTATGACTGCTGGGGATATTCCGGAAACCGGCAGGAGAGACCCCATGGGTTCCACTGCTTTATCCCCGGGCCCCATGGGGAACGGCCGGGGAATGACAGCCTTTCCTCTTCTGTTATCCTGGTCTCCGTGGATGGGGACCTGAAAAGGAGGGGGATGGAAGAAATCTGCCGGAAATACCATCTTTCCGTGGTATATGACTATAAGAATTTCAACATGTATGCCCTGAAGACAGCGGCTCCCCTGGGGGCGCGGGATATGGAAGCCCTGGTTCAGCGTCTTTCCGGAGAAGAAGGAGTCCTCTCCGTAGAACGGGACAGGACGGTGACACTGGACAGGATACGATAAATAACCATATACATATGGTTATTTATCGTATCTATCCCTTATTCATTCATCGCCTGATCCAGCTTGGACAGGTTGTCTTCCATGGTGGCAAGGTAGCTTTCATCGCCGGACTCCTCCATGGTGGAGAGGGTCTCTGCCCTGGCGCCGGCTTCGGCGGCCAGGGTCCTGGCAAGGGCGGGGTCCATGGTTTCTTCGGTGAAGATGGTTTTCACATGGTGAACTTTGCAGAACTCGATGAGTTCTATGAGTTTCCTGGCCGGCGGCTCGCCGGTGGCGAAGGCATCTTCCACGCTTTCCTGGGTGAGGCCGAAGTCCCTGGCCAGGTAGCCGAAGGCGGCATGGCCGGTGACGAGTTCATGGCGTGGTGCCCTTTCCAGGGAACCCCTGTATTTTTCTTCCAGCCGGTCTATACGGTCCGCAAAATCTTCATAATTTTTCATAAAGAGGTCCCGGTCCTTCGGGGAGGCGGCAATGAGCCCGTCCCGAATGGCCCGGGCCTCTTCTTTTGCTTCAGACAGGCCCAGCCAGGTATGGGGGTCGTAGGCACCGTGCTCCTCCCTTTCCTCTTCATCGGTGAGGAGAATGGGTGCCACTCTGGCGGAGGCGTCGACGGTGATGAGGCCTGGGGAGGCGGCTCCCCGGATGGCTTTTTCTGCCCAGTGCTCCATGCCCATGCCGTTATACACGAAAAGACGGGATCGGGAAAGTTTTACCATATCCTCTGCCCGGGGTTCGAAGTCATGGGGCTCCGTGCCGTCGGGCACCATGACCGTAATGGACACGGCACTGCCGCCGATGGCCTTCGTCAGCTTTTCCATGGCTCCGAAGGATACGGTTACCGGGATGGTTCCCTCCGGAGGGGGCGGCGCTTCCCGTCCGCAGGCGGTGAGGGAAAGGAGAAGCCCTGCCAGAAGGAGCAGGACCCACTTTTTAAGGAGTTTCATAGGTACCTCAAAGTACGTGCTTCACAAATAGAGTCAGAAGGAGAAGAAAGGCTGCTGTCAGCGCCGTTACGCCGCCGGGGGCAGCGCCGATATAGAAAGAAATGAAGAATCCTCCCAGAATAGAAAGGAAACTGTAGGCCAGGGATGCCAGGAAGGTGGCCCGGAATCCTTTCTGGAGCTGCAGGGCGCTGGCCACAGGGAGGGTGATCATGGACGTAATGACCAGGATGCCCACGGACCGGATGGATACGGAAATGGCAGCGGCCACGAGGAACGCAAATAAATAATTCAGCCGTTTCACGTGGACTCCGGCGATACGGGACGCGTCCTCATCATAGGTAATATAGAGAAGCTGGTGGTAGTTGAACGCAATGAGGAGCACCGCCAATAGACTCAGGATAGCGGTGGCGGCCATATCCACAGGGGATACGGTGAGCATGGAACCGAAGAGATAGGCGTCGGCATTGGCATGAAGATGGCCGCTGCTGATAAGGGTGATGGCGATGCCCACAGAAATGGAAAGGACGATGGACAGGATGAGGTCCGTATATTTCTTGAAATACTGCCGGAGAAATTCGATGGACAGCCCTGCCAGGGCGGTGAAGATAAAGGACGTGAGCACCGGGCTGTCCCGGAAGAGAAGACCCAGGGTGACGCCGGCCAGGGAAGAATGGGCCAGGGTATCGCCAATCATGGAGTACCGCTTCAGCACGAGAAATATGCCGATGCAGGGACAGAGGATGGCGATGCAGAGGGAAATGAAAAGGGCATTCTGCATGAAACTATAACTGAACATGGCCGCCCTCCTTTTCGATGTACTCTTCAATATAATGGGAAACACTGCACAGATGGCCGTGGCCCTGGTCCACATGGTACAGGCTGGTGGACACTTTGCCGGCCTCCTCCATGTTATGCTCCACCGCCAGCACCGTGAGATGGCGCTCCCGGTTCAGCCGGGACAGCTCCCGGTAAATTTCCCTCTGGTTCATGAGGTCCACCCCTGTGGAAGGCTCGTCCAAGATGAGAAGGTCCGGATTTCCCATGAGGGCCCGGGCGATGAGCACCCGCTGGTGCTGTCCGCCTGACAGGCGCCCCATGAGGACGTCCTCAAAATCCTCCATTCCCGTGGCGGCAAGGGTTTCCTTTACAGAAAAAGAATTCAGGTGAAGCAGTTTTCCGTAGGAATGGATGACCTCTCTTACGGTGATGGGAAAGGCCTGGTCCCGCCCCGGCATCTGGGGTACGTAGCCGATGCGCCGGGCATTCATTCGGATAGTGCCTTTTGCAGGATGGAGGAAACCGAGGATGAGCTTCAGCAGGGTGCTTTTGCCGCTCCCGTTGTTTCCCACAATGGAAATATAGGAACCCTCAGGCACCTGGAGGGAAATGTCCTCCAGAAGCCAGGGCTCTTTCCCGGTGTAGGAGAAATAAAGATGGTCTATGGTCAGCATGATGGCTCCTTTACGTAATGCAGGAATCTCTTCTCATCATAGCATAAAAGGGCAAATGGTAAGGGAAGGGGTGGAGGGAAAAGTTAGGAGTGAGGAGTGGATGTGCGGCGCACAATTCTAAAATGGACCCCGAGGAGTGGACACATCCGAAAGTGAGGCCCCCGGATTTTGGACACTTCCTCACCGTTTC
>NZ_UQKJ01000016.1 GCF_900541605.1 uncultured Dialister sp. | reverse complement strand
GAAACGGTGAGGAAGTGTCCAAAATCCGGGGGCCTCACTTTCGGATGTGTCCACTACTCGGGGTCCATTTTAACCACCATTCCTCATTCCTCACTCCTCACTCCTCATTAATGGCTGGAGACTTTTGCAGTGGAATGGATGGACAGGTACCACGACTATTTCCCTCTTGACTTACCTCGCCGATATAAGTAAAATAAGAAAATACTGACAGGCGTGGATGAAGACGTCCTGTATGTGCCGTTCTACAGAGAGCTTCCGACCGGTGAAAGGAAGCGTTCGGCCTGCGGGAAGATCACTTCGGAGCTTCGGGGAAGAAAAGCCCCGACGGGACACCGTTATCTGTACCAAGTGGCCGAAAGGTCATGAGGGTGGTACCACGGGAATTGGATTCTCGCCCCTTACAGGGGCGGGAATTTTTATTTTGGAAATCAATGATTTCCTTAGGAGGAATGGAAATGGATTACAGCAAGACTTTACATCTGCCGGAGACCGATTTCCCCATGCGGGGAAACCTGCCGAAAAAGGAACCGGGCTTTGTGGATTTCTGGAAGGAACACGACCTTTATCACCAGAGAATCGAAAAGAGAAGAAAGGATGGGGCCCCCACCTTCGTTCTCCACGATGGCCCTCCCTATGCAAACGGCAAGATTCATATCGGCCATGCCCTGAACAAGACTCTGAAGGATATCATTATCCGCTACAAGCATATGGCCGGCTATGAAGCCAACTATATCCCCGGCTGGGATACCCACGGACTGCCTATCGAATATGCAGTACTGAAGGACTCCGGTGAAGACCGGGCCAATATGACGCCCCTGGAACTCCGGAAGAAGTGCCTGGCCTATGCGAAGAAATGGATCGCCATCCAGAAGGCGGACTTCATCCGCATGGGCGTGGTCGGCGATTTCGACCATCCCTATGTAACCTTTGATCCCCATCTGGAAGCGAAGGAACTGGAAGTCTTCGGCGAAATGGCTCGGAAAGGCTATATTTACAAGGGCAAGAAGGCCGTATACTGGTGCCCGAACTGCGAAACCGCACTGGCGGAAGCAGAAATCGAATATAAGGACCGCAAGTCCCCTTCCATCTACGTGAAGTTCCCCATGATCGATGTTCATGGACTGGAACCGGAAGGAGTTGATAAGTCCAAGGTATTTGCAGTCATCTGGACCACCACCCCCTGGACCATCCCGGCCAACCAGTACATTTCCGTGAACCCGAAATTCACCTATGTATGGGTTCACAACAAGGCAGCCGATGAATACTACCTCATGAACAAGGAACTGGCACCGAAGGCCCTGGAAGAATGCAAAGTGACGGACTACGAATTTGCAGGCCGTGAAATGCTGGGTTCTGAACTGGATCTGGCCAAGTTCAAGCACCCCTTCGATGAATACAACCGTACCGTATACGTACTGGAAGGCAACCATGTCACCCTGGATGCCGGCACCGGCTGCGTACATACCGCTCCTGGCCACGGCGTGGACGACTTTGAAGTTTACAAGACCTATGAAAATGCGGGCAAGCTGAAACAGGAAATCCTGTGCCCCGTAGATGAAAAGGGCCGGATGACCGAAGAAGCGGGCATGGGCCTCGTGGGCAAGACCATCTGGGAAGCAGAGGGTCCGGTGATTTCCCTCCTCGCCCATAAGGGCATGCTCCTCGGCAAGAAGTCCCTCCACCATCAGTACGCTCACTGCTGGCGCTGCAAGAACCCGGTCATCTACCGGGCTACGGACCAGTGGTTCGCCTCCATCAATGATTTCCGGGACAAAGCACTGAAGGCTGTGGACGATACCCGGTTCATTCCTTCCTGGGGCCATGACCGTCTGTACAACATGATTCGTGACCGCCAGGACTGGTGCATTTCCCGCCAGCGTTCCTGGGGCGTGCCGATTCCTGCTTTCTACTGCGATGACTGCGGCAAGTGGGTCATCACACCGGAAACCATGAAGAAGGTAGAAGACATCGTCGAAAAAGAAGGCACCGATGCCTGGTGGACCCACTCCGCAGAAGAACTGCTTCCGGAAGGATTCAAATGCCCCCACTGCGGCGGCACCCATTTCCATAAGGAAAAGGATATCATGGATGTATGGTTTGACTCCGGTTCCACCTGGAACGGCGTCCTCCGCTATCCCCACAAGGAATGGGAAGGAGTCAAGTATCCCTGCGACCTGTATCTGGAAGGTTCCGACCAGCACCGCGGCTGGTTCCATTCTTCCCTCCTCTGCTCCGTGGCAGTCAACGGCTATGCACCGTACAAGGCTGTCCTCACCCATGGGTTCACCATGGACGGCGAAGGCCGGAAAATGAGTAAGTCCGTAGGCAACGTGGTGGCTCCGCAGGACGTGATCAACAAGTACGGCGCCGACGTGATGCGTCTCTGGATTTCCTCTGTGGACTACCAGGGCGATGTCCGTCTCTCCGACAAGATCATCAAATCCATGAGCGACGTGTACCGCAAGATCCGCAATACCTTCCGTTACCTCCTGGGCAACCTCTACGACTTCGATCCGAAGAAGGATGCCGTGGCCTATGAAGATATGGAAGAACTGGACCGCTGGGCCCTGCTCCGTATGGAACAGGTGAAGGAAACGGTCCTCAAAGCGTACGATGACTACGAATTCCATGTCATGTACCATGCAGTCCACAACTTCTGCACCGTGGACCTCTCCGCTATTTACCTGGACATCCTGAAGGACCGCCTGTACACCGAAAAGGCAGATGGCAAGCTTCGTAGAAGTGCCCAGACCGCCATGTACGAAATCCTCACCACCCTGGTCCGTCTGGTGGCACCGGTACTCTGCTTCACGGCGGAAGAAGTATGGCAGGCCCTCCCGAACAAGGAAGAACGGGAATGGTCCGTCCATATGGCCGATATGCCGAAGGCCAATGAAAAGTACCTGGACAAGGCACTGGATGAAAAATGGCAGAAACGGCTGGCTGTGAGAACGGTGGTCATGAAGGCCCTGGAAGAAGCCCGTCAGAAGAAGACCATCGGCCATCCGCTGGATGCGGAAATCACAGTATACGCCGACGGCGAAGCTTTCTCCGTGGTGAAGGACATGGAAAAGGAACTGGCTGACTTCTGCATCGTCTCCCAGGCAAAGATCGTGGAAGGCACGAAGGATGCTCCGGAAGGCGCCGCTTCCAACGAAGAGGGCACCGTAAAGTGCAGCGTAGCTGTGTGCACCCTCGAAAAGTGCGAACGCTGCTGGAAACGGACTCCTGACGTAGGCAGTGATCCGAACCATCCTCACGTCTGCGCTCGCTGCGCCCACGTGCTGGATGAAGAATAAGAAACGTAATCAAAGCGCCTGACCGCTGTAAAAGGGCTGGGGAAAATGGAAATCCATTTTCCCCGGCCTTTTTTGTATGCTGATAGCTGGAGGGGAGGTGGCTTAAGGGGAGCGGCCTGCGGCCGAGGGGGAGGTGCGGCGCGGGAAAATGAGGAATTAGGAGTTAGGAATGAGGAATGGATGTGGCGGCGCACAAATAGGAAGCGCCGCCTTTTGATACCTGGGAACGGATTCGCCGCTGGACTTGTGACCCCTTTTAGATGGCAGCAGGTTCTGATGCCTGTCACATTCCCACCCCCGTCATTTCGAGCGGTGGTAAGCATCTTGTATGACACTATTGTCCAGAATTGCTGTAGCTTCGAGGAGTGAAGAAATCTTTCTTGTGTTCTGGAATACTGTGAATTTTCCACCTCTGTCACAGAGTTGTAAGTCGGCCAGAGTCATTGGGGTTCCAACTGCGGCGAAGCCGCGAGGCCTCAACTCTCAACTCTCAAATTTCAAATCTCAAATCTCAAATCTCAACTCTTCCTTTTTCGCCACAGGCTTTAGCACTATCTCACTTTTTCAACTGACAGAATCGGCCTCCTGTGGTATGATAGGAGTACGTTCATAAAAGTACGAAGAGGTATATATCCTTTGGGGTATATGCCTCTTTTTGCATTCGGGAGGGCTGCCATGAAGTATATAGATTTCCACTGCGATACGATTACAGAAATCCATGATCATCGGGAAAAGGGGAATCTTCTGGAAAATTCCCTCTACGTGGATCTGAAAAAGCTGAAGAAGGGAGGCTGCTTCATCCAGGACTTCGCCCTCTGGGTGGATCGGGAGAAGGACTCTGATGTGTGGGGCCGGTATGAAGATCTCCTTTCCACATGGAAAAAGGAAGCGGCCCTCTATAAAGACCGGCTGCAGCCTATCCATAGCCGGGAAGATATCCGGGAGGCCGAGGAGGATGGGAAAATCGGGGCTCTCCTTTCCATCGAAGGGGGAGAAGTGGTGGGAGGTTCCGTGGAAAAGCTCCGTCAGGTCTACAAAGACGGCGTCCGCCTCATGACCCTTACGTGGAACTATCCCAATGAAATCGGCTGGCCCAACGGCATGGAAGGAAAGGACAAGGGTATCACGGCCAGAGGCTGGGAAATCGTGGAGGCCATGGAATCCCTGCACATGGTGGTGGATACGAGCCACCTCAATGACGAAGGAACACGGGACATCCTTCTCCATTGCCGCCGGGCGCCCATGGCGTCCCACTCCGATGCCCGGGCGGTAACAGCCCATCAGCGGAACCTGCCGGATGACCTGATTCGTCTCTTCGGAGAGAAAGGGGGCCTCATAGGCCTGAATTTTGCCAACCATTTCACCGGGAATTCGGAAGAAACAAAGCTGGAAAATATCGTCCGCCATGCCCGGCACATCCGGAATGTGGGAGGCATAGACGTGCTGGCCCTGGGCAGCGACTTCGACGGTATCGAACCGAAGCTGGAACTGAAAGACGCCTCTGAAATGGGCCGCCTCGCCGATGCCCTGAAAGCAGGCGGCTTCCATGAAGGAGAAGTGGAAAAAATCTTCTGGCAGAACGGGGAACAGTATCTGAAAGATATATTGGGATGAAAAAATAATTAGGAATGAGGAATGAGGAATGAGGAATGGATAAGGCGGCGCACAAATCAGGAAGCGCCGCCTTATAAAATTGAACTGTGGCTTCGCCGCTGGACGGATTGATGGGAAGTGCGGCGAAGCCGCTGAACTTCAACTCTGAATTCTTTGCGGCGCAGCTGCTGTTATCCTCGATCTCAGCCTCGATTTCGATCCGGGATCCCTGTACGCAGGCTATTTACTTTTTCCCTTTACTGCTTTATACTGTATGTATATTTCATAAAGAGACAAGGAAGCCCTTTTTATCGGCCGGCGCCGGTAAGAAGGGCTTTGTGGTCTCAAAAGGCAATGGAGCTGCATTCGGAAACGGGTGCGGCTCTTTTTGGTAAGGGGGAGAGACTATGAAAAAACTTCTGAAAGCAATGATTCTCGGTTCCATGGTTGGACTGGCTGCTATCGGTTTCGCCGGCTGCGGCGGCAGTTCATCCGGAAGTTCTTCCGGCGGCGGTTCTGTGCCGAAGGATACCATCGTAGTGGGGATGCCGGTGGATCCGGAAACCCTGGACCCCGCTGTCACCATGGATAACAAGGGATGGCAGATCACCTATCCTGCCTATGAACGGCTGGTGAAGTACAAGGTGGAAAACGGCAAGGCCTCCACCGACGTGGAACCGTCCCTGGCCAAGTCCTGGACCGTCAGTGACGATGGCCTCACCTGGACCTTTACCCTGGAGGAGGGCCATAAGTTTGCTGACGGCTCCCCGGTGGATGCGAAGGCGGTGAAGTTCTCCATTGACCGGGTGAAACAGATGAAGAAAGGACCATCGGACTATTTCAAGGTGGTGGACGCCATCGAAACTCCCGATGATAAGACGGTGGTATTCAAGCTGTCCAAGCCCTTTGCTCCTTTCCTCTATACCCTGGCAGTGAACGGGTCTTCCATCGTGAATCCGAAGGTCATGGACCAGGCCAGGGATAACGACATGGGATCCTCCTATCTGGCTACCCACACCATGGGCTCCGGTGCCTATGAGATCACGTCCTACACGCCGTCCCAGTCCATCAAACTGGACGTACAGAAAAATTATGCCGGCAAGGCGCCCTCCATTAAGCATGTCATTTTCAACAGCATCAAGGATCCCTCCGCCCAGCGGCTGCAGCTGGAGAAGGGGGATATCGACATCGCTGAGGGCATTCCCATGGACCAGATCGACCAGCTGAAGGACAATAAGGCCATCCATGTCTATGAAGATCCGTCCCTTCTCTGCTCCATTGTGTACCTGAATAACCAGAAACTTCCCACCAGCAATAAGAAATTCCGGCAGGCCCTGTCCTATGCCATCGATTACAATGCCATCATCGACGGTGCCGTGAAAGGCCGGGGCGAACAGCTCACGAATGCCCTGCCGAAGGGCATGTGGGGCAAGGATGAATCCCTGCCGGGATACACCTATAACCTGGACAAGGCGAAGGAACTGCTGGCGGCCTCCGGGGAAAATGTGACGGAAATCAATCTCCTCTACTCCGGCCACGCTGCTTTCGACGAGGCGGAAGCCCTGATTATCCAGAATAACCTGCAGCAGCTGGGTATCAAAGTAAACCTGGAAAAGGTAGCCTGGGCTACGTTCCGTCAGCGGGCAGACAAAGGAGACTTCCAGATGGCCTTAGGCACCTGGAGCCCGGACTACAGTGATCCCCAGTTCTTCCTGTCCTACTGGATGGATTCTTCCTACTGGGGCCTCCCGGGGAACCGGTCCTTCTATAAGAATGATGAAGCGGACAGCCTCCTCCGTCAGGCGGAAGTGATGACCGACAAAGAGGGCCGTACGGAAATCTACAGGAAGGTCCAGAAGATCGCCTTCGACGATGCGCCGTATCTCTTCCTGTTCCAAACAAAGGTGCTGACCCCCATGCGGGCCAATATCAAAGGCTTCGCCTACAACCCCATGCTGGACAGCATGTACGACTTCGAGCATCTGACGAAGGAGTGAGAACGGCTGGTTCTAAATCGCTTCGGTGTGAATGAGGAATGGGGATTTAGAAATGAGGAATGGTTGTACGGCGCAGCCGCTGGACCTCAACTCTCAACTCTGCTTTACCGGCGCAGCCGCTGTTACCCTCGATCTCGACCTCGGTCTCCATCTATCTCTTCAGGGGTGTGTTTTTCAAGGAGGGCCTATGATTTCCTGGCGTTTTGTATTTCAAAGAATCCTTCATCTCATCCTTGTCTTTATCGGTGTGTCCATTGTCACCTTCTGCATTTCCCACGTGATTCCCGGGGACCCGGCCCGCATGCTGGTGGGGCCCCATGCGTCTCCGGAGACCCTGGAGGCTGCCCGGCAGTCTTTGGGCCTCGATAAGCCGATTCTTACCCAGTATGCCATTTATATGGAAGGCCTTTTCCGTGGAAACATGGGCGTCTCCATCCGCACCCAGATGCCGGTGTCCGGAGAGCTGGCCCGGTATTTTCCGGCCACCCTGGAACTGACGCTGGCGGCCATGGTGATTGCCGTACTCTTTGGCATATTCCTCGGTGTC
Source organism: uncultured Dialister sp. (assembly GCF_900541605.1). Classification (GTDB taxonomy): domain Bacteria; phylum Bacillota; class Negativicutes; order Veillonellales; family Dialisteraceae; genus Dialister. The sequence continues at coordinate 20,107 of NZ_UQKJ01000016.1, read as the reverse complement.
CTTTCCGCTGTCCACCGGGACAGCTGGGTGGACCATATCTGCCGGGTTATTTCCATGGTGGGTGTGTCTATCCCTCTCTTCTGGTCCGGCGTGGTGTGCCTCATCCTGTTCTACAAGGTGATTCCCATCTTCCCGGCTTCCGGCAGGCTGGATCCCTTTATTACGCCTCCGCCGCCGGTGACAGGACTTTACGTGATTGATGGCCTCATTGCAGGAAATATGGATGTGGTTCTTTCCGCTATCCACCATCTCCTGCTGCCGGCCCTGTGTCTGGCTTACGCCCAGCTGGCCATCATTGCCCGGCAGGTGCGGAGCGGTATGGTAGATGTGCTGGAGCAGGACTATATCCGTACGGCCCGGGCCTGCGGCATCCCGAAGCATCGCATCATTTACCATTACGCCCTGAAAAATGCCCTGATTCCCACGGTCACCATTACGGGCCTCACCATCGGTGAACTCCTGGGGGGCGCGGTGATTACGGAAACCATATTCGGCTGGCCGGGCATGGGAAAGTACGTGATGGACTCCATTGCCTACCTCGATTTCCCGGCTATCATGGGATTTACCCTGGTGGTGTCCGTGGGGTATGTGGTGATCAATATGGTGGTGGATGTGATTTACAACATCCTGAATCCCCAGATCAGCGGAGGTGATGGCAAATGACGGAAGCCAAGGAAGGAGAACTCCGGGAGGAACGGGAAGGGTTCCTGAAGAAATCCCTGGATATTCTCCTGAAAAATAAGCTGACCCTGGCGGGCATGGTCATTGTGGCTGTCATCATTCTCCTGGGTCTTCTGGCACCCCTCATCAGCCCCTGGGACCCGAATCTCATGAACGTTTCCGGCCGTCTGGCGGCGCCTTCGGTGCACCACCTCTTCGGTACCGATGAAATGGGGCGGGATATATTCAGCCGCATTCTCTACGGTGCCCGGATTTCCATCGCCGTAGGCCTTTCCATCGTCATCATTGCGGCGGTTATCGGCGTGGCCATCGGCAGTGTCTCCGGCTATTGCGGCGGCCGGGTGGACCGGGCCATCATGGCAGTGACGGACATGGTTCTTTCTTTCCCCTCCATGGTGCTGGCTCTGGCCCTTACGGCGGCCCTGGGAGTGGGGCTCTTCAATACCATGCTGGCGGTGTGTATTGTCCGGATTCCTCTCTACGTGCGGCTCATGCGGGGGCAGGTGCTGTCCCTGAAGGAGGAGCCCTATGTGAAGGCGGCGAAAACCTTCGGCGCCTCTCCTGTCTGGATCGTGGTACACCACATCCTGCCGAACTGCCTGTCGCCCCTTATGGTGCAGATGACCCTGGGCATCGGCGATGCCATCCTCATCGCTTCTTCCATGAGCTTCATCGGCCTCGGTGCCCAGCCGCCTATGCCGGAGTGGGGCGCCATGATTTCTACAGCCCGGGTCTATGCCATTGACCAGTGGTGGTATGCAGCGTTCCCGGGCATCTTTATCCTGGTCACCGTCATGGGGTTCAACCTTTTGGGCGATGGCCTCCGGGATATTCTGGACCCCAGAAGTGGAGAGTGAGACCATGGAAAATGTATTGGAAATTGAACATCTTTCCCTGTCCCTGCCGTCGAAGAAGGGAAAGGTCCCCATCCTCCACGATGTGAATCTCACGGTGGGAGCAGGGAAAATCCTGGGCCTTGTGGGAGAATCGGGCAGCGGGAAATCCATGACCGCCTTTGCGGTGACCCGGCTCCTTCCCGGTGGGGGCAAGGCGGAACTGGGCGGTTCCATCCGCCTCATGGGGCGCCAGCTCCTGGGCATCAGCGAAAAGAGTATGGAAGAAGTGCGGGGACGGGATGTGTCCATGATCTTCCAGGAACCCATGACCTGCCTGAACCCGGTCTTCACCATCGGCACCCAGATGACCGACGTCATTAGGACCCATGAAAAGATGGGGAAGGAGGAGGCCGAGAAAAAGGCGCTGGTCCTTCTGGAGGAGGTCCATATCCGCAATGCGGAGGATGTACTCCATTCCTATCCCTATGAACTGTCCGGCGGCATGCGGCAGCGGGTGATGATTGCCATCGCCCTGTCCTGCAAGCCGAAGCTCCTCATCGCCGATGAACCGACCACGGCCCTGGATGTGACGGTGCAGGCCCAGATTCTGTACCTTATCAAAGAGGCCTGCCGGGACCTGGGAACGGCGGTGCTCTTTATTTCCCACGACCTCGGCGTGATTTCAGAACTCTGCGACCACATCGCCGTCATGTATTCCGGCCATATCGTGGAGTCCGGCGAAGCGAAGGATGTGCTGTCCCGTCCCCTCCATCCCTATACGAAGGCCCTCATCGGAGCCCTGCCGAAATTCACGGGAGAGGGAGTCCATGAGCGGCTCGCTGCCATTCCCGGCATGGTGCCGGACCCGTCGGAAAAGATGGGAGGATGCCGCTTTGCACCCCGCTGCAGCCGGGCGGCGGCAGACTGCCGGGAGGGGCTGCCCCCCTGTCTGGAGAAGGGGAACCATCACTGTGTGTATTGCTGCCATCCGGAGGAGGGATAACATGGAACTCTTGGAAATCCGAAATGTGACGAAGGTCTTCCATACCCGGAGCTTCTGGGGAAAGGCGAAAGAAATCCGTGCCTTGGACGGCGTGAGCCTTACCCTGTCCAAGGGAGAGTCCCTGGGCATCGTGGGAGAGTCGGGCTGCGGGAAATCTACCCTGGCCAGCCTCATCATCCACCTGGCAGAGCCCACGAGCGGGGAAATCCTTCTCTACGGCCGGGATATTTCCCATGCAAAAGAAAAGGAGGTCCGGGAAATCCGAAAGAAAATACAGATTGTCTTCCAGGACCCCTATTCTTCCCTGTCGCCCCGCATGAAAATCGGGGACATCCTCATGGAACCGGCCCGGGTGATGGGGGAGTTTTCTGAAATCCATCGCCGGCAGCGGGCGGAAGAACTGCTGGAAATGGTGGGCCTCAGAAAGAGCGCCATGGACCGGTATCCCCATGAATTTTCCGGCGGCCAGCGGCAGCGCATCTCCATCGCCCGGGCCCTCATGACGAGGCCGGAAATCCTCATCCTCGATGAACCTACCTCTGCCCTGGACGTATCCGTACAGGCCCAGGTATTGAATCTTCTCATGGACCTTCGGGAACAGCTGCACTTGACGTACCTCTTCATTTCCCATAACCTGGTGGTGGTGCGGTATATTTCCGACCGCACGGCGGTGATGGAAAAGGGAAAGATTGTGGAAATCGGCACCTCTGACCACATCCTCACCCATCCGGCGGACCCCTATACAAAGGAGCTCATCGCCGCAGTCCCCATGATAGGGAAAACCTTCATCCCACCGCATCGAATTGCAGACCTGGGATAGGGAAGTCGTGTGTGGCAAAGTGGCGTGCAAATGGGGGAGGGCTGTGAGCTTTTAGCCTTTAGCCTTGAGCTCTATAGGCCCTGTGGGCCGGGTAACGTGTGGTTAAGCAGAATGCGAACAAGCGGAGGCTTTTATTTGCTGGCCGCTGGCCACCAGGAAAGATGTCCAGCCTGCGGCGCAGCCGCTATTTTCGATGACCTCCCCTATCTATGGGGGGGTGGCGCCGAAGGCGACGGAGGGGGGTTCCCTGATGTCGGTCTAACCGGATCCTCTCCATACCATCGGCACCCACCCACCGCAAGCGGTCCCCCCGATCGCCTTAGCGATGAAAGTGTCTCACTGCATTCTCAGTCGCCTGCGGCTCCCTACGAATGCAGTTCGCTTACTTTTCCCTCTAAAGAGGGAGGATTGGGGTGCTTTGGCGGCGAAGCCGCTGGACTTCAACTCTCTTTCCTCAACTCTCAAATCTAATCCGGGAGGCATCCATGACATCTATCCAATACGAACATCTTCGCCATCTCATCGAGAAGATGATGGCTTACTATTCCATTCCCGGCATGGCCATAGGCATCGTCGACGGGGACCACGGGGAAACCATGAGCTTCGGATGGCGGAATAGAAAGGGAGACCCCTTTACGGCAGATACCATCAGCGGCATCGGTTCCTGCTCGAAATCCATGACCTCCTTCGTGGTCATGAAAATGGCAGAAAAGGGAGTCCTGGATATAGACCAGCCGGTGGCGGAGTATATCCCCGGCTTTGCCCTGTGGGATGAGAAGGCCTCTTCCCAGGTGACGCTCCGGGACATGATGTGCCACCGTACCGGAGTCGGCGGCCACGATGGGGCATGGCCGGACAATTCCATATCCCGGGCGGAGTATCTTTCCCGGCTGAAATACCTGGAACCGAACCGTCCCTTCCGTACGGAGGCCCAGTACAGCAATGTCATGTACGCCGCCATCGGCGGCATTCTGGAAGCGGTGACAGGAAAGAAGTGGGAAACCCTGGTGGAAGAAGAAATCTTCCGGCCCCTTCACATGGACCGCAGTTTCTGCCTTATGGATGATGCCGCAAGACAGGATAACTGTGCCATGCCCTTCCGCTGGGACCGGGGACTCCGTGAAATTCCCCGATGGAATATCGACCAGGCCGGCCCCTGCGGCTCTGTCATGAGCACCGCCGAAGACATGGTGAAATGGCTCAGTTTCCACATCCATGGGGGAAAGGTGGGCGATGAGTACCTCCTCTATCCGGCGGATTTCCTGGAAATGCATACACCCCAGATACTCATGGACTATCCCCATGTGAAAGGGGGAAGGAGCCTGGGCTACGGCTTCGGGTGGCGGATCATGGAATACCATGGAGCCATCGTCCAGCAGCATACGGGAAAAATCGAAGGGTACAGTGCATTCCAGTTCTATATTCCCTCCCTTTCCGCTGGCGCCGTTTATCTCCAGAATCTCCATGCCCCCGATAATCCTATGATTTTTGGGGTGCAGGGATTTCTCCTGGACGCCTTTCTGGGAAGGAAAGAGGAAGACTGGTACCGCCTGTATACAGAATCCGGGAAGACCCATGCGCCGGAGGATATGTACCACCACCTGGAATTTCACTGCCTTCCCGAAAGCAGTGCCCAGGGACCCCTGTCCCATGAAATGGCAGCCTATGAGGGGGACTATGAAAATCCTGGCTATGGCCGGTTCCATGTCACCGTAAAGGAGGGCCGTTTCTTTCTGGATGAACGGGCGGTGAAGGGCCTTTCCATGACCCATCTTTACTATGACACCTTCCGGGTGGATGGGGTGAAGGAGGATACGGACCTCTACACCATTCCCCTCACCTTCTACGCCGATGATCGGGGCCGCATCGCCGGTTTCCACCTTCCCATGGAACCAAAGGCAGGCTCCATCGATTTTAGAAAGGTGGAGTGAGACCGGCCTATAGATGGGATGGTCGGGAGCGAGAGCGACATGGATATGGAGTCGTCCGTCCTGTGGCGGCTGATGCCTGAGGCGAAAGGCTCAATGCCCGTCTGCACGTATACTCATACACTTGCTGATGACCGGTTCATAAATGTCTCGTAATTATATATGTTATAATGTACGGCAGACAGTGCATGACTGCCATATTCATATATAGGAGGCAATGAAATGGAGTACAGAATCAGACAGGGAAATATAGACGATGCCAAAGCACTGGCAGCGGTGGAGGCGGAATGCTTTCCCAAGGCGGAAGCTGCTACGGCAGAGGAAATCAGGGACCGTCTCTCGGTGTATCCGAACCACTTCCTCCTTCTTTACAGAGACGGAAAGCTGGTGGGTTTCATTGACGGTATGACTACTGATGAGAAGGATCTCACCGATGAAATGTATGAAAAGGCTTCCCTCCATAAAGAGAATGGCCCATGGCAGATGATTTTCGGCCTGAATACCATCCCTTCCTGCCGCCGGGAAGGATGCGCCGGCCGGCTTATCGAAGCCTTCAAGGCCCAGGCGAAGAAAGAGGGAAAGAAGGGCATCGTCCTCACCTGCAAAGACCGGCTGGTTCATTACTATGCCAAATTCGGATTTGTGAATGAGGGAGTGTCAGAATCTACCCACGGCCATGTGGTATGGTACCAGATGCGTCTCACATTCTGATCTTCACTTATAGAAACTGTCTATACCATACTATAGAAAAAGCGTAAACAGAAAGACTTTACAGGGCAGGAGGGACCGTCAGCAGCGGTTTCTCCTGTTCTTTATTTCTTCAGAAAATTGAATTATAATAAAAATGTATAGATTTAATACTTGATTTCTGCATAAAAACGGGGGTTGTATTTATGAATTGCCGTTTCATGGGAGGAATTGTACTGGCCCTCTGCCTGCTGCCGGCAGTGGTCGGAGCGGCTGGCGAAGCTGCCGGTTCCCTGCCGGATGAAGAAAATAGTGAAATCCACTACACATCGGTCTATTCCTCCGCCTTTTCTACAGATGGGATGAACCATGAGTCCCAGTCGTCCCTGTACTTCAATGATGGCTTCGGCCGGCTTACGGAATTTGAGATGAAATCAGAAAACCACGTGATGACACTGACCATCCGGCAGAACATGGGAGTCGTTTGGAAAGGGAGCTGCCACGTGGACAATGATGCCTTCTCCGTGGTCCGCCGGGAAAGCATGGGCCATATCTACTTCCTGATCACCATGGGCGAACACCACTACCGCGGTGAAATCACGGGCGATGACAAATGGGAAATCTCGGAGGACAAAGGGAAACTGCCGGTATCCCTGCTTCCTGCTTCTTCGGGAAATGTAGAAGAAGTTACCGCCCGGCCAACAGTAAAAGGTAAATAAATTTCTATTTTCCAACATAGTTTATTTTGATTCCTGCTGAGGTCTTGTAGTATAATATAGGAAATATAACATTTAGGCTTTATAGCTTGGTAAGGTTTAAGAAAGGAAGGTTCAAGGGGCAAAAGGGGAAAATCCTTTTTGTTAACGGAAAACAAAAGCCCACCTTCCGGCAGGCGGTGAGAGACCTGTTGGAGCAGGGAACCGGACTTTCCTGATTCTCGAAAAGGAATGGAATCAGTAAGTTTTATTCGTGCATAGTAAGGTGAGAAACATGAAGAGACAGATCCACTTAAAACCGGAGGATTTGAAAGAAAGTGATAAACTGGGACTGACCTACAACCTGGGGCAGGCCCATAAGAAAATGCTGCTCAAGCAGTCCGGCATTATGAAGAAATTCGGCCTCACTGCCCGGCAGTCCCTGATCATCGCTTACCTGTCCACCCATAAGAAAGATGTGGTCACCCAGAAGACGCTGGAAGAACATCTGCACCTCACAAACCCCACCATTACGGTGATGGTGAAATCCATGATTGAAAAGGGCCTGGTCCGCAAGGAACGGGTGCCCGATGATGCCCGTAAATACCGGCTCTTCCTGACGGACAAGGCAAAGCAGGTAGAGCAGGCCAGCCGAGAAGCATCCCGGGACCTGGACGAATCCTTCTATGAAGGTATCTCTGAAAACGATATGCAGATCTTCAAAGGCGTGCTCCGCCGTATCATGAAGAATATTGATATGGCATGATAAAAGAAAAACGCCATCGATGGATGGCGTTTTTTTATGCGATTTTCTAATTGAGAGGTATTTTCAAAATAAAGGGATTATGATATAATACAGTTGAAGACAGTGACACAGACACTGCCTTCACAACAGATTCCTGCCAATGGGCAGGAAACACTCCTTTATCTCCTTTTGTTTTACACTCTCACAGAAAAAGCGGCCGGAAGGCCGCTTTTTCTTGTATGTAAGAGAGTTTTGTACACAAATTGCTGAAGAGAGTATCTGTGTTAATTAGGAATGAGGAATGAGGAATGGTGGTGGCGGCGCACAAATTGGAAAGCGCCGCCTTATGAATCTAAACTGCGGCTTTGCCGCCTGATTTGACCAGCCCGTGAAAGGCCCATCCTTTCAGGGTCCGGCCGTTACCCTTCAGCCCTCTTCCTTTGCAGTGTCTCCGTTGTAACACCGTCACAGGCATTTATCTGGGAGATTTCGGGGCTCTCTCTCACATACTGTTTTTACAATCATCTTCATTCCGTCGCGTACCACCGCTCGAAATGACGTTAAAGGGAAGGGAGCACTCGCTTACGGTACTTTCTTATAAATGAGATAACCAATAGCAGGACAGCCTTTCGGACATCATAAAAAGGCGGCGCTATATGAACTGTGCGCCGCCACAACCATTCCTAATTCCTAACTCCTAATTTATTTATACCGTATGATCCTGTCTGCGAAGGCGTGGAACCGGGGGTCCATGAGGGCAGGGTCCATATTTTCCGGATGCCACTGGACAGCGGCGACGAGGTCGTTATCCCGGCTTTCCACGGCTTCGATGACGCCGTCTTTGGCGCGGGCAGCAGCGGTGAGGGAGGGGGCCAGTTTCTTGATGCCCTCCCGGTGACGGGAATTCACGTAGAGTCCGTCTCCCAGAATGCTGTGGAGGCGGCTCTCTTTTTCTATGTCCACGTAGTGGGTGGCTATATTGCCCGGTGCTTTCTGCATGTGCTGGATGAAGGCCTTTGGGTTCTGGGCTGCCATGTCCTGCCAAAGGGTGCCGCCCAGGGTCACGTTCAGGATCTGCATGCCCCGGCAGATGCCGAGGATCGGTTTGCCCCTCTTCAGGCAGGTCTTGATGAGGGCGATTTCGAAGGTATCCCGCTTGTCATAGGTGGGCCCGATGCACCACAGCGGTTCTTCCCCGTAGAAACGGGGAGATGGGTTCGGTCCGCCGGGAAGAACCGGGGCGTCGAAGGTATCTGCGAATTCTTCGGGGTCCGCATAGTCATCGTAGGCGATGACGATAGGCAGTATACCTGCCCGTCCCAGGGCGTTGAGGAGTGGACGGGGGGCATAGTCCGCCATTTTCTGGTTGATCGGTTTCATATCCGCCAGCAGTGTATCGGCGGTGACGGCAGCAATTGGTTTACTCAAATCAGGTTCCTCCTTAGTTCATTGTGTCATATTGATTCCATCATAGCATAAAATGGGGCATGGCGGATACGACGTTTGTGGTTGGGTGTGTGCGCAGGGATGGGGCTTTTAGCTTTTAGCCTTGAGCCTTGAGCGGAACAGCCTGTGGCACCGGTGTGACTGCGTTTATATGCGAACGAACGGGGCTTCCAGCTGTTCGCTGCCAGAAAAACTGGTCAGCCTGTGGGGCTTCGCCTGAAGAGAGGGGTCTTCCTTATATAACGTGGCCTTCAGCAGCAGATGTTACCGATGGCAGTTGAGCCTCTGATCATGTCGGATCTTTGGGTAACTCGCAATTCGGCGGCTTCGCCGAAGAACAGGTATATAATTGCGGCGCTCTAATATTTTGATGCGCCGCACCACCACTCCTCACTCCTCACTTTTTCACCGGTTCCAGCCGAACGCCAACCGAGGGCTGCTGTCCCAACCATACCTCTCTACTTTTCCCTCATTGCCTGATGTGATAAAATAGCTTAAAAGTGTTGTCTTTTTTAGGAGGTGTTACGTTGTTCGCCTACGCGTTCACGTTTCTCACTGCCCTGGTGGTCACATTCGTACTGACGCCGGTGGTGAAAAACCTGGCCATCCGCATCGGCGCCGTGGATAAGCCGGATGCAAGGAAGGTCCATCATGGACTGATTCCCCGGCTGGGAGGTCTTGCTATTTATGCGGGATTCATGGTATCGGTCATTGCCACCATCGGCTTTACCTATGAAATGGTGGGCATTATGGCAGGGGCCACGTTCCTCATTATCGTGGGAATTGCGGATGATGTGGTTTCCCTTCCGCCGAAGGTGAAACTGCTGGGGCAGATCATTGCGGCTGCTATTCCGGTGGTTATTTTCAATATCAACATCGATTGGATTCACATTCCCCGGCTGGGTATTGTGTATCTTCCGGAAATCATTTCCCTGCCCCTCACCATTTTCTGGATTATCGGTTTCATCAATACGGTGAACCTTATCGATGGCCTGGATGGTCTGGCGGCAGGCATTGCCACCATTGCTTCCATTGCCATTGCGCTCCTGGCGTTCCAGATGGGCCAGTGGACAGCGGCGGCGGCCATGGTAGCCATGACCGGTGCCTGCCTGGCATTTCTCCAGTATAATTTCAATCCCGCCAAGATTTTCATGGGCGATACGGGGTCCATGTTCCTTGGCTATATCATCGCTTCCGTGTCGGTGATGGGGTCCATGAAGACCGCTGCTGCTGCTGTGCTCATCGTGCCGCTGGTGGCGCTGGCGGTGCCCATTACGGATACCTTCCTCGCCATTATCCGCAGGAAGTCCAGCGGTGTGCCGATCTTTTCACCGGATAAGAACCACCTCCACCATCGGCTCCTGGCGAAGGGACTGAACCAGAAACAGGTGGTGCTCATCATGTATGCACTCACCGCCTTTTTCTCCTGCGTGGCCCTCGTAGTTATTCACCTCCGGACCCTGGTAGGCATTATCATCGTGGCGGCAGCCCTTATACTTTTCATCCTCTGGGCAAGGAAACTGGGAGTCATGAAGGAAATCGTTCCTTCCCCCTACCAGATGGAACACCAGAAAGAAAAGGAAAAGAAAGGGAAGGATAAGAAAGACGAGAAAAAATGAGTCACCGGGAAAGAGAGGAGAACTAATCAGGAATGAGGAATTAGGAATTAGAAATGATTGTGTGCCGCATCAAAATTATAGAGCGGCACGAAGATTTGTATCCAGCGGCAAAGCCGCAAAATATATAATTTGCGGCGCTTTCTCAATCTGATGCGCCGCACCACCATTCCTCATTCCTCATTCCTAATTCCTCATTAACGGATTTTCTCCTTCACCTGTTGACTATGCATTCCCAAATATATATCTATATAAAGAGAGGAATCAATTATGAAAGTAATGACGATTTTTGGTACCCGGCCGGAAGCTATCAAGATGGCGCCGGTGGTGAAGGAACTGCTGAAGCACAGGGAAATCGAGACGAAGGTATGCCTCACTGCCCAGCATCGGGAAATGCTGGACCAGGTGGTGGACCTCTTCAAGCTTCCTGTGGACTACGACCTGGATATCATGAAGAGCGGACAGACCCTCTATGACATCACAGCCCGGGTGCTCCGGGGCCTGGAAGAGGTGCTGAAACGGGAAAAACCGGACTACGTACTGGTCCATGGCGATACCACCACCACCTTTACCGCAGCCCTGGCTGCTTTTTACCAGCAGATTAAAGTGGGCCATGTGGAAGCAGGTCTTCGGACGGGAAATCTCCTTTCTCCCTATCCGGAAGAAGCAAACCGCCAGCTTACCGGTGTCCTGGCCAATGTGAACTTTGCTCCCACGGAGACAGCACGACAGAACCTGCTCCGGGAAAACAAGAAGGACAGCTCCATTTTCGTCGTAGGCAATACGGTCATCGATGCCCTTCTCCATACGGTGAAGAAGGACTACCATTTCGAGGATCCGGAAATCGAATCCATCGAGGAACATAAGCGGGTCATCCTTGTCACCACCCACCGCAGGGAAAATCTGGGGGATCCCATGCACCATGTGTACAGGGCTCTCCGCCGGCTGGTGGAAGCGGTGCCGGATACGGAAGTGGTATTTCCGGTTCACCGGAATCCTCTCGTCCGTGAAGCGGTTTCGGAAGAACTGGAAGGGGTACCGGGTATCCACCTGGTGGAACCGATGGAATATGAACCCTTCACAAACCTCATGGCAAAGAGTGCCATCGTCCTCACCGATTCCGGCGGAATCCAGGAAGAAGCGCCGAGCCTTGGCAAGCCGGTCCTCGTGCTCCGGGATACCACAGAGAGGCCGGAGGCCGTGGAAGCCGGCACCGTACGGCTCGTAGGCACCGATGAGGAAAGGGTCTTTGAGACGGCCTATAAACTTCTCACCGATGAAAAGGAATACAAGTCCATGGCTGAAGCGGTGAACCCCTACGGCGATGGCAAGTCTGCCGAGCGTATCGTGGATGCTCTTTTGTGGATTGAAGGAATCAGTGACAAAAAACCTACTAAATTTATAGCCAAGTGACAATCGGTATGGTATACTGTAGCAGTATAAATGCAATTTGTGTTTAACGTGCCCATTTTTGTAAATGCAAATGATGGAGAGGGGACATGGAAAAGGGAAAGGACAGGAAGAAAGCGCCGGCCGATGATTTCAACCCGCTGCACAGCATTGCGGTGGCATCAGGAGCTGGTCTTACGATTCTCGTTTCCATTGGCATCGGCATCTGGCTGGGCGTGAAGTACGATGAGTTTTTCGGCACTTCGCCCATCGGTGTCATTGCGTTTTCCATCATCGGGGCCGCTTCCGGTATGTATTCTGTAATCAAACAGATTTTGGGAAAGAAATAGCATGAAATTTGATCTCACATTTCCAAATTATGCAGTTCGTATTACAAAATATCTGCTGGTTTTTTGTGTTCTGGGAACAGTGATTCTCTTCGTCTGGAAAGGATGGACCTATGGCCTTGCCTGGGCTCTGGGGACCCTCTTTCATATACTTTTCTATAAATTTCTTCTGGTCAAGTTTAACCAGTGGGTCAAAGCTGAAAGGGAGCCGGAATTTATCGGACAGCATCTATTTATCTTTACTACCATGCGGTTCATTCTGGAAATACTCGCTGCCCTTGCGGTCATTTTCAGCCCGCTGGATATACTTGCCTTTTTAGGTGGCTTACTTACACTGCCCATGGCGAGCCTTGTGGAGCGTCTGGTCGGTTTAATTAAGGAATAGAATCTTTTCTTGACATCCTTGTAAGAGAGAGGGGGTGAGATTATGCATCTGCACACAGGTACCCATGCGGTAGAGCAGCTTTTCGGCATGTCTGTCAACATGGACACGATTTTCACTACATGGCTTACAGCCCTTATCGTTTTCATCTGTGTCTTTGCTGCTACCAGGGGCAGGAAACTGATTCCCGGCGGCTGGCAGAACATGATTGAATGGCTCATCGAAGGTCTGTGCAACCAGTTCGACAGCAACCTGGGACCGAAATACCGCCAGATCGTCAATATCCTTCTGACGTTTTTCCTGTTCATCTTTACTGCGAACCAGATCGGCCTTCTGCCGACAGAACACCTGACAGCGTCTCCAACCAATGATGTGAATACCACGCTGGGCCTGGCCATCGCCAGCTCCCTGCTCCTTCACTTCTATTTCATCAAGAATAAGGGCGTAGGACATTGGCTGAAGCACTTCTTTGAACCGTTCCCGGTATTCGTTCTGATGAACCTGATCGAAGAGATTGCAAGGCCGGTTACGCTGGCTATGCGTCTATTCGGCAACATCCTGGCCGGTGAAATCCTGCTGGAAATTCTGTATTTCCTCTGCCCGTGGTTCGTACCTATGATCTGGATTGCCTTCAGCTTGTTTGTCGGTGCGGTCCAGGCATACATTTTCACCACCCTTGCTTCCGTGTACATGAAGGAAAGCCTTTGATTCCGGTGGAGCAGAGCGCCGCTCTTTATTAAACGGCACGGCACCGTCCGTCCAAACGGCTGGTAAACATCGGCACCGACCGCATCCGGAAAAAATTTTAAGTGATTCTCAGGAGGAATTATTATTATGGATCAGACAATCGTCGCACAGTATTCCCTTATTGCAGCAGCAATTATCGCTGGCCTCGCTGCTATCGCAGCTGCATTCTCCGATTCCAAAGCTGCTTCCCATGCTCTCGAAGGCATGACCCGCCAGCCGGAAATGGCAGGCAAGCTGTTCACCAACATGCTCGTTGCTATCGGCCTTATCGAATCTATCCCGATTATTGCTATCGTTATCGCTCTGGTTCTCGTATTCGCTAACCCATTCCTTAAATAATATTAGCCAATAATATTACCTTAAGGAGGGATCGAATTGGTAGAATTAAATGGTACACTGCTGATTCAGATCATCAACTTCGTTATTCTGTGTGCAATTCTCGGCCATTTCTGCTACAAGCCGGTACTGAAAGTTCTCGACGAACGTAAGAACCGCATTAAGAATGACCTGGATTCCGCTGCCGCATCCAAGGCAGACGCTGAAAAGCTGAAAGAATCCTATGAAGAACAGCTCCGCGATGCACAGGCTAAGGCCCAGGAAATTGTCGACAAGGCAGTGAAGGAAGCCAAAGCCCAGGCAGATGCCCAGATTAAAGAAGCCCATGATGCGATTGAAAAGGAAAAAGACAACGCAGCCAAACAGATTGAAAGAGAACGCAAGGATGCTCTTGATGATTTGAAATCTCAGGTTGCTGCCCTTTCCTGCGATATTGCAGCTAAGATCATCAGCAAAAACATGACGCCGGAAACCAATGACCGGCTCATTGCGGAAAGCATCGCCAAGCTGGGTGCCCGCAAAGCAGGTAAGTAATCATGGATAAGAACGTAATCCTTGCAAAAAAGTACGGACGTGCTATCTATGAAATCGCTGCCGAACAGAACAGCCTGAAACAGACAGAAGAAGACCTGGTGCTGATTGCGGATGCTATCCGTAAGAATCAGAACCTCAAGGATTTTCTGAATCATCCTCTGCTTCACAGGGATGTCAAGAAAGATACGTTAAAGAAATTATTTGCAGACAAGGTGCAGCCGGTTGTCCTGCAATTCTGCTATGTGGTTATGGACAAAGACCGTTTCGAAGTATTCCCGATGATGGTCGACTACTACGTGGCCATGGCTCATGAAGGCATGGGTGTAGAAGAAGCAGTTGTAACATCTGCTCTTCCGCTCAGCAAATCCCAGGCTGAAGCGCTGAAGGATAAGCTTGCCGATATTACCGGAAAGAAGATTATCCTGAAGCAGAAAGTGGATACAGCTCTCATTGGCGGCTTTACCGTCCAGGTGGGGGACCGTCTTATCGATGGTTCCGTTGCCCGTCAGCTGGATACACTGAAAGCGAAAATGATGCAATAATTGAGGTGACTTATAGGAAATGAAAATCAGTTCAGATGAAATTACATCTGTCATTAAAAAACAGATTGAAAACTACAAAGTAGACCTCAATGTCGATGAAGTTGGTACGGTTCTTGAAGTCGGCGACGGCATTGCCCATATCTATGGCCTGCAGAACTGCATGGCCGGCGAACTGCTTGAACTGCCGCACGGCGTTTACGGCATGGCCCTGAACCTGGAAGAAAGCAACGTAGGTGCCGTACTCCTGGGTCATTCCGAAACCATTAAGGAAGGCGATACTGTCAAGAGAACAGGCCGCCTGATGCAGGTACCGGTAGGCGACGCAGTCATCGGACGCGTTGTCAATGCACTGGGCCAGCCAATTGATGGTAAAGGCGAAATCAAGACCAAAGAATTCCGCGACATTGAAATCAAGGCACCGGGAATTGCCGACAGACAGCCGGTTAATGTCCCCCTGCAGACAGGTCTGAAATCTATCGACTCCATGGTCCCGATCGGACGCGGCCAGCGCGAACTGATCATTGGCGACCGTGGTACCGGTAAAACAGCTATCGGTATCGATACCATTCTGAACCAGAAGGGTCAGAACGTAATTTGTATTTATGTATCCATCGGCCAGAAGAACTCCAACGTAGTTCGTGTATACGACAGACTGAAATCTGCCGGTGCCATGGATTACTCCATCATCGTCCATGCAGGCGCATCCGAAGGTTCTCCAATGCAGTACCTGGCTCCTTATTCCGGCGTATCCATTGCAGAATACTTCATGCACCAGGGCAAAGATGTCCTCATCATTTATGATGACCTCTCCAAGCACGCTGTAGCATACCGTGCAATGTCCCTTCTGCTTCGTCGTCCACCGGGACGTGAAGCATATCCGGGCGATGTATTCTACCTGCACTCCAGACTGCTGGAACGCGCAGCCCGTCTCTCCGATGACCTGGGCGGCGGTTCCATCACCGCACTGCCGATTATCGAAACCCTGGCAGGCGACGTAGGTGCATACATTCCTACCAACGTTATTTCCATTACCGATGGCCAGATTTATCTGGAAACCGGCCTGTTCTATTCCGGCGTACGTCCGGCTATCAACGTCGGCCTCTCCGTATCCCGTGTAGGCGGCGCTGCCCAGATTAAAGCCATGAAGCAGGTTGCCGGCACCCTCCGTCTGGACCTCGCCCAGTACCGCGAACTGGCAGCATTCGCACAGTTCGGTTCTGACCTGGATCCCGCTACAAAGGCACAGATTGACCGCGGCCAGAGAACCACGGAAATCCTGAAACAGCCACAGTACACCCCGTACCCCGTCGAAGACCAGGTACTGGCTATCTACATCGCTGTTAAAGGTGCCCTGGACGACATCGAAGTCAGCCAGGTCGTGGACTTTGAACACAAGTTCATTGATTTCATGCACAGCAGCCATCCGGAAGTTGGCGAAGACATCAAGAAGGCAAAGAAACTGACCGACGAAAATGAAGCCAGACTGAAAGATGCCATCGCTGAATTCAAAGACCGCTATAAAGCAGCTGAATCTGAAGAAAAGTCGGAAAAGAAAGAGGGGTGATCTGATTGGAAAGTACGCGTGATATAAAAGGGCGCATTAAGTCTGTCACCAACATCCAGCAGATCACAAAAGCAATGAAGATGGTAGCCGCTGCCCGTCTGCGCAAAGCAGAAGAAAAGGCAAACGGCTCCCGTCCCTATGCTGAAAAAATCGGAGAACTTCTGCGCCGGGCTTCTTCCGTAACCCCAGGCTTCACCAGCCCCCTCCTTGCGACGAGACCGGTGAAGAAGGTCGGCTATCTCATTATCAGCTCTGATAAAGGCCTTGCCGGCGCTTATAACTCCAACGTTATGAAGCGGACCATACAGGAAATCTCCGGTAAGGATCCGGCCAGCTACAGCATTTATATGTGTGGGAAACAGGGAAGAAATTTCCTGAAATTCCGTGGCTACGAACTGGCATCCTACCATTTCGGCTTTTCTGATAAACCATCCGCCCAGGACTCCATTGACATCGCCAAGGAAATGGTGAAATACTTCGTTGACGAAGATGTGGATGAAGTTTATCTTATTTACACGAAATTTATCACTGCCCTCCGCCAGCAGGTACGGTGCGACCGGCTTCTGCCGATTGAAACCCCCGATGACGGTGCGGCAGAAGGAGCAGCTGAAGAATCTGCTGCCAGCGATGAATACATGTTCCTCCCTGACGCAAACAAGGTTCTCTCTAAACTGCTTCCTGAATATGTACAGGTGCAGGTATATAACGCCATGCTTCAGTCTGCTGCTTCCGAACTGGGAAGCCGTATGGCTGCCATGTCCGCTGCAACCGACAACGCAACCGAAAGAATCGCAGACCTCAACCTTTCGTACAACAAAGCACGTCAGGCCCAGGTTACCAACGAAATTTCCGAAATCGTCGGCGGCGCAGCTGCGCTTGAATAAACCCGCATAATCTAATCAAGGAGGAATGCTTCTTCATGGCAAATGAACAGGAGATGCAGGTAGGTAAAGTCGTCCAGGTCATCGGCGCCGTTGTCGATATCGCTTTTGACGATGATAAAGAACTTCCTGCCATCTATAATGCAATCCATGTAAAAGACGAAAAAGGCAGCGTTCCTGTAGATGTTATCTGTGAAACCATGCAGCACTTGGGTGACGGCGTTGTCCGCACCGTTGCCATGAGCTCCACAGATGGCATGGTACGTGGAATGAAAGCTGTCGACACCGGCCGTGCAATTGCTACCCCGGTAGGCGATGGCGTCCTTGGACGTATTTTCAACGTATTAGGCCAGACCGTAGATAAGGACCCCACACCGGTTAAATCCGATGACTTCTGGCCAATTCACCGCCAGGCACCGGCTTTCAAAGACCAGTCCCCGGCTGCTGAAATTTTCGAAACCGGCATCAAAGTCGTCGACCTCATCTGCCCATACGCAAAAGGCGGTAAGGTAGGTCTGTTCGGCGGTGCAGGCGTAGGCAAAACCGTCCTGATTCAGGAACTGATCCACAACGTGGCATCTGAACACAACGGCTGCTCCGTATTCTGCGGCGTAGGCGAAAGAACCCGTGAAGGCAACGATCTCTGGGGCGAAATGAAAGACTCCGGCGTCCTCAATAAGGTTGCCCTGGTATACGGCCAGATGAACGAACCGCCGGGAGCTCGTATGAGAGTTGCCCTCACCGGTCTGACCATGGCTGAATACTTCCGTGATAAAGAACATCAGGACGTACTTCTCTTCGTAGATAACATTTTCCGTTTCGTACAGGCAGGCTCCGAAGTATCCGCACTGCTCGGCCGTATGCCATCCGCCGTAGGCTACCAGCCAACCCTGGCTACCGATATCGGCGAACTGCAGGAACGAATCACTTCCACCAAGGAAGGCTCCATTACCTCTGTACAGGCTGTCTATGTACCGGCCGATGACCTCACCGACCCGGCTCCGGCAGGCGTATTCACCCACCTGGATGCTACCACCGTACTGAACCGTTCCATTGCAGAACTCGGTATTTATCCGGCCGTAGATCCGCTGGACTCCACCTCCCGTATCCTGGACCCCAACGTCCTCGGTAAGGAACACTATGAAGTGGCCCGCGGCGTACAGGCTATTCTGCAGCGTTACAAAGAACTGCAGGATATCATCGCCATCCTCGGTATGGAAGAACTTTCCGACGATGATAAGCTGATCGTTGCTCGTGCCAGAAAGATTCAGAGATTCCTGTCTCAGCCATTCTTCGTAGCTGAACAGTTCACAGGCTCCCCGGGAAGATATGTACCTCTGAAAGAAACCATCCGCGGCTTCAAGGAAATCCTTGCAGGCGAACACGATGACCTTCCGGAAGGTGCATTCTACATGGTAGGAACCATTGATGAAGCAATCGAAAAGGCTGAAAAGATGAAGAAAGGGGAATAAGCCATGGCTGATACCCTTACGAATCCTATGCATGTGGAAGTCATCAGTCCGGACGGCGCCATCTACAAAGATGACGGCGTAGACATGGTGGTTGCCCGTGCAGAAGACGGCGAATTTGCTGTCATGAAACGGCACCTTCCCCTGGCTGCTGCTCTTGAAATGTGCGTAGTACGCGTGAAAAAAGCAGACAAAGAGGAACGGATTGCTGTATTTGGCGGATTCCTTGAAACCAAAAACAGCAAGGTCAATGTGATTGCCCCGCTGGCTGAACTGGCGGAAAACATTGATGTAGCCCGTGCCCAGGCCGCTAAGAAGCGCGCTGAAGAAAGACTGGCCCGCCACGAAGAAGATCTCGACGTGGAAAGGGCAAGACTGGCTCTTCTCCGTGCCATCACCCGGCTGAAAGCAACAAACAGCCTCTGATAAGGTCCATAAAAAATCCGTACCCATTGATTGGGTACGGATTTTTTTACATTCCGGTCCATGGTACAATAGGGGCAGGGAGAGGAAAGGAGACCTTATGAAAAAATCAATCATAGCCTTTATGGCAGCCATCTTTCTGTTCTTTTCACTGCCCATGGCCTATGCAGACTACACATCCTGGGAAGACAGCACCTACGATTTCAAAAGCGTAAAAGCCGTTTATATCGATGCCATAGACACGTCAGAGTCCGGAATCACCAGCGCAGCCAGGGATATGAAACTGAAAGAAGATTTCTACAGGAGAGTATCTAAAATCAAAGGGCCCAAAGTCCAGGCAGCCCAGCCGGAAGCAGAGACTCCGGGGACATTGGAAACAGAAGCGGTCTCTACGGAAGTGAAAGATAAGGCTCCGTCCATTGTGCCGAAAGAAGCGGCAGATGGGGGAGCGGATATCTATATCTATCCGAAGCTCACCCTGTGGCAGGTAGATTCTTACCTGGTTCCGGCCCATACGGAATGGCGGGACGTGGAAGTGCGGGACGCCTGGCGGGACAGGGATGGACACTGGCATGAATTCTACCGCACCGAGACCTATCCGGAATACGTGCCCTCCTACTACGTGCCCTGTGCCTCGGTGGCAGTCACCTTTGAATGGTACGACGTGAAGACCGGGAAACTGGTAGCCACCAGTGAAGACAGCCGGGTCCGGGGGTCTGAGAGCAATCCCACCGCCCTCTATGACCGCATTGTTGACCGGTTCTGCAAGAATGCGAAGAAAACATTGGAAAAGTGAGGCGCGAATATGCGGTCATTCTCCAAGGGCCTCCATACTGATGGATCATTTCACCTGCTGAGGATACCGGTAAGCGAGAGCCCCTTAGAGATGGAGGTGCTTCGGCCGGGCTCTAAGGTGCTCGCTTAATGTGCAGGCTATGCTCGCAAATGAGCCCGGCTTGGGCATCCTCTGCAGGATGCCCACATAGGACTTCCAAGTTTGGCCTGAATACAAAAGGCGCTTAGCCTGCCCATCAAA
>NZ_UQKJ01000015.1 GCF_900541605.1 uncultured Dialister sp. | reverse complement strand
CTTCGGCGCCACCTCCCCCATAGATGGGGGAGGTTAAGAGAGGCACCCCGAAGGCCACTGCCTGATATAAGACTATACATCCCAATTGATTATATTCTCATAAGGAGAGATCTCATGTGTGCCAATAAAGTGAAAACCAAGTATGTCTGCTCCAATTGCGGGGCGGAGACGTTGAAATGGATGGGCCGCTGCCCCCAGTGCGGGGAGTGGAACACCCTGGAGGAGCAGGTGGAGGCGCCGGCGCCGAAGAGCCTGTCCCTGGGGCTGAAGGATGATATCCTTACCCCTGCGAAGCCCCAGAAGCTGTCTTCTATCCGGTACAACGGGGACAAGCGCATTCTCCTCCATATGAAGGAAGTGGACCGTCCCCTGGGCGGCGGCATCGTGCCGGGGTCTGTCATTCTCTGGGGCGGGGAACCGGGTATCGGCAAGTCCACCCTCATTCTCCAGATCTGCCACGCCATGGCGTCCCAGGGGAATTCCGTCCTCTACTGCAGCGGGGAGGAGTCGGAAATCCAGGTGAAGCTCCGGGCGGAACGGCTCCATGTGAACGATGAGAACTGCTTCATCTACGCCGGTAGCAGCATCGACAGCATTATCAAAGAAGCGGAAACCATAAAGCCCGCCATGCTGGTCATCGATTCCATCCAGACCATGTATATTTCCGGCGTGGATTCTCCCATGGGAAGCCCTGCCCAGATCCGGGACTGCACGTCGGCCCTGGTGCGGTTCGCGAAGAAAATGAATATTTCCGTCATGATCATCGGCCACGTGACGAAGGAAGGAAACCTGGCGGGCCCGAGAATCCTGGAGCACATGGTGGACGTGGTGTTCTATCTGGAAGGAGACAGGAGTTACCAGTTCCGGGTGCTCCGGACCGTGAAGAACCGCTTCGGCTCCACGGCGGAGTCGGGGCTCTTCGTCATGGAAGGGAGCGGCCTCAAGGGCATCGAAGATCCGTCGAAGTACCTCCTCCGGAACCGGTCCGAAGCGGCGCCGGGATCCATGGTGGTGGCCTGCATGGAAGGCCTCCGGCCGGTGCTGGTGGAAATCCAGGCCCTTACAGTCCATTCGGTACTGGCCATTCCCCGGCGCATCGCCGCGGGCTACGACTATAACCGGATGATCATCCTCCTGGCGGTACTGGAGAAGCGGGTGCGGATTCCCTTCTCCTCGGACGATGTGTACCTGAATGTGGCAGGAGGATTCCGGGTCAAGGAAACAGCGGCGGACCTGGGTATTGCCCTGGCCCTGGTGTCCGTGAAAAAGGACATCCCCATCCCCGGCGGTCTCATGGCACTGGGGGAAATCGGCCTTACCGGGGAAATCATGCCGGTTTCGAAAATCGGTCCCCGGCTGAAGGAAGCGGTGAAGATGAAATTCACCCGGTTCCTCCTGCCCGAAGGGAACAGGGACGAAGTCACGGACTTCTGCAAAAGCAACGGCCTTTCCGGCCTTTTGGACTCCATGGTCTTCGTGAAGCACCTGAAGGATGCGATTGAATATATACGGTGAGATTGAGGACTGAAAAATTAGGAATTAGGAATGAGGAATGAGGAATGAGGAATGGTGGTGCGCCGCGTCAGAATGAAGAGCGGCGCGGAGTTTGTATTTGGCTTACCACTATCCGCTTACAGCTGAGCGGTATTTGCCGCGGAGCGGCTGATGATCTCAATCTCAATCTCAATCTCAATCTCGGCCTGGGCCTCGTTCTCCTGCCACCGATTCGCCATATACTGCGAGTCATGTTAAAATAGATGAGTAATCATTCACTTTCTGTTTTTTAAGGAAGTGCAGATAAATTCTATAGAATCATAGATTGAGGAGGTTTCATTATGAAAAAGGGAAAATTATATGGCATCGGCGTGGGACCGGGGGATTCCAAGCTTCTGACCGTGAAAGCGGTGGAGGCCATCCGGAATGCGGATATGATTATTACGCCGAAGACCGAAAAGAAAGAGGGCTCCGTGGCTTTTAACATTGCAAAGCCCTATATTCCGGAAGGCACTGCGCTCCTTCCCATGGTGTTCCAGATGAATAACGACATGGACGCCGTGAAGAAGCAGTGGGTGGAAAACCGGAAAGTTATTGCGGAAAAGCTGGACGAAGGGAAGAACCTGGTGTTCCTGACATTGGGGGATCCTATGCTCTACAGCACGTACATGTATATTTTCAATGAATTCAAGGATTCCCCGGACTACGAAGTGGAAACGATTCCGGGCATTCCGGCGTTCCTGGGCATTGCGTCCTACATCGGCATGCCGGTCACGGAATGGGAAGAAAATGTGCTTATCATCCCGGCCACCGCGGACCATGAAAAATTCGACAAGGCCCTGGCGGCTTCGGACAATGCGGTGATCATGAAGGTGTACAAGAGCTTTGCCTTTGTGCAGGAAGAACTCCGCAAGCACCACATGATCAAGCGGGCGGTCATGGTTTCCCGGGCAGGACTGCCGGATGAAATCATCCAGCGGGACCTGGACAGCCTTCCGGCCGATTATAAACCGAATTATCTCAGTACCATTATTGCAAAGAGAGATGAATAACCATGGCAGGCCTCATCCGTCCCCGCATCGTCATTGCGGGCACCAACAGCGGCGTAGGGAAAACAACGATTGTCACCGGGCTCCTGGCCTGGTTCCATTCCCAGGGACTGAAGGTCCAGCCCTTCAAAGTGGGGCCGGACTATATTGACCCGGGATTTCATGAAAAGGCGGCGGGCCGGCACTCCTATAACCTGGATACCTGGATGACGCCGGCGGACCGGCTGGCATCCAATTTCAGCTACCTGGCAAAGGATGCCGATATTTCCATCATCGAAGGGGTCATGGGCCTCTACGACGGCGGCGCCAACGGGGTATCCTCTACGGCGGATATCGCCAAACGGCTCCAGGCGCCGGTGGTACTGGTGCTGGACTGCAAGTCCGTGGGTTACAGCATTGCCGCTACGGCCCTGGGATTCCGGGAATACGATCCGGATACCCACATTGCCGGGGTGATTCTGAACCGTCTGGGCTCCGACCGCCACGAAGCCATGGTGCGGGAAGTGATGGAAAAGATTCACATGCCCGTGCTGGGCGCATTCCACCGGGACGAGGGGCTGAAGACGCCGGAACGACACCTGGGCCTCACGCCGGTGACGGAAATCGAAACGGCAGACCTCATCCGCCACATGGGAGAGGACGCAGGGAAATGGGTGGACACGGAAAAACTCCTCGCCATTGCCAGAAGCGCCGCACCTCTCATGGTGGAGGAGGAAGAAGAAAAGGCACCGGATGTATCGGTACGGATCGGCGTAGCGAAGGATGAAGCCTTTTCCTTCTATTACCCCGCCAGCCTCCACTACCTGGAACGGCTGGGGGCGGAGCTCGTGCCCTTCAGCCCGCTTCGGGACAGCGCGGTGCCCGACGTGGACGGCCTCATTTTCGGCGGCGGATTCCCGGAAATGTTCCTCCACGAACTGGAAGATAATACGGCCATGAAAGACTCCATCCGGAAGGCCGCAGAAGGGGGCATGCCCATTTATGCGGAATGCGGGGGCCTCATGTATCTCTGCGAGAAGATCCAGGGATTTGACGGCGACAGCTACGACATGGCGGGCCTGGTGCCGGGAGTCTGCGAAATGCAGAAAAAACTGCAGCGCGTAGGCTACGTCACAGGGAAAGCCCTCCGTAAGAGCATCATCGCCGACGTGGGAGACACCCTGAAGGGCCACGAATTCCACTTCTCCACCCTTCGGTGCGGCGAAGACTTCCCCTGGGCCTACAGCCTCCAGGGCACAAGACAGCCCAAGGGACATGAAGAGGGGTACACAAAGGACAATGTCCTGGCCAGTTACCTCCACCTGTCCTTCGAAGGAAACCCGAAGGCAGCAGAAAAGCTTATGAAGTCCTGTGAAGCTTACAGGCGGAAGTAAGTTGTGGCCAGTTCGTGTGAAGGGGGCATAAGGGTTGTGGGTGAACTGCGCTTCGCTTGTTCACCGGGTTGTGCTTTACACTTCGCTGCGCTCGTTGAAGCGGGGGCATGAGGTAGATTCGCCGCCACAGGCGGCTCTGGTACCTTATGCCCCTGGTGCGAAGCACCTGCAACCCGGTTGGCGAGCGGAGCGATGCCAACCCACAACCCTTAGACCCATTTATCAGCATGGATATTACACATATACATATATCTGAGGAGAATACTATGGAACAGAAAGGTCTTGTTCTCATCAATACGGGAACGGGAAAAGGGAAAACCACGGCGGCCCTGGGGACGGCGGTCCGGGCCTGGGGAGACGGACAGCGGGTGCTGATCCTCCAGTTCATCAAGGGCGCCTGGAAATACGGAGAACTGAAGGCCATCGAGACCCTGGGAAAGGCGGATGGACGCATCGAAATCCGGCCCATGGGGGATGGCTTTGTTTTTCACAATAAGAAGGACCCGGACAATGAAGAACGGCTGGCGGAGAAGAAGGAGCTGGCCCGGAAGGCCTGGGATATGGTGAAGGAAGAGGTCATGAGTGACCGCTGGGACCTGGTGGTGCTGGATGAAGTGAATTACGCCATCCATTTCGGCATGCTGGATACGGCAGAGGTGGCGGAGCTCATCAAGGCAAGACCGGCCCGGCTGAATATGATCCTCACCGGCCGCTATGCGCCTCAGGAGCTCATCGACCTGGCAGATACGGTGACGGAAATGACCCTTGTGAAGCACGCTTTCCAGAAAGGCATCCGCGCCAGAAAGGGAATTGAGTTCTGATGCGGCTGGATAGGGGTTGAGGCCCAGGCGTGTGAATGGTTCATAAGGGGTGTGGGTTGGCATCGCTGTGCTCGTGGAAGCGGGGACGTTAGGTACAATGGCCACCTATGGCGGCAGACCAACCTTATGCCCCGGTGCGAAGCACCCACCACCCGGTGAACAGGCGAAGCAGTGTTCACCCACAACCCTTAGCCCCATCTGCTCGTATGCATTCGGAGCTTTCCTGCAGCAAAAATATGAGAGTTCTATTGGAAAGTGTCCCATTTGGTCCCGTTCTTCTTTACAGAGTACCGTGGGCATGATAAAATTTTCTAAGTTGTAGGTTTAATTTTACCCAGTAAATGAGGGATGTAAATGGCACTTTATGTGAAGAAATTCGGTGGCAGCTCTGTAGCTACACCGGAGAAAATGCTGAATATTGCGAACCGTGTGCTCCGGGACCGGAAACCGGGGGACAAGATTGTCATCGTTGTTTCCGCCATGGGCGATACCACCGATGACCTCCTGGACCTGGCATCCCAGGTGTCCTCTGTGAACCATGGACGGGAAATGGATATGCTGCTGGCTACAGGGGAACAGATGTCCATCGCCCTCATGGCCATGACTTTCCGGAAGCTCGGGGTTCCTGCGATTTCCCTGACCGGACCCCAGGCGGGCATCATTGCCGGCGGTGCTTACGGCAAGGCGCGGATTGATGATGTGAAGCCGGATCGGGTATTCCGGGAACTGGAAGAAGGGAAAATCGTCATTGTAGCCGGTTTCCAGGGACTCATGCCCAACGGCGACGTGGCAACCCTTGGCCGCGGCGGTTCCGATGCTACAGCGGTGGCCCTGGCCGGCGCCATGCATGCAGATATGTGCGAGATCTTCACCGATGTGGACGGCATCTATTCCGCCGATCCCCGTCATGTGAAGGGCTGCATCAAGATGAAGGAAATCACAAATACGGAAATGCTTGAAATGGCGCGGCTCGGTGCCGGCGTCATGCAGCCCCGGAGTGTGGAACTGGGTATGAAGTACCATATTCCCATTCACGTACGGTCTACATTTACAGATGACGAAGGAACCATTATCCGGGAGGTGTGCACAATGGAAGGAAAGAATGAAGTGGTAAGAGGCGTAGCTCAGGATGCCCATGCAGCAAGAATTGCGGTGCTGGGTCTCCGGAATATTCCCGGTGTGGCGTACATGGTTTTCTCCGCACTGGCAGAGGACAATATTGCGGTGGATATGATCGTACAGAGTGTACGGAATTCCAACGATGACAAGACGGACATCATTTTCACCATCGAAGATACGGACCTGCCCGATGCAAAACGGGTCCTGGAAAAGATGCGGGATGAAGGAAAACTGGAACAGGTCATCTATGATGATGATACGGCGAAAGTTTCCGTCGTCGGTGCCGGCATGCTCGGCGCTCCCGGCGTAGCTGCCCGTATGTTCGGAGCCCTCGGCAGAGCCAATGTGAATATCGATATCGTAAGTACATCTGAAATCAGTATTTCCTGCCTGATTCTCCGGAAAGACCTGGATAAAGCGGTGCAGGCAATTCACGATGAATTTTTTCCCCGCGGCAAGGCTGAATAAAGAATAGAAAATACACGAAAAGCACAGGTCTTTTGCCTGCGCTTTTCGTACGTTATGGAGGTTTTAAGTGATGAGATGGAAAGAAGGGGACCTGGTCCACGGTTTTCGTGTGGGCCCCATGTCCCATATTGAAGAGGTCAATTCCGATGTGTACATGATGGAGCACGTGAAGAGCGGCGCCCGGCTCATGTACCTGGATAATGACGATGACAACAAGGTCTTTTATATCTGCTTCCGGACGACTCCGGACAATTCGAAGGGCACGCCCCACATCATGGAGCATTCCACCCTCTGCGGTTCCCGGAAATATCCGCTGAAGGAACCGTTCGTGGAACTGGCCAAGGGCTCCCTCAATACGTTTTTGAATGCCATTACCTGGCCCGACAAGACCATGTATCCCATTGCCAGCCGGAATGATGTGGATTTCCACAACCTTATGGATGTGTACCTGGATGCCGTATTCTATCCGAACTGCCTGAAGAATCCCCAGATTCTCATGCAGGAAGGCTGGCACTATGAACTGGAAAGCAAGGACGCACCGCTGACTTACAACGGCGTTGTATACAACGAAATGAAGGGAGCCCTGTCTTCTCCGGAAGCCATCATGGAAGACCGGGCCATGGAGAAGCTGTTCCCCAATACCACCTACGGCGTAGAGTCCGGCGGGGACCCGGAAGTGATTCCGACCCTGTCTTTCCGTGAATTCACGGAATTCCACCGCCGTTTCTACCATCCGTCGAACAGCTACATTTTCCTCTACGGCGATATGGATATCGACAGCACCCTGGCCTACATGGACCATGACTACCTCTCCGCCTTTGACCGGAGAAACGTGGACTCCGCCGTGAAGACCCAGTCTCCCTTTGCCAAGAGGGTCGTAGTGACTGCTCCCTACGGTATCGCGGAAAATGAAAGCACCGAAGGAAAGGGAATCCATGCCCTCTATGTGGCTATGAATGACCACATGTCCACCATGGAATCCCTGGCTTTCCGCATCCTGAATTACGTGCTCATCGATATGGACGGGGCACCTTTGAAGCAGGCCATCCTGGATGCAGGCATCGGCAGCGACCTGTCCGGCGCCTATGGCGACAGCTACAAGCAGCCCGTATGGACCGTAGAAGTGACGGGCTCTGAAGTGGAGAAGCAGCAGCAGTTCGCCGATGTGCTGGACGGGGCTCTCCGGAATATTGCCCTTAAAGGCATCGACAAGGATATGCTGGAAGCAGCCCTGAACTGGACGGAATTCACGGCCTGGGAAAATGATTACCAGGGCCGTCCGAAGGGACTGTTCTACGGCGTCCGGGCCATGGATATGTGGCTCTACGACCGGGACCCCATGGCAGCGCTCCGGTACATCGATGATATCAATACGCTCCGGAAGAACCTGAAGACCAATTACTTCGAAAACCTGCTCCTGAAATACGTCATCAAGAATCCCCACCAGGTCCTCATCACCATGAAGCCGGAAAAGGGACTCACCGAAAAGATGAATAAGGAAACGGCGGAAAAGCTGGCTTCCTTCAAGAGCAGCCTCTCCGATGAGCAGCTTGATGAAATCATGGCTTCCACGAAGGCACTGAAGGAACGGCAGGCTTCCGGTGAAACGGAAGAAGCGCTGAAGACCATTCCTCTCCTGTCCCGGAAGGACCTGAAACGGCCGATTGAAGAGGAAAAACTGGACAAAGATGAAGTCCAGGGCATCACCCATTTCCATTTCGATGTTCATACCAATGGTATTTCCTATGTGAACCTCTATTTCAAACTGGCGGGCCTTACGGAAGAAGACATTCCCTATGCCATCCTCCTGTCCACCCTGCTTCGGAGCCTGTCCACCACGAAGCACAGCTACAGTGAACTGGCCCGGCTCTCCAACGCCTACACCGGCGGCATGAGCTTCGCCATCAATGCCTACGGCAAGGTGGACGATGCGTCGGACTACCTGCCCACCCTTACGGTACGGGCAAAGGCTCTGACCTCCAAGGCCGATAAGCTCATGGACCTTCTGGGGGAAATCATGAACCACACCCTCTTCACTGACACGAAGCGGCTGAAGGAACTGGTGCTCCAGGAAAAATCGGAATGGGATATGAGCGCCTTCTCCCGGGGCCATACCCTCATGATGACAAGGCTGTCCTCCTATTTCTCCCTGGGCGGGGAATTTGCAGAACAGTCCGGCATGAGCTACTACTATTTCCTGTCGGACCTGGCAAAGAATTTCGACAAGAACGCGGAAGCACTGGAAGAAAAACTGGCAGACCTTTCCCGTCGGATTTTCACAAGGGCCAACCTTTTCTATGAAACCGTGGGAGAAAAGGAAGAAAAAGAGGAAATCAACCGGAACCTGTCCCTCGTCATCGACGACATGGCGAAGGGAGAGAAGAAGGAAACCCATGTATTCCACTTCCCGCCGAAATATAAGAACGAAGCCTTCCTCACCTCCGGCAAGGTACAGTACGTAGCGAAGGGTGGCAATTTCAAAGACCACGGCTTTACGTACACCGGGGCTCTCCGGGTGATGGAAACCATCCTCCGGTACGAATACCTGTGGAAGAAGGTCCGGGTACTGGGCGGCGCTTACGGTGCCTTCACCCAGTTCCTCCGGGACGGCACGTCCATTCTCTGCTCCTACCGGGATCCGAACCTGGGAAAGACAGTAGAGGCCTATGAAGAACTGCCGGATTACCTGGAACACCTGGAACTGTCGGACCGGGAAATGACGAAGTACGTCATCGGCACCATGGCGGCCGACGAAATCCAGTTCACCCCGTCCATGAAGGGGGAACGGGCCATGGTTCACTACCTCTCCGGCAATACCCGGGAATCCCGTATGAAGATTCGGGATGAAACCATTAACTGCACGGTGGAGGATATCCGGAAACTGGCACCCCTCGTACGGAGCGTCATGAAGGATCCCTACCTCTGCGTCATGGGCAGCGAAGACAAGATCAAAGAGGACAAGAAACTCTTTGATATCGTCCGCTCCATGCCGGACTGATGAAAGTCAGAACCCGGTTTGCCCCGAGTCCCACGGGCCGCATGCATCTGGGAAACCTGTGGATTGCCTTCCTCAACTGGCTTTGGACGAAACAGAGGGGAGGCACCACGGTGCTCCGGATGGAAGATATCGATAAGGACCGGTGCCGGAAGGAATTCGAAGAGGGCATCCTGGAGGACCTCTCCTGGATGGGCCTGACCTTCGATGAAATGCCGGGAAAGGAGCATCCCTACGGCTCCCTCATCCAGAGCGAGCGGTACGGTTTCTATGGAGACATCCTTTCTTCCATGGAAAAGAAGGGGGACCTTTATCCCTGCTACTGCAGCCGGAGCCGGATTCACAAGATCCTCTCCGCTCCCCATGAGGGAGAAGAGGTACCGGTGTACGATGGCCACTGCCGCAGCCTCACGGCTGAAGAACGGGGGGCTATGACGAAAAAGCCCTGTCTCCGGGTACGGATGGAAGAGGGGGACGTCACATTCCATGACCTCTTCTACGGCGATGAAACCCGGCACCTTTCGGCGGGGAAAGACGACTTCGTCATCCGCAGGGCCGACGGCCTTGTGGCCTACCAGCTGGCGGTCTCCGCCGACGACGGGGCCATGGGCATGACCCACGTATTCCGGGGATGCGACCTCCTTCCCTCCACGGCTTACCAGGTCTGGCTCATAGGGAAGCTGGGGTATAAAGCTCCCACCTATGGCCACCTGCCCCTCTTGGTGGATGAAAAAGGGGTGCGCCTCTCCAAACGGCAGCATGGGATTACCATCCGGGAACTCCGGGAAAAGGGATACACTCCGGAAGACCTCATAGGTCTCCTCCTCCACTGGGCCGGCGCCCTGAAGGACATCCGCCCTGTGAGCCTGAAAGAAGCGGAAACGGTACCCTTCGAAAGAATGAGCGGACTGAAAGAGAAGCATATCAGGGTACTGTGAGATCGAGATTGAGTAAGGTACCTTGAGCGTCGGATATGGATATTTCCATATCCGGCGTTTTTTTGTGTCAAGACGGCAGAGGATGGGCCCGGCCAATAGACATCAGACACCTCCGGTGAAGCCGATTGGCATCAATTCTTCCTGAAATCCCGCCATTGTCAATGATCAGGGAGAACTCTCGGCTCTTTCTTAGGAAGCACTGATTAATTCATTGTCAGATTTCATTCTTGGATTTTTATGCAATGCGAGGAATAACTCGACGCGAATAGCGAGCTATTTAAGGAGAGTTATGACGAAGCAGTGCATAAAAATCCTTATGAAATCTGACTCTGCGAATTAATCAGCGCTTCCCTTACATCCTGTCCTTATGATTCTCATCATTCCGCTGCATACCACCGCTCGAGATGACGATAGGCGGTGAGAGTCAGCAGCGGGGCAAACCGGTTGGCAGTAACCAGTCTCTGTCATGGGTTGAATCGCTTGGATAGCTTGCATCGCTTGAATCAGTTTCACCAACCAACTAACCGGTCCCCATTGTCCCGATGTCCCGCTAACCACTCCCCGTCATTTCGATCGGTGGCAAGCGGCGCTCTATGAATGGTGCGCCTCACCATCATTCCTTACCATTTTGAATAGACTTCGATCTCTACCTCGGTCTCGATCCCATTCCCCACTTTTCACCAGGAGTGGGGATTTTTATTTTTCCTGTTGGGAACTTCCCACAGGATTTTTTATTGCCTTCAGCGGGGGTATGAGGAGACAGCGGGTCAGGAAACCCCGTATTTATCGCATTTTTCAACGGTGGAGGATATCATTTTGCCCAAAGACCAAACAGACTTTTCCGTTGTAGGAAAGTGGGGGAATGTGGTAGAATGTGGATAAATGTGGAGGAGGTGGAAGGATTATGTTCATGAATGAATATTCGCATACGATCGATGCCAAAGGTCGTATGATCCTTCCTGCCAAGTTCCGGGAGGAGCTGGGGGCGAGTTTCGTGCTGGCCCCGGGCCTCGATACGTGTCTCTGCATCTATCCGAAGGAAAAGTGGGATGCCCTCATTGCGAGGCTCCAGAAGCTGCCTTTTACGAACCACAAAGTAAGAAAAATCATGCGCCACCTCATCGGCCGGGGAACGGAAATGGAGTGCGACAAGCAGGGGAGAATCCTGATTCCCCAGCATCTCCGCACCTTTGCGCAGCTGAAGAAGGATGCGGTCATCGTGGGGACAGGTCCCATCATTGAAATCTGGGATCCAACGCTCCTGGATGCCGATGAAAACGGGGATGAATCCATGGCGGATATTGCGGATTCCCTGGATCTGCCGCTGAATTTTGATTTATAAGGAGGAGGGTTTCATGGAATTCCATCACACCACGGTTCTTCTGAATGAAATGATCGATTCTGTGCTCACCGATCCTCATGGGATTTATGTGGACTGCACCCTGGGCGGTGGGGGCCATTCCTTCGCCCTGTCCCAAAAGCTGGCGGATGACGCCCTTCTCATCGGTATCGACCAGGACCAGGAAGCCATCGATGCGGCGGGGGAGCGGCTGAAGGATACGAAGTGCCGCCACCTGTTTGTACGGGATAATTTCTCCCACATGGACAGCATCCTGGCATCCCTCCATCTGGACAAGGTGGACGGGTTCATTTTCGACCTGGGCGTTTCCTCCCACCAGCTGGACGATGGGGAACGGGGATTTTCCTATATGAATAACGGAAAGCTGGACATGCGGATGGACCAGCGGAACCCGCTCACCGCCTACACCATTGTGAATACCTACGAAGAAGATGACCTGGCGCGGATCATCAAGGAGTACGGAGAAGAACGGTGGGCCAGGCGGATTGCAAAGTTCATCGTGGAATTCCGGGAAAAGAAACCGATCGAGACCACGGAGGACCTGGTAAACGTCATTAAGGCGGCCATTCCGGCCCATGCCAGAAGGAATGGGCCCCATCCGGCGAAGCGGACGTTCCAGGCTATCCGGATTGAAGTGAATAATGAGCTTGGCATCCTGAAGGATACCATGGAAGCCTGTGTGAACCACCTGAATGTGGGAGGCCGGCTGGGGGTCATTACCTTCCAGTCCCTGGAAGACCGGATCATCAAGAGAACCTTCCGGGAAATGGAAAGGGACTGCATCTGCCCGCCGGACCTGCCGGTGTGCGTTTGCCACCATCACAGGACCGTGAAGAGCTGCGGAAAGCCTATCAAACCGTCGGAAAAGGAAATTGAAGAAAACCCGAGAGCCCGGAGTGCGGTACTCCGTGTGGTAGAGCGGGTGTAAGAAATACTGTTGAAAATGGGATTTTGCTGAATATTGTATCGGGGAGAGATGGATTATGGTTTCTCAAAATGTACAGATGATGAATTACATGTCCTCCATGCCGGGGACGGCTGCCATCCCGCGGGAAAGGGAAGAAAGCCGGGAGCGGGCTGAGGGGCAGAGTCTTTTTCATGACGTCATCCTGGGGATTGCCCTCATCCTCCTGCCATTCCTCGTGAGCACTCTCCTGAACAGCATCAATGTACAGGCCGAATACAATATGCAGCAGGTCCGCTCGGAAGTGATGACACTGGAAAAGGAAAATTCCGTACTGAAACTGGAAGTGGCAAGGCTCGATGCGCCGGTGCGGATCCAGAAGCTGGCGGAAAAGAAACTGGGCATGCGGCTCCCGGTACGGAATATCTACGGAAGCAGCGAAGCAGCGGTTGTGGCTAAGCGGTAGATTGAGTGCCTGCCCAAAGGAGTAAATGGGGCTAAAGGTGGTGGGTGAACATCGCTTCGCCTGTTCACCGGGTTGTAGACGCTTCGCGCCGGGCACATAAGGTGCAGAACCCGCCACAGGCGGCGAATCCACCTCATGCCCCCGCTTCTGCGAGCGCAGCGATGTCGAAGCGACGCTCGACCCGCCACCGTTAGCCCCCCATACGAATGAGCAATATGTCAGCCAACAATAAAACGTCTATTAAAGAAAAAGCGGCCTTTTTTCGGGGCCGCTATTGTACTTATTGGGGATTTACGCTATCATAAATAATGACGCTTTATGTGTAAGCGCTGAATCATTCGCAGCCTTTGATTTTCGAAAACACTGCTTTTAATGAACATAGAAATTTTGCAGAGGTGATTATTTTGAAAAAATTATCGGACCTTGTTACCATGACAGCCGTAGAAAAAGTAGAAGGGCCGGCAGATGTAGAAATTCTTGATGTGACAGCGGATTCCCGAAAAGTGGAGAAGGGAAGTCTCTTTATCTGTCTTTGCGGTGCCCATGTGGATGGACATGACTTTGTGGACGCTGCGGTGAAGAAAGGGGCAGCAGCCATTGTGGCTTCCAAAGAAATCAGTGTACCAGCTTCTGTGGCTGTGGTGTATGTTAAGGACACCCGGAAGGCCATGGAAGACATGGTACCCTTTTTCTTTGATTACCCCACCCGTAAAATGCGGATGATCGCTCTGACCGGCACCAACGGCAAGACCACCACCACCCATATTGCTGCCCATATTCTCCATCATGTGGGATACAAGACCGGCGTCATCGGTACCATCCATGCCCTCATCGGGGATAAGGAAATTCCTACCCACAATACAACACCCGACGTGATTGACCTGGACCGGATCCTGGCCCGGATGGCGGAAGAGAAGGTGCAGTACGTGTGCATGGAAGTTTCTTCCCATTCCCTGGTGCTGGGACGGGTAGCGGGCTGTGAATTCGACGATGCCGTCTTCACAAACCTCACCGAAGACCATCTGGATTTCCACAAGACCATGGACAACTATGCCCATGCCAAGGCCATCCTGTTCCACATGGTTTCTTCCAAAGGACAGACAAAGAAAGGAAAGTCCGCCTGGGTCAACATGGACGATCCCTATGCCCACGTCATGGAAGAGGGTGTGGAAGACAGGACCATCTGTGCCCTCCACACCTACAGCATGGTGCATCCGGAGGCGGACCTCTATGCCCATGATATCCATTTCACCGGCAAATCTTCGGCGTTCAAAGTGGCCTACAGAGGAAAGGACTACGACTTCGAAACGAAGCTGGCAGGCCGGTTCAATGTGTACAATACCCTGGGCGCCGTAGGCGCTGCCCTGTCTGAAGGGGTGGCCATGGATGATATCGTGGACGCCATGAAAGATTTCCACAGCGTTCCCGGCCGGTTTGAACTGATCGATGAAGGACAGCCTTTCACGGTGGTGGTGGACTATGCCCATACACCGGACGGACTGGAAAAGATTCTTACCACTGCGGAAGAAATCACGAAGGGCCGCATTATCGTAGTCTTCGGCTGCGGCGGCGACCGGGACAAGCTGAAACGGCCTATCATGGGACGGATCGCTGCCCGGAATGCGGACATCGCCCTCGTTACCAGCGACAATCCCCGCACCGAAGATCCGAATGAAATCGTGAAAGAAGTGGCGGCGGGAGTCGAAGAAATCAAGAAAGAAAAGCCTTCTCTCGAATACGAAGTCATCGTGGACCGCCGGAGCGCTATCCGCCGTGCCATTGCCCTGGCAAAACCGGGGGACATTGTCCTCATTGCAGGCAAGGGCCACGAGGATTACCAGATCCTGAAGGACAGGACCATTCACTTTGATGACAGGGAAGAAGCTAGAAAAGCTTTGAAGGAGATTTGATATGGCTTCATTTACACTGGATGAAATCGCAAAGGCCACGGGAGGCCGTCTTCTTGTGAAGGGCGCCTCTTCCTTTGTAACAGGCGTCAGCACCGATACGAGAACCATCAGGGAAGGGGAACTCTTCATTGCCCTCATCGGTGAAAATTTCAACGGCCATGAGTTCCTGAAGCGGGCCGTCCTTTCCGGCGCAGCAGCAGTGGTGATTTCCGATGAATCCTATGAAAAGGACCTGGATCCCTCGGTATCCGTATTTCTTGTGAAGGATACGAAGCAGGCCCTGGAGGATGTGGCCCATTTCCATCGGATGCGTTTCCAGGTGCCCGTCATCGGCGTCACCGGTTCCAATGGAAAAACGACGACGAAGGATATGATTACTGCCCTCCTTTCCACCCGGTTCAACGTATGCGCCACACAGAAAAATTTCAACAATGAAATCGGCCTGTCCATGACCCTCCTTTCCATGACGGAAAAGACGGAGGTCTGCGTGGTGGAAATGGGGATGCGGGGATTCGGCCAGATTGCCGAACTCTGCCGCATTGCCAGTCCCACCATGGGGGTGGTGACGAATGTGGGAACTTCCCACATCGGTATCCTGGGAAGCCAGGATAACATTGCCAAAGCAAAGAAAGAACTCATCGATGCCCTGCCCGATGATGGCACCGCCATCCTGAACGGCGACGATCCCCGGGTAAGCGCCATGGGCGAAGGCTTTGCGGGCCGGGTCATCCGGTATGGCCTCGCCGGCCGGTACACGGTGCGGGGGAGCGACGTGAAGTTTGAATCGGAAGATACTCGCTATACCTGTACCTGCTTCGATGAAGCATTCAAGGTGAAACTGCACCTGCTGGGCGTGCACAATGTATACGATGCGCTGGCTGCCACGGCGGCTGCCAGGGTGCTCGGCGTGGATACCGGTAAAATCCGCACCGCCCTTTCCGATTTCCGTCCCGCCACCCAGCGGCAGAGCATTGTGGAAATCGGGGGCCTTACGGTGATCGATGATTCCTATAATGCCAACCCCCTTTCCATGGAAATGGCATTCCGCTCTGCAAAACAGGTGCCGGGGAAACGGTATTTCCTGGTGCTGGGCGACATGGGAGAACTGGGTAAATTTGAAGAAAAACTGCATTACGATACAGGGAAGAAAGCGGCAGAGCTCGGCTTTGACGGTCTTATCACCGTGGGTCCCCTGTGCCGGTTCCTGGCCAAAGGAGCGGAGCAGGGGGGCATGAAGGAAGTCATTACCTGCGACACCTGCGAAGAAGCGGCGTCCCATCTCCTGAAACTGGTTTCCGAGGGAGACGTGGTGCTGGTGAAGGGTTCCCATTACATGCACATGGAAAAGATTCCGGAAATTCTGAGAGGGGCTTTAGAGAAGAATGGAAAGTAATTATTTCATATATCTGGCGGAAGCCGCCGTCCTGACGGTGATTCTTGGATTTTTCGGCATTCCCCTTTTAAAGAAAATGAAAGCCCGCCAGTCTATCCGGGAAGAGGGACCAAAGTCCCACCGGGTCAAGAGCGGCACCCCCACCATGGGTGGCCTCTTCATGCTGCTGGCAGCGGTGCTGGTGGTCATTTTCAATAAGATGATTGATCCGTCGGTGCTGTGGCTCCTGTTCCTGACCCTGGGCCACGGGCTCCTGGGATTCCTTGATGATTTCATCAAGGCCGAAAAGAAACGGAACCTGGGCCTCACGGCGAAGCAGAAAATGCTGGGCCAGATCATCCTGGCGGTGCTCTTCTGCTGGGGTGTAGTGGATACGCTGCACCTGCCTTACTCCATTGCTATTCCATTTACCCAGATTGATATTTCCATCGGCCTTCTGTACTATCCCTTCGTGGTGCTCGTCATCGTAGGCGCTTCGAATGCGGTAAACCTCACCGATGGCCTCGACGGCCTGGCAGCAGGATGCTGTGTCATCTGCTTCTCCGCCTATGCCGTCTTCTGCTACATGACCGGATTCAACGATCTCGGCTATTTCATTATTACCCTGGCAGGATGCTGCGTGGGATTCCTGTTCTTTAACTACCATCCGGCCAAAGTATTCATGGGGGATACGGGGTCCCTGGCCCTGGGCGGCGCCATCGCCGGCATTTCCGTCATGACAAGGACGGAGCTCCTCCTCATTTTCCTGGGCATGATTTTCGTGCTGGAAGCGCTGTCCGTCATCATCCAGGTCGCTTCTTTCCAGCTCACCGGGAAGAGGGTTTTCAAAATGAGCCCTCTCCATCACCATTTTGAACTGTCCGGCTGGAGTGAAGTCCACGTAGTATGGGCCTTCTGGATTTTCGAAGGCATCGCGGCCTGCGTGAGCCTCCTTTTCGCCATTCGGGCACTGTAACTGAAAAAGAAGTTCTATGGCATCCATAGAATTTCTTTTTTCATGAGATTCAGTTATAATAATTTAAATAATAGAGAAGAAAGGGCACTGGCTTTGCCAGGGCTGTGACTGCGTCATGGCCGTGGACTGCGTCCAGGGCTAAAGCTTCGCTTGGGCTTAAGGAATAAATCTTGATTTCCTTGAGCCCAGGCGATAGCCTGAGCCCTGATCGCCAGGCCATTGCCTTGTCCGAAGGACAGAGCCCCGGCCTGAAAGGCCGCAGCCCTTTTCAACATCAATCTGTCACGTATTGAACATGTATCCATATACAGTGAATTGATAAATAAATTTCCCGGGGAGGTAAACGAATTGAAAAGTGTATTGATTCTCGGCGCAGGTATCAGCGGACTGGGAGCAGCCCATGTCCTTCTCCGTCATGGAGCTGACGTACTGATTTCAGACCTGAAAGATTCTGTACAGGATAAAAAAGAAAAAGCAGCGCTCACGGAGCTGGGCGCCCGGTTCCGTTTCGGTCCCCAGTCCGAAGAACTGCTGGACGGGGTGGACACGGTCGTTGTTTCTCCGGTCATTCCGAAGGAGAACCCCATCGTCCAGGCGGCATTCAAGAAAAATATCCCCGTCATCAGTGAAGTGGAGCTGGCGTACCGGGTGACAAAGGCGCCGATTCTGGCCATTACCGGCACCAACGGAAAGACCACCACCACCACCCTTCTGGGGAGCATGGTGAGCAAGAGCGGCCGTCCCTTTGCGCTGGCAGGAAATCTGGGAATTTCCCTGTCCCGGGAAGCGGAACTGGTGCCGGAAGATGGACTCATTGCGGCAGAAGTTTCCAGTTTCCAGCTGGAATTTATCAAGTCCTTCAAGCCCCGGGCGGCGGTGATTCTGAATATTACACCGGACCACCTGGAACGGCACCATACCATGGAGGCCTATGTGGCAGCAAAGGCCCGGATTTTTGAAAATATGGATGAAAATGACTGCCTCCTTTTGAATGCGGACGATCCCTATACACCGGAACTCAAAAAAAAGGCGGAAAGCCATACCCATGTGTGCCTTCTTTCTACATCCCATGAGGTGGAGGAAGGGGCGTTCCTTAAGGGCGACATGCTGACTTTAAGAAGAAATGGGAAAGACATTCCCCTCTGCACCACGGGAGAATTGAAACTCAAGGGCAGCCAGAATTACCAGGATGCCCTGGCCGCTTCGTTCCTGGCCAATGAAGGGGGCGTACCACGGGATGTTATCGTGGCAGCTCTGAAGGAATTCACATCCCTTCCGAACCGCATCGAATATGTACGGACCCTTCGGGATGTGGAATACTATAACGATTCCAAAGCCACAAACACCGATGCTGCAGAGAAGGGCATGAGTGCCTTCGGCCATCCGGTTATCCTTATTGCCGGCGGTTACGACAAGGGGACACCGCTGGAAGAATTTATGGGAGAAGTGAAGAAACATACGAAACATCTCATTCTCCTTGGAGCGGCGGCAGACCGCTTTGAAAAGGCGGCGAAGGCGGCCGGCGTTTCGTCCATTTTCCGGGTATCTTCCATGGAGGAAGCCGTGAAAAAGGGGCAGGAACTGGCAAAACCGGGGGATGTGGTCATCCTTTCACCGGCCTGCTCTTCCTTTGATATGTACCATAACATGGAAGAACGGGGCATGGATTTCAAACGTATTGTGAATCGTCTTAAATAAGTGGGGACCTAATGAAACGTGTGATTTTATCAGGCGGCGGTACGGGGGGACATATTTATCCCGCCATTACCATCGCCAGGGAATTAGAAAAACTGGATGATGTGGAATTTCTGTTTGTAGGGACACCGAACGGCATGGAATCCCGGATTATCCCAAAGGAAGGATACAAGTTTGCCTCCATTCCGGCCTATGGCCTGAAGCGGTCTCTCACCGTGAAGAATGTGGGTATTCTCATGAAGACGGCGGCCAGCCTCTGGAAGGCCCGGTCCATTCTCCGCCATTTCCATCCGGACGTGGTCATCGGTACCGGCGGCTACGTGTGCGGTCCTATTCTTATGGCGGCCGCCCTGTCCCACATTCCTACCCTTATCCAGGAACAGAATGTGATTCCCGGTATTACGAATAAGATTCTGAGCCACGTGGTGGACAAGATTGCCCTGGGTTACGAAGCGGCAAAGGTCCGTTTTCCCCATCCTGAGAAATGCGTATACACCGGCAACCCTATCCGGCCGGACGTGATCGAGGCCAGGCGGGAGGAATCCCGGCGGATTCTCGGCATCCCGGAGGGTACATTCATGGTGCTCATCACCGGCGGCAGCCGGGGAGCCCGGTCCATTAACAACGCCATGAAGGGGGTCCATGAACACTTCAGGGACAGGGACAATCTCTGCCTCTACCATGTGACAGGGACCCTGGACTATGATAAGATAAAAAGCGATCTCCACGCCGACGAAGACGGACGGGTGGGCAAGGCAGGCCGTATCATAAAGTACGAATACCGGATGCCCCTGGCCCTGGCCGCGGCGGATCTCATCATCTGCCGGGCCGGTGCTGTGAGCCTGGCGGAACTGGCGGCCCGGGGGCTGCCGGCTATCCTCGTGCCCTATCCCTATGCGGCAGAGGATCACCAGACCTATAACGCCCGGGTCTTCGTGGCAGCGGGAGCGGCCAAGATGATCGTAGACAAATACCTGACGGATAAGGAACTGATCCAGGATATAACGTTCCTCATGGGCAGTCCCTCCACCCTGTCCCATATGTCCGACGCATCGAAGGGACTGGGAAGAATCCATGCAGGCCAGGATATTGCAAAGCTGGCGCTGGAATTATCCGAAAAGAGGAGTAGAGAGTAAATGGATCTCAATGCATATAAAAGTTTTCATTTCATCGGCATCGGCGGCATGGGGATGCGGGCCCTGGCGGAAATCCTGCTGGAAAAGGGATATACCGTTTCCGGCTCCGATATGGCCGATTCTCCGGTGCTGGCTGACTTCCGGTCCCGGGGCGCCCATATTGCCATCGGCCACGACGCTTCCCATGTGAAAGGGGCCGGCTGCGTGGTGATTTCTTCCGCCATTTCTGAAGATAATCCGGAACTGGCAGAAGCCCGGAAAGAGGGGATTCCCGTATTCCACCGGTCCGATGTACTGGCGGCGCTCCTTGAAAAAGGCCGTGGCATTTCCATTGCCGGGGCCCATGGGAAATCCACCACCTCCGGCATGATGGGCCAGATTTTCTATGAAGCGGGACTTGACCCTACCATTATCCTGGGGGCTGCGGCGGACTATATCCATGGAAATTCCACCTGCGGCAAAGGGGACTATGTCATAGCGGAAGCCGACGAAAGCGATGGGTCCTTCCTGAAATTCAAAAACTACATCACCGTGGTTACCAATGTGGAAGATGACCATCTGGACCATTACGGCACGGTGGAAAACATCCGGAAAGCCTTCGCGGAATTCGTGAACCACATTTCCTATGATGACGGAGCGGCTTTCCTCTGCGTGGACAGCGAAGGGGTGCGGGCTATCCTTCCCGCTATCCATAAGAAGGTCATTACCTTCGGCCTCGATGAAGGAGCAGATTACAGGGCCCTTTCGCCGCGGTATGAAAAGGATGCCCTTTACTACGATGTATGGCATGATGGAAAAATCCTCGGTACCATCCGGCTCCACATTCCGGGGCTCCACAATGTGCGGGATTCCCTGGGCGCCGTGGCAGCGGCCCTGTACTGCGGTATCCCCTTTGAAAAGATTGCTTCCGCCCTGTCCCATTTCCATGGGGTCAAGCGGCGGTTTGAGACAAAATACAAGGATGACAGCCTGTGGATCGTGGATGATTATGCCCACCATCCCACAGAAATCAAAGCGACCCTGAAGGCGGCCAGGGAAATCGGAAATCGGCGCATTGTCTGCGCTTTCCAGCCGCACCGCTACTCCAGGACAAAGCTTTTGCAGGATGAATTCGCAGAAGCCTTCGACGATGGGGACGTGCTGTTCTTCACGGATATTTATGCAGCCAGTGAAGATCCGATTCCCGGCATTGACGGCCATCTCATCCCAAAACGGGTAGGGGAAAGGCTTCCGGAAAAGGAAATCCACTATATTCCCCATGTGGAAGATATGGCCAAGGCACTGTATGATTTCATTCGCCCCGGAGATATGGTAATTACCATGGGGGCCGGCAGTATTTACAGGGCCGGGGAAGAACTGGTTCGTTTGATTAAAGAAAAGGGAATGCCAAGTGATCACTAAAAATACAAAAATCGTTGTGTTAATGGGCGGTCCTTCCACGGAAGCGGAAGTATCCAGGAATACGGGTTCCGCCATTGCGGAAGCCCTGTCTTCCATCGGTTATTCCGTGATTCCCATGGAATATGATCCCCACCATGTGGTAGAAAAGCTGAAAGAAGCGGGAGCGGAAGTGGTGTTTATCGCCCTCCACGGGAAATACGGAGAAGACGGTACCATCCAGAGCGTGCTGGAACTGGCCCGGATTCCCTATACCGGAAGCGGCGTCACCTCTTCTGCCATTACCATGGACAAGATCATGTCCAGCCACCTCTTCAAGCAGGCCGGCATGCCCATGGCCCATTCCAAGGCTTACTACCTGAAAGATGGGAAGGAAGCGGTGATGGAAGACATCTGCCGTAATTTTGATTTCCCCGTGGTTTTGAAACCGGCCTGTGAAGGCTCTACCATCGGCATCGAAATCGTGAAACATAAAGAGGACCTTCCCGATGCACTGACCCGGGTATTCAAGGTGGAACCGAGAATCCTGGCGGAAGATTACCTGGACGGCGGCGAATTTACGGTATCCGTATTCGATGGCAAGGCGCTGCCGGTCATCCAGATCTGCCCCCATTCCGGCCAGTACGATTACCATTCCAAGTACACGAAGGGCGCTACGGACTACATCGTTCCCGCCCCGATTTCCGATGAACTGGCAAAGGAAATGAGCGAAATCGCAGAGACCGGCTACCGCATCTGTGAATGCAAGGGCGCGGTACGTTTCGATTTCAAAACCAATAAAGAGGGAAAGCCCTTCGTTCTGGAGGCCAATTCCATTCCCGGCATGACAT
Source organism: uncultured Dialister sp. (assembly GCF_900541605.1). Lineage (GTDB taxonomy): Bacteria > Bacillota > Negativicutes > Veillonellales > Dialisteraceae > Dialister. Next base: position 5,310 of record NZ_UQKJ01000015.1, on the reverse strand, counting down.
CCACCAGCCTTGTACCGAAGGCAGCAGCGGCAGCGGGGATTTCTTTCCCCGAGCTCTGCGAAAAAATCCTCATGGAAGCGGGTCTGGATAAAGTCTGATAGGCAGGCATTATGGATAATTTCAAAAGCTTTAACGAATTTTTGAAGGAACAGCACGGCGGAGCGCCGGAAACACAGGCGGCTCCAAAGGAGCCGCCTTCTCAGCAGCCATCCCCGGAAGAGCCGCCGAAGGAACCGGTCAAAAAGAAGAAGCATAAAAAAGAGAGTTCCCATACCGGATCTTCCGTGAAGAACTACGTCTTTGGCGGCGTGGTGGTGGTGCTGGCAGGCATACTGGCCCTGTTTCTCCTTCCCATTCCCCTGGGATACATCAGCCTTACCGGCACCGATGTGCTCACGGTGGATGATATCCTTTTTGAAGGGAAAATCCGGCAGCCCGTCAATGTACTCCAGGTGAGCACCACGGACCTTACCCGCCGTCTTTCCAAAGATATCCGGGTTTCGTCGGTGACAGTAACGAGGAAGTTCCCCTTTGTCCTCTCCGTGGACATTACGGACCGCCGGCCCGTGGCCATTGTGCAGGATCAGTTCGGCTATGCCTTCGTGGACGCCGATGGCATGGTCATGGATACCACCCAATCCATTAAAAAGGTGGAAGTGCCCCTTATCACAGGGAAGAAGATGGGAAATCTTCTCCTGGGAGACCGGATTTCCGGGGACGACGTGGCAAAGGCACTGGATTTCCTGAATAACCTGTCCCCCGATGGGCTCAAGGTATTCTCGGAAATCAATATCGGCAATGCGGACAGCATCAAAGCCTATACCCGCGACGGCATTACCGTGCGCCTCGGGGAAGGGGATAACATGGCGGACCGGGCAAAGCTCGCCGAAAATATGGTGGGCGACGTGAAGGCCCGGAAGCTGTCAGTGGAATACGTGGATGCGAACCTGGCATCGCCGTTCATTAAACTGAAGAAGTAAGTGAGCGGAGACTTCAGCCTCCATGTGTATAATGGGGGTGTAAAGGTTGTGGATCGAGTCCGTTTCGCTGGCTATTGTTACTACCTTACGCCCCCGGTGCGAAGCACCCACCACCCGGTGAACTGGCGAAGCAAGGTTCACCCACAACCATTAGCCCCATTCACCGGTTTGGTCACACACTTACCGCACATAGCATAACAAAAAATCTTATATGATTATGTCTAACCCTGTAGCGAACTTGGGCAAAGTATTGTACAATGATAGATATGATTGAAAAGAAGATGAACAACCATGGATATTGAAAAAACAGGTCAAGCTCATGACGCAAAAGATCCTAAAGGAGGAGCGAACATGGAACAGTCTGAAATTGCAAAAATTAAAGTCATCGGTGTAGGCGGCGGCGGAAATAACGCCGTAAACCGTATGATTGATGAAGAAGTTAAGGGCGTAGAATTTATCGCTGTCAATACAGAATTACAGGTCCTGAATAAATCAGAAGCGGAAACAAAGATCCAGATCGGCGAAAAGCTGACAAAGGGCCTCGGCGCTGGCGCTAAACCGGAAGTAGGGGAACAGGCCGCTGAAGAATCCCGGGAAGACCTCACAAAGGCACTTACCGGTGCAGACATGGTATTCGTTACTGCCGGCATGGGCGGCGGTACCGGTACCGGTGCAGCTCCTGTAGCAGCTCAGTGCGCTAGAGAACTGGGCGCCCTGACCATCGCCGTTGTTACCAAACCGTTCAGCTTTGAAGGCAAAGTTCGTGCCAAGAATGCAGCGGAAGGGATTGAACGGCTGAAACAGAACGTAGATGCCATCCTCGTCGTTCCGAACGATAAACTGATGAGCATCATCGATAAGAAAACCTCTATTAAAGATGCCTTCAAGACCGCCGACGACGTGCTCCGCCAGGGCATCCAGGGTATTTCCGACCTCATTACTGTACCGGGCATCATCAACCTGGACTTCGCCGATGTGAGAACCATCATGAGCGACCAGGGCGATGCACTGATGGGTATCGGCATCGGCACCGGCGACAACCGCGCCAGCGATGCTGCTACCATGGCTATCAACAGCCCGCTCCTCGAACGGAGCATTGAAGGTGCCAAGGGCATCATCATCAACATTACAGGCAATGAAGACCTGGGCCTCTTCGAAATCAATGAAGCTTCCCAGATCATCACAGAAGCGGCAGATCCCGATGCAAACATCATCTGGGGTACTTCCGTGGACCCGGATCTCGACAACGATACCGTGAAGATTACCGTTATTGCCACCGGCTTCGGCGACAAGAAGAAGAGCTCCGCTCCCCAGGGCGGCAGCCGCTTCAGCAATGCTGTAAGACCGGCTACCGGTATTGCGGTTCCTGAATTCCTCAGAAAATAAGGAAATTTCCCCTATGGGAATGTTTCCGGAATTTCATGGCTTACCGGATTTCATCTGACCGATAGCTGTGCAAGGAAGACCAGAAATCCCTGAAGCCGGAAAATCAGTGTTTCCATACGATATAAAAGGCCACACCGCAGCTGCAGTGTGGCTTTTTCTTCCAAAGGAGCAGCCATATGAAATGCCCTTACTGCAACAGTCCGGATACAAAGGTCACAGATTCCCGGGATACCGATGACGGTACGTCTATCCGCCGCCGCCGGCAGTGCCTTACCTGCGGCCGCCGGTTTACGACCTATGAGACCGTGGAAGAGAACCAGATCCGGGTTATTAAGAAAGACGGGAGCCGGGAGCTTTTTGACCGGACAAAAATCCGGAACGGTATCATCCGGGCCTGTGAAAAACGAAATATTACGTCCGCCCAGATTGATGACGTGGTGAATCGGATTGAGAAGAAAATCCGTAACGGACTGGACCAGGAAGTGTCCTCCGAGACCATCGGCCGCATGGTGATGGACGAACTGAAGGACCTGGACCAGGTGGCCTATGTCCGCTTTGCTTCGGTTTACCGCGAATTTAAGGATATCGGCAGTTTCATGAGCGAGCTGGAAGCCCTCATGAACAGCCATAAAGGAAAAGACATGCCCTCCTCCGGCAGAAAGGATTCCCATGAACATTGATATGATTACCGGCGCCTTTGATGCGCACCAGCGGGTGCTTGAAAAAAGCCGCGCCTTGATTCCCACCATATCCGCCATGGCGGACATATGCCGGGAAGCGCTGAAAAGGGGGAATAAGATCCTGGTCTGTGGCAATGGCGGCAGCGCTGCCGATGCCCAGCATATTGCGGCGGAATTTGTGGGCCGCTTTCACAATGAACGGATTTCCCTCCCCGCCATTGCTCTCACCACAGATACATCGATTCTGACCGCTGTGGCCAATGATTACAGCTATGACCGGGTTTTTGCCCGGCAGGTGGAAGGCCTTGGACGGCCGGGAGATGTTCTCTGGGGGATTTCTACCAGCGGAAACAGCGCCAATGTGGTGGAAGCCTTGAAAATGGCAAAGGAAAAGGGACTCGTTACCATCGGTTCCACCGGTAAGGACGGAGGGAAAATGGTTTCCCTCTGCCGGGAAATCCTGGTGGTCCCCGATGACAACACGGCCCGGATCCAGGAAATCCACATGCTTGCAGCCCACTCTATCTGTGAAGTCATCGATGGGCTGGACTGGAACAAATGAAGAAAGCCATATTTTTTGACCGGGACGGCGTTCTGAACGAAGATGACGGCTACGTTCACTCCATGGAAAAACTCCGCTGGGTTCCCGGCGCCCGGGAAGCGGTGGGGCGTCTCTGCCGGGAGGGATGGCTTCTTTTCGTCGTCACAAACCAGAGCGGCGTGGCCCGCGGCTACTACGGAGAAGAGGACGTGCGCCGGCTCCATGATTCGATGAATGAAGAATTCCGCCGGTATGGGGGAGAAATTACTGAATTTTTCTACTGTCCCCACCTGCCGGGTGCTGCTATTGCAGCCTACGATAAAGTCTGCAGCTGCCGAAAACCGGCACCGGGCATGATTCTTTCCGCCATTTCCAAATATGACCTGCCCAAAGACCGGTGCTTTCTCTTCGGCGACGGCGAGCGGGATATGGAGGCTGCCAGGCGGGCAGGCATCCGGAGTTTCCTCTTTACCGGTGGAAACCTGGATGACTTTATCCGCTCCGTGCTGCCTCCTGTAAAGGATTAACCAATGGGTAACGACTATAAAAATATTCTGATTATCAAAATGAGCTCCCTGGGCGATATCATCCATGCCCTGCCTTCGCTCTATGCGCTTCGGGAAATCTACCCCAAAGCCCGTATTACCTGGGCCGTGCATCCTGCCTTTGCAGGAATTCTGCCGGGGAAGCCCTGGATTGATGAAATCTACCTGGTAGACAGGAAACGGATTAAAGAAATCTCCTACCTCCGGCAGGTGCACCAGGATCTGAAATCCCGCCACTTCGACCTGGTCATCGACCTGCAGATGATTGCCAAAAGCGGCATCATTTCCTTCCTCTCCGGATGTAAGAACCGCATCGGCTATAATGATGCCCGGGAAGGCAGTTTCCTCGCAAGCCATCCTGTGGCGGGACCCCATAAAAAGGGACACATCATCGAGCAGCTCCTCGATGTGATCCGCTATCTGGGCTGGGAAGGGGATACCATTGAATTTCCCCTCCATGATTATAAAAAAGAAATGGATACAGTATCCCATCTCCTCCAGCAGGAAGGAGTAGACGGCCCCTATGCGGTCCTCGTGCCCGGTACCCGGGGAGAAGCAAAAAAGTGGCCTATTTCTTTCTGGGGAGAACTGGCATCCCTGTTTTCCGAGCACCATGTATATAACGTCATTTCCGGCACCGCCGGAGAAATGGACATGGGAAAGGCCATCAAAGAGTCTTCTCCCTCTCCCTATACGGTAAATCTTATGGGAAAAACATCTCTCCTGGAGCTGGCAGCCCTGGAGAAAATGGCATCCCTCCATATTTCCAGCGACACCGGTCCCCTTCATATCGCCAACGCCGTGCATACGCCGCTGATTGCTCTTTTCGGGCCCACACTCCCCGACCGGAGCGGCCCCTACGGCAATAAGAACAGCACTGTCCTCCTGGCAGACAATCCGGGAACGAAGGAATGCCGTATGGACACGATTCCCGTGGAAAGGGTATTTGGAAAAGCCATGGAGATGCTGGGAAAATAGAATTGAGAATTGAGAATTGAGAATTGAGAATTGAGAGTTGAGGTCCAGCGGCTTCTCCGTGGGGCTGGTGGGGGTGCGGTCGGAGTTACTCAGTCGGGAGCTGTTGGTTTTTAGCTTCCGGGAACGCCGATCAGCCTGCGGCGTATTTCTAGGGAAGCACTGATTAAATCGTTGTCAGATTTCATTCTTGGATTTTTATG
>NZ_UQKJ01000014.1 GCF_900541605.1 uncultured Dialister sp. | reverse complement strand
ACCAATCTTCTTCCTTGCTAATGCGCTGATGCCTGATTCATGGCGGCCTTCGATGTATGATGGGGTCCGGCAAAAGATTCCGTGTTTTTGTGGTGTCTGAATAGTAAAGAATTGAGATTTAAAAGTTGAGGTCCAGCCTGTGGCGCAGCCGATAGCCTCAAATCTCAGTTCTTCAGAAAATACGGTCACCATCATTTTTCTGAAAGATTTCGGGGCTCATCGCAGCTGTAGCAATATTTAAATGTTGAATCATTAAGAATGCTCACACCCGAGGGGAATTGTGCCATCGGATTCTCGGTCGCCTACGGCTCCCTACAGCACGGCTATCAGCGACTCAGGTCCCCTTGCTGCCGCTCGAGATATTGAATGTGAGTAGAGTCAGTCGGGGAAGCGTCGAAGCCGCTGACTATAAGAGAAATATGACCTTTTTCCCAGGTGAAACCATCCCCCTTTAGCTATATAAGGAAAGTACTTTAATGTACGCCAGTTTATTCGGACTCGAAGACCCTATACAGGACATTTTGAGTCGCTGTCAGACGTCACCCTTCGGTCCCTTTCCATTTCCAGCAGCTTAAATGAAAAGAGCTTTGCCTGACGGCAAAGCTCAATATATCAGAAACTCTTTATTCCTTTATAGAGCAGTTCCTTCACGAAATTGGGGAGGACGAAGCAGCTCTTCTGGATGCCCGGGTTGTAATATTTCATAGGCTGGGGCATGTCTTTACGGATGTCCGCCGTAAGGGGGTCGTATTTCTTAGATGCCAGCATGAATGAATGCATGCAGGCCGGGTAAATGGGGACATGGGAATAGTACATGCGGACGATGGGGAATACGTCATTCATGGCTTCGAAGACGTCATGCACCGTCTGCTGCTGTACGATGGGAGACTCCGTCTGCTGCACGATAAGGCCATCCTCCCGGAGAGCGGAAAAGGCACTCCGATAGAAGTCTCTCGTAAACAATCCTTCTCCCGGTCCAATGGGATCGGAGCAGTCGATGATGATGACATCGTAGAAGTCCTTCACCTGTTTTGCGAAGGCAATGCCATCTCCCACATGGACGTGAAGCTTTGCGGGAGGATTATTCAGCACTTTGGAAATGGTGGGGAAATACTCTTGGGAAAGGGCAATCACCCGGCCGTCGATGTCGCAGAGGTCCACCTGCTTCACACAGTCATGGCGGCACACTTCACGGGCCACGCCGCCATCGCCGCCACCGATGATGAGCACCCGTTCCGGGTGGGGATGCATCATGAGCGGCACATGGGAAATCATTTCATGGTAAGTCCATTCATCTTTCACGGAGGTCTGGAATACGCCGTCCAGGATCAGGATGCGTCCGTACTGGAGAGTATCGGCTATCTGGATATGCTGGAAGGGGCTCTGTTCTTCATGGACCATTTTCGTAATTTTCAAAGTAAGCCCCAGATTTTCATTGGCCCATTCCGTGACGTACTGTTTTTCTTCCATAGGTTATTCCTTATTTTCTTCGGAGGGAGCCGCCTCTTCTGCGGGGGCTTCCTTTTCTTCCGCCGGAGCTACGGTAGCTGCAGCCTGGTCGAAGAGGTTGACGCCAGCTGCCTGTCCTTCTCCGCTTTCTGCGGAAGTCTCCTCTGTTTTTTCCGCCGTTTCCGGTGCTTCTGCCGTTTCCGGTGCCTGTTCTTCCGCAGGCGCTGCTTCTTCAGCAGGAGCTTCGGCCGGTGCTGCTTCCGGTGCAGGAGCTGCCTTCGGTGCTGTGCCGTCTTCTACAGGCTGGGGAGCCTGGGCTGCCTTGGCCGCTTCAATGAGGGAGAGGGCCGACTTGAAATTGGAAAGGAGCTTTTCAATATACAGGTTCATGTCGCCCTGGGTCTTCAGGATATCCGCATTCATCTTGCGGCGGGCAGTCTCTGCGTCAGATACAATCTTATGGGCCTCATTCTGGGCTTCCCGGATGGAAAGCTCTGCTTCCTTATGGGCGTTCTTCTTGACATTGTCTGCCGTTTCCTGAGCCATGACCAGGGTATTGGACATGGTTTCTTCCATCTTTTCATAGTTGCGGAGCTTCGTTTTGATGGTGTCCATTTCTTCTTCCATCTCGCGATGTTCCCGGTAAATCCGTTCATAGTCCTGGGCCAGTTCTTCCAGGAAGGAATTGACTTCGTCCTGGGAATAGCCGCGAATCTGGCGGGAAAATGTTTTATTATGTATATCCATCGGTGTAATCATACAAATATCTCCTTTAACCTGCAGGAAAAACAGTGCCCCGTTTTCCCTACTTAAATCTATGAATCAAAAGGCCAGTCCGGCCTTTACGGCTCATGCCGGTTTCCTCTACAATTTCAATCCGGCCCCGGCCGCGGATGCTGATGATGTCTCCCGCTTTCACAGTCTGGGAGGGACTTTTGGCCAGCTGCCAGTTCACTTCCGTCCGTTCGTCCTCCACGGCCTGCACCATTTTGGACCGGGAAATACCAAAGCCTGCGGCCCCCACCGCATCGAGGCGGAGGGAAGCCACCGTAGCCCGTACTTCCTTGGCAGTCTGCTTAGGCGGCTGGATTTCGGAAAGGGGAATTTCTTCCACCTTCACCGGCACCATGGCCACCTTATGGAAATTGTCCATGAGCCAGTCCTTCATGGTGCTGTCCACCACCACCTGGCACCCGGCGCCCTGCATGAGGATATCCCCCAGCACGGACCGGTCAATGCCAAGACCCATGAGGGACCCCAGTACGTCCCGGTGGCCGATAAGACGGTACCGGCCATCCCAGGTCACAGAAAGAAGGCTTACGCCGAAGTCCACGGGGCCGTCGTAATCGGAGCGGGTAAATCCGATTTTCACCCGTTCCGCTTCGTGGTAACCGCCAAAGCTTTTCGCCACCACTGTCTTCATATGGGCCGCAATGGTCTGGCCGATCTGCCGGGAAAAGGGAGCCATGAAAGGTCCCACGGCAAAGGGCCTGCCCCGGTCTACGGAGTCCGCAATATCCAGAAGCCGGATAGCCATATCTTTGGCTTCATCGCCGGAAGCCGTAAAATAACGAAGGATTTTTTCTCTATCTTTCATTCCATTCTCTTCTCTAGTATAGTTTCAGGAAATCAGGAAATCCTTACTTTCCTGCCATTTGGTCCGATTTGTCCAGGCACGCCTTGACGCCGTCCATGAGGGCGCCTCGAAGGCCCTTCTGTTCCATGGCATAAATACCGGCAATAGTGGTGCCGCCGGGGCTGGTCACCTGGTCCCGGAGTTCATCGGGATGTTTCCCCGTTTCCAGCACCATCTTTGCAGCGCCGTAAAGGGTCTGGGCCGCCGCTTCGATGGCCAGCTTCCGGGGCAGTCCGATAAGAACTCCCGCATCAGCCAAAGCATCAATAATGACAAAAGCATATCCCGGACCGGCACCGGAAAGGGCACCCAGTTCATCGAGCTGCCGTTCCGTCACCACCGCTTCCCTGCCGAGAGCTGAGAAAACAGCTTCCGCTTCCCGGATAAAGGCAGGGGACGCTTTTGTTCCCGGTGCAATGGCTGCCATACCTTCTCCCACAGAAGCAGGCGTATTCGGCATGACACGGATCACCTCCGTGTCCTTGGGAAGTCCATTTTCCAGGGACTCCAGGGTCACTGCTGCCGCAATTGAAAGAACCCGGGATGGCTGGTACCGGGATATTTCATGGAGCACTTCCGGCACCACGTTTGGTTTCACAGCGATGAGGACAAGGTCCGCCTCCTTCGCTTCACTTCCATCAGTAGATGCATGGACGCCATACCGCGCAGCTTTTGCCTTAGACGCCTCTTCTGAATGCTCTTTCACATATACGTCTTCTTTGTTCCAAAGCCCCTTGGCGAGGCAGCCGGAGAGAATGGCTCCCCCCATAGCCCCGCAGCCGATGATCAGAATCTTCTTCATTCCTACGGTCCTTTCCAGGTCGGAATGCCTGATACAAATGCCAGTCTGTCTTCGTGGATATCCACGGTAGAGGGCACGCAGATAAGCACATCATCATTCAGGAGCATCACGTCCCCGTGAGCCATGTAAACAGCGCCACTCATGAAATCCACGAAACGGCTGGCCACTTCATCATCCACATTATCATTCAGCACGACCATGACGGTCATCCCCCGTTCCAGGGCATCTACCGCATGGCGGGCATCTCCATAGGATCCCGGAACTATGATATCTACCTCAAGAGGCCGGATAGTCCTTGCGGGCACCGCGCCTGGCCCGGGAATATCCTCGCCCTCTTCTCTTTCCGGTTCCTCGTAGCTTTCCTCTTCTACCGGGTCATCCATCTGGCTTTTCAGCCAGCGGATTCCCTTAGTAAGGAAGGACATCAGCCTTCGTGGGCCTCAGTTCCCTGGCCCTGGGGAGCTCCCGCGTTCCACTGCGGTGCTGCCGGGGCCTGCTGGTCCCCCTGGTAAGCAGCAAAATTTTCACGGGAAACGCTCATATTATTTGGCGCGCAGAGGTAAATATTTTCGGAAATCTGGTCGATCCGGCCGTCCAGGGCATACATGATTCCCTGTACGAAATCCACGATCCGCTGTGCTTCATCGGCATCGGTCTTTTCCATATTCATCACCACCGGACGCATGGCTTTCAGGTGGTCACCGATTTTTTCCGCATCCCCATAGCTCTTGGGATTTACTACCACCATGGTATAGGGCTTGGCTGCCTGACGGGGAGCTGCGGTACGGCCGATACCTCTTACCGGATTATTCACGGCATTTGTACGGGGCGGTACAGGAGCTGCCGGATTGACCGGTGCTTCTTCCTCCTCTCCCAGATCTTCTTCTCTTTCGTCCTCGTCACGGTCTACAAACTGGTCTTTAAATTTATCAAGTAAGCTCATGCTTTGCTCTCCTCCTGATGGTACTGTCTCTCACCAAAAATAGCTGTGCCAATACGAACCATATTGGCTCCTTCTTCGATTGCAATTTCAAAATCATGGGTCATCCCCATGGACAGAAAGGAAATCTGCCCTTCCGGGAACTTTTTCTTCATTTCATCCCACATGGCATGGGCCTTCCGGAATACGGGGCGCGTCTTTTCCACGTCCTCATAGTTCGGTGCCATACACATGAGTCCTTTCACCCGGATATGGGGCAGTTCTTTGACCCTCCGGATGGTTTCTTCCATTTTTTCCGGTGGAATACCATGCTTCGATTCTTCTCCGGAAATATTGAATTCCAGGAGTACATCCTGCACTTTGCCGATTTCCCCGGCCCGCCGGTTGATTTCTTCCAGAATTTCCAAAGAATCGCCGGACTGGATCAGGTCCGCCATGGCCACCGCTTTTTTCACCTTATTTTTCTGTAAATGGCCCTGCAGATTCCAGGTCACCGGAAGCGTAAGGGCTTTATACTTCTGTTCCATTTCCTGGACCCGATTTTCTCCCACCTGGGTAACTCCCAGACGGATGGCCTCTTCCATATCCTCCAGAGGATGGAATTTCGTCACCGCTACCAGTGTCACTTCCTGGTGCCAGGGAGACCGTTTTCTGGCCTCTTCGATCCGGTCCATTACATGGGCTAATCTTTCTTTGATTGCTGACATAGCCCCGCCTTCTTTACAGTATTTTCGGTATATTTTCCTGTTTTTGAAAAAAAGGATATACCTGTGTAATAGTATAACAAATTTCCCTGTATAATGCATTAGTTTTTATGGTTTTCTGCGGGAAAATGGCGGGAGCAGCGAGCGTCCGTACAGGCGCAGTGTTAAGGAAGCACTCATTAATTTGAGACTGCTATTGTTTGCGCCAAAATATGGTAGAGACGTTTCATCAGCTAAAAGGCCTGCTGCCAATGAATCCGGCTGACGGCGCACCATAGAGGGCAATAAAAAACAGCAGCCGAAGCTGCTGTTTTTTTATTGCCCATTACACGAGCTGTGCTTTCTTCGCGATTTCATCGGGGATCTTGATGCCCAGAATGTCTGCATCCTTCTTATTGATGACGATGGTGTATTCCTTCTGGTGCTGGATAGCTGCGGTTTCCGGCTTAATCTTGCCGTCCAGGATATCCGCTGCCATGTGGCCGGTCTGGACGCCCAGCTTGTAGTAATCTACAGAAAGGGCAGCCAGGGCCCCATCTTTGGCCATGATATCAGCCCCTACGATGACAGGAATCTTATTGGCATCGGTGATCTTCATGAGTGTGGGGATGGAAGAAGCCAGTGTATTATCGGTGGGGACATAGATGAAATCCACCTTGCCCACCAGAGATTCCGCCACCTGCTGGATATCGTTGACACTGTTTACCGTCCGTTCCTCCACGGCCAGGTTATTCTTCTTGCAGTAGTCCTTCATCATGTTTGCCTGGACTTCACTGTTCACTTCACTGGAGCTGTAAATAAGGCCTACGGTCTTCGTATTGGGTACCAGCTGCCGTCCGAGATCCATCTGGGCGTCAATGGATGCCAGGTCGCTGACACCGGTGACATTGCCGCCGGGCTGCTCATCGTTCTTCACGAGCTTGGCGGTGGTATAGTCCGTAATAGCGGTGCCCACGATGGGGATATCCTTGATTTCATTGGCCACGGCCTGGGCTGTCGGAGTGGCGATGGCGCAGATGAGCTTCGGCTTTTCCGACTTGAACCGGGACGCAATGGTCTTCAGGTTCGACTGGTCTCCCTGGGCGTTCTGCTGGTCAAACTGAACTTTATCTTCCCCATACCCCCGTTCCTTCAAACCATCAATAAAGCCCTTATTGGCCTGGTCCAGGGATCCGTGCTGTACAATCTGTACCACACCGATGACCATCTTACCACTGGCAGATCCCGCTGCCTGCTTCGGCGCACTGCTGCCGCACCCTCCGTAAACCAGTGCCGCTGCTGCCAATGCTGCTGTCATCCCGATTTTCATCCACTTTTTCATTTCATTTCCTCCCTTATTCCTATGCTTCTCTATCTTTAACGAATATACTTATTTTCCAGCTGTTCCATGGTACCATTGGTTTCCATTTCAGCCAGGAAGAAATTGACGTAATTCAGGAATTCCTGGTCCCCCTTCGCCATGAGAGCGCCGAACCGGCTCTTCGTAAAAGGGGAATCCACCAGGGGTGCTGCCAGTTTCCGGTTCATTTTCACGTACCGCCTTGCTTCCATGGTTTCCGTAATCATGATGTCCGCCTTTCCTTCCGCTATGAGGGAAGGAATCTCCGCATTCTTCTCGTGAATAAGAAGGGTGGCATGAGGAAGTTCTGCCTTTGTGAATTTCTCATTTGTTCCGCCGGGATTCACCATGACCTTCACTTCCGGCCGGTCCAGGTCCTTCAGGGATTTATATTTTCCCTCCTCCCCTTTCCGGCAAAGGATGGTCTTCCCGAAGAGAAGGTATCCATCGGACATGGCCATCACCCTTTCCCGGTCAAAGGTTCTCGTAATACCGCAGAGGGCAAGGTCAAATTTTCCTGTCTCCGTATCAGCGGTGAGCGTCTTCCATGTGGTGGGCACGTATTCCACCTTCACATGAAGGCTGTCCGCCAGTTTCTGGGAAAGTTCCGTATCAAATCCCTCATAGGTCCCGGTAGCCGGATCCTTATAGGACATGGGCCGGTAATCGCCGGTGGTACCGATACGGATTGTCCCCCTCGCTGCAATATCTTCCAGATGCGCCGCCCAGGCGCCTGTGCCTCCTGCCAGTAGAAGGGCCGCTGTCATAACGGCCGCTCCCCATTTCGCTGCTCTTTTCATATTCCCATCCTCCTATGCTCGTGTGTAAGCAGAAAACAAAAGTCCCCTGTCCGTTTCCGGACAAGGGACGACGGGACACATCGCGGTACCACCCTGTTTACCTGAATAAACACAAAAGGGTGGTACCCAAGGGACGGATTATCCGTGGTACCACCCAAATTATCTTCATCAGATCAGCTCAATGCCCATAACGGAGGCCACCGTCACAGCCTACTCTGTTTTTCAGCCGTGCAGTTCCGGAAAGAACTTCTCTGCCCCTCCGCTGCCGGTTCTCACCACAGGCCGACTCTCTTTGAAACTTCAAGGCACGTACTTTTTTCCATCAGCACTTTTTTTGTATTGAGTCCATTGTAGTCAATGGGCCGGGGATTGTCAAGAGATAAGCTGGGGGAAGAATGGACAGGGGACAATCAAGCTGCTGAATGGGGCTAAAGGCGGCAGGTGAACATCGCGTTACCCGTTCACCCACTACCTTTAGCCCCATTCCCATAGTACGGTTTTATTTCATTTCAGATATTCCAGCAGCCAGCTCTTTGGCCGGTTCCGGTTCTTCCCGGAGACCCCCTTTTCTTTCGGTTTTTCCTTTGTGTTTTTCAATGAAATGGTATCCGATGAGAAGGATAGCAAACCAGATGGGCGTCACGTAGAGAGCCACACGGGTGTCATCCCGGAAGCCGGAGGCCACCACCACGGCCGCCAGGAACAGGATCGTAAGGTATCCCGACCAGGGAGCAAAGGGCATCTTGTAGGTAAGGAGCTTCTTTTCTTCTTCCGACAGGGATGCCCGGAATTTCTGCTGGGTCCTCAAGATGACGAACCAGGTCCACAAAGCCGCAAAGGAACCTACACTGGTGACATAGACGAAAAGCTGGGATGGGATCACGTAATTCAGTGCCACCGCAATGAGAAGGATGCCGGAAGAAAAGGCGATGCCCACCCAGGGGAGGCGATGACGGTTCAGTGTCTGGAAACACTTCGGTGCATTACCCTGGAGAGACAGGTTGTACAGCATGCGGCCGGAACTGAAGAGCCCGCTGTTGCAGGAAGAAAGGACCGCCGTAATGACCACGATATTGATAATGTCAGCGGCACTGGAAATCCCCAGTTTCTGGAAGGTGAGGACAAAGGGGCTGCCCATGTGTCCGATTTCATTCCAGGGATAGATGGCCATGATTACGCCCAGGGACAGGACGTAGAAAATCAGGATACGCCAGAACACTTCATCAATGGCCTTCTTGATGGTGGACTTCGGGTCATGGGCTTCGCCGGCAGTAACACCGATGATTTCGATACCCAGGTACGAATACATGACCATCACCAGGGCCAGGAGAGTGCCGCTGATGCCGTTGGGGAAGAAGCCTCCCTGGCTCCAGAGGTTTGCAAGCCCCACGGGTTCCCAGTCATTGCCAAGGCCGAAGAGGATCATGGCGCCACCGGTAACAATCATGAAAATAATGGTGAGAATCTTCACGAGGGCAAACCAGAATTCAAATTCCCCGTACGCCGAAACGGCAATGAAATTGACAGCCGTCATAATAGCCAGGGCCGCCAGAGCCGGAATCCACCGGGGCAGGTCAGGAAACCAGAAGTTCATATAAATACCTACGGCCGTAAGTTCCGCCATACAGGTGACCATCCACATGTACCAGTAGGTCCATCCGGTGAGATAGCCCCATTTCGGTCCCAGGAACCGGGCCGCATGGGCACTGAAGGCCCCTGACACCGGGTAAGCCACAGATAGTTCCCCCAAAGCCCGCATGATGAAATAAATGGCAATGCCGCCGATGATATAGGTAAGCAGCACCGACGGTCCCGCCAGTTCAATGGCGGTGGCGGATCCTAGAAAAAGACCGACGCCGATAGCCCCGCCAAGGCCAATGAGCTGGATGTGGCGGTTTTTCAGTCCCCGCTCCAGGTTTTCGTGCATTTCCTGATTCTGTTCTGCCATAAGCAAACTCCCATTTCCCACTTGCATCTATGGCCCATCACCGCCATAGAAAATGGAGACCCCCTTCGGCCATCTCCGGTAATACAAACTACGTTTTTTATTTTATTCAGACATTCCATAAATTTCAAGATAGAATTTCATGTTTTCTATACTTTTTAAATTATTCTTCCGGATTATTCAGATATATAATTTATATAAATAAAAGAACCATGCTATGTTATGCATGATTCTTTGAATACAGTCTCAAAAATTATTTCTTTTTAGCCCGGATACCGTTCATAAGCACATCGTAGGCCTGGTTCATATAGGATGCCTCAGAAATATCCTCCTTCACATCGAACCGTTTCTTGATTTCGTTCATCAGGTAGTAGTACGCCACCATACCGGCCCAGGAAATGCAGACTTCCGTGGGCTTCAGGTCCTTCCGGAAACACCCCTGCTCCATGCCCTCTGTCAGGGCCGCCCGGAGCACAACCAGTACCATGGCAAACCGCTCTTTCCCGATGGATGCGAAGACCTCGGTGGGATGGATCATTTCCCAGGAGAAGATGCGGAGAATATAGGGATGTTCCTTCATGAGGCGGAAGAAGAAATGGGAGTACATTTCCATGATTTCCGTGGGACTGTGGCTCCCATCGGCTGCACTTTCTACGAAATCCACCAGCAGCGCCGATCCCCGTTCCAGGATAGACGCATACAGTTCCTTTTTACCGCCGAAATAGTAGGAAATGGCCGCACTGTTCACGCCAGCCTCCTTCCCTATATCCCGAATGGATACATCCGAATACCCTCGGAAAGCGAAAAGGCGGATCGCCGCATTTTCGATCTGTTCCTTCGTGTCCGGTTCCTTATCCTTCTCCCCCTCCGGAAAAAGTTCCCTGTACAAGGCTTCCTTTGTGCCAAAATAATAGGAAATGGAAGACACATTGACCTTCGCTTCCCGACTGATATCCCGGAGGGATGTGCCGGTATATCCCTTCTCTTTAAACAGCCGGGCCGCTGCTCTTCCGATTCGCTCTTTCTTATCCAGAGCCATGGTTCTCATTACCTCCTGCAGGCATGTTCTTATAATTATATGATTCTTGCGTTTTGTATATATTATATACTTTTTTCAGCTCCATTGGAACAGAAGGTATCAAACGATTGAAACGTTTAGAATGCCGTGTATCAAAGAAATACCAAAGTGTGAAAACGAAATCCGCCAGGGCAGAAGGCAGCGGCAGCCGCCATGGGTGGCAAGGCCATGGTCTGAAGGACCCCCCACAGGCAAAGCTTTCAACCGACTGCAGGCCCTGTCACCGACACCAGGGATAGAGGGGCATGCGGAGGGTCTCATCCACATCTTCCTTCATTATTGGTCTGAAATAGACGCGAAGGAGGCAGAGTCCTTCCGCCGGCGCCGTCATGCCCAGCTGCCTCCGGTCCCTGGCAGCCAGGATCCGCCTGATATCTTCCGGCGTCAGGGCGCCGGTCCCCGCATCTACCAGGGCACCGGCAATGTTTCGCACCATGTGGTACAGGAACCCCTCCCCCGTCACATAGATGCGGAAAAAGGGGCCGTCCCTCAAAATCCGGATTTCATAAATTTTCCGGACCGGGTCCGAAGGAACCGAATTATTTCCTCGGAATGAGGTGAAATCATGGGTTCCTTCCAATATCCGGGCCGCGGCCTCCATCCGGGAAAGGTCCAGCTTTTTCCCCGTCCTCCATACATAGGGCTTCAGGAAAGGGGATGCCTCCCGTTCTTCGGAAAGAAGGTATCCGTAGGTTTTTCCGAAATTTCTGCGGCGCACGGAGAAATCCATATCCATCTCCCGGCTGGCGGTGACGCGGATAGTATAGGGCAGGCGGGCATTCATGGCATAAATGAACCGGTCTCCGGGAATGGTGGAATCCGTATAAAACGTACACTCCTGCCCGTAGGCATGGACACCGGCATCTGTGCGGGCTACGAAGTAGAGGGTCGTCTTCTTCCCGGTCAGTTCCATGATGCAGTTTTCCACCATTTCCTGCACCGTCATCCGGTTCTCCTGGCGCTGGAAGCCACCATAGATGGTACCATCATAGGATAGGGTAATCCAGATATTTTTCATAATTCTCCTTATAAAAATGAATTGAGAGCTGAGCATTGAGATTCCGCAGTTCCATGGTGCTTATATGGCCGCGTACCCGTGCGACGGACTGTAGCTTTTCCGGAAGTCAGCAGCCTTGATTCCCCGTACCTGGGATTCCAGCCGTATTTCCTCATAAAAAAGTCTGTGAAAAAATTTCACAGACTTTTTATCATCCACAGTTTTACTTGAAAAGAATGTACAGTACCAGCAGGGCCGCTGTCACCACGATGACAGCGAGGAACGCGTTCCTGTCCCGCCAGGTGTACTTCAGCTGGTGCATCTTCGTCCGGCCTTCGCCGCCGCGGTAGCACCGGGCTTCCATGGCAGTCGCCAGGTCATCAGCCCGCCGGAAGGCGGAAATGAAGAGGGGTACCAGCAGGGGCACCATGTTCTTTGCCCGCTGCCAGAGGTTACCGTTCACAAAATCCGCTCCCCGGGAGGACTGGGCTTTCATGATGCGGTCCGTTTCTTCCAGAAGGGTCGGAATGAAGCGGAGAGCAATGGTCATCATCATGGCCAGTTCATGGGCCGGTACGCCGAAGCGGCGGAAGGGCATGAGCAGGGCTTCGATGCCATCGGTGAGAACGATAGGACTCGTCGTATATGTCAAGAGCGAAGAAAAGGCAATAAGGAATACGAGGCGAAGTGTCATGATAATGCCGTTTCGTATGCCTTCTTCACTGATATGGATAAACTTCCAGCTGAAAAGCTCCGTACCGGGGGTCGTGAAAATATGGATGGCCAGTGTGAAAACCAGGATAATCCGCAAGGGCTTGATGGCTTTCCAGATCAGGGAAACCGGCACCCCGGACATGGCGATGGCTGCAAAGGTAAAGGCTGCCACCAGAATATAGGACCAGAGATTATTGGCCAGGAAAATAGCCACGATGAAAATCATGGTACACAGGATTTTTGCTCTGGGGTCCATCCTGTGCAGGAAGGAATCTCCCGGATAATACTGGCCGAGGGTGATATCTGTTAACATGATTTCTTACCTCCCAGCATCCTGCTCATTTTATCCACCGCTTCTTCCACGGTCTTCGCTTCTTCCGGCACCGGAATGCCCATGTCCTTCAAGTGGAGGAGGGTCTGGGTAAGGGGCGGCGCATCGACGCCGCACTCCTGGAGCTCTTTCCGATGATGAAGGAATATATCCATAGGCTTCCCATCCATGACCAGGTGTCCCTTGTGCATCACAAGGAGCCGGGTCGCCAGACGGGCGATATCATCCATATTATGGGAAACAAGGATAACCGAAAATACACCTTTCTTATACCAGCTCTGGATACGGGAAAAAATTTCACGCCGTCCGATGGGGTCCAGCCCCGCCGACGGTTCATCGAGAATCAGGAAATCCGGATGCATGGCAATGACGCCGGCAATGGCTACACGCCGCTGCTGGCCGCCGGACAAACGGAAGGGAGACCGGCCGCCGTAGGTGTCATAATCGAGGCCTGCAAATTTCATAGCACTCTTCACTCGTTTTTCCGTTTCCTCTTCATCACAGCCCAGGTTTTTCGGGCCAAAGGCGATATCCTTGGCCACGGTCTCTTCGAAGAGCTGGTGTTCCGGATACTGGAAAACCATTCCCACCGAATGGCGCTTCGCCACGGCTTCCTTCGTCTTTGCCGCCAGGTCTACCCCATCGATGGTGACCTTGCCTGTGGTAGGATGGATGAGCCCGTTCAGGTGCTGGATAAGGGTGGATTTCCCGCTACCCGTATGGCCGATGATACCGACAAACTCTCCGGGCTCGATGGTAAGATTGATATTTTCCAGAGCCACCTTTTCAAAAGGAGAGCCTTTGCTGTATACGCAGCTTACATTTTCGACACATATGGACATAATGCCTTTCCCAGCTCCTCATCTGTCAAACAATCTTCCGGAATGGTAAATCCCTTTTTCCGGAGGCCATAGGCCAGATCTGCCGCCACCGGCACATCCAGGCCCAGGGCCCTCAGCTTTTCTGCCTGGGAGAATACCTCCCTCGCTGTCCCCTCCATGCGAAGGTGACCTTTGTCGATGACCATCACGTGATCCGCGGTCACCGCTTCTTCCATGAAGTGGGTAATAAGGACGATGGTAATGCCTTCGTTCTCATTCAGGTCATGCACTGTGTCCATGACCTCTTTCCGCCCCTTCGGGTCCAGCATGGCCGTCGGTTCATCGAGGACAATGCAGTCCGGATGCATAGCAAGGATTCCTGCAATGGCCACCCGCTGCTTCTGTCCGCCGGAGAGCATGGCGGGAGAATGGGTTCGGTAGGCAGTCATCCCCACCTTTTCCAGGGCCACATCCACCCGCTTCCGGATTTCATCGGGAGGAACACCGATATTTTCCGGACCGAAGGCCACGTCTTCCTCCACAATAGCCGCTACCAGCTGGTTATCGGGATTCTGGAAAACCATGCCCACCTTCTGCCGGATATCCCAGATATGGGAAAAACCGGAGGTCTTCATGCCTTCCACATAGATTTCCCCGTCCGTAGGAATGAGCAGTGCGTTCAGATGCCTGGCCAGCGTGGATTTCCCGCTGCCGTTCGTCCCGATGATGGCCGTAAAGGACCCCTTCTTTATGGTGGCCGTTACATCGGAAAGGGCATCAAATTTCTTTCCTTCCTCTGTCTCGAAGGTATGTGTCAAATGACGGATGTCAAACAAAATCTCTCCGCCCTGTTTTTCATCCTTCACCGGTTCTGTATCCATGATTCCTCTTTCCTGCAATGATAAGAATAAAACAATGATACTTTATGATAGCAGACGGCAGGCACTGCCGTCAATGGAATCCAGCGGATTCCGGTCTTCTATAATCATATCATGGATAGACTGTTTGTCAATTTATTAAATTTCATCTGTTTACAATAAAAGTAAATAAGGCCCCAAAAATGGCGGCGGCACTTTTCCCTCGGGCGAATTCCATGACCACCAAACTAACTCAGCCACTACGGGTCAACCGGATTTAGAGGAATGAAACTGTCCATTTGGCAAATAACTGACTGTAATCATCACAATCTCCGGTTTCGGACCCAGTCGGAACGGGGTTCCCCACATGCCGTAGCCGCTGGTAACATAGGCTATCATATTTCCATACCGCTTTACCCCATAATCCAAGTCAAAGGCTCTCTTTGTAAAGTATCGGTTTGGCCAGAACTGGCCCCCATGGGTGTGGCCTGCCAGAAACAGGTCGTGTCCCGCTTTGGCTGCTTCCTTCATGGACACCGGTTCATGTTCCATGACGATGGAAAAATGGCCATCCGATGGAGGAACCTCCGACAGGGGATGGTACAGAAAGTCTCCCATGCCATTCACCATAATGCCTTCGCCCGTCAGGAAACCTTCATTCAGGAGCACCCGGATGCTGAGGCCCTCCAGTATCTCCTTTTCCCTATCCGTATGGCCGCTGTAATGGTCATGGTTTCCCAGGACCGCCAATGTCCCTTTTTTCGGTTCCAGGTTTCTCAGCTCCTCCAAAGTATGGTTTTTTTCCACCACATGAAGATTGCCATCAATAATATCGCCGCCCATGAGAATATAGTCCGGATGCAGCCGGTTCAAATCCCTTACCAGGCGCCGGGCAAACCAGGGTCCCAGAAGGATCCCGAAATGAATATCACTTACAAAGGCAAAAGTCACCGGTCCCCTCACCGGCTTATGGGTGGTCAGGTCCAGATGCACCACCTGGGGATGGAAGGCCCGCCAGCTGCCAAAGATAATCAGTATAAAAAGGGCTGCAAGAGCCAGCCGGCTATACAAAGAAATCCAGCCTTCAAGGCCATTCCATCCCGTAATCCACCGAACTCCTTCCACCAGCAGGAACGGAACCGCCGCCATGGTGGCATAGTAGGTAAAAATAAAGCCATAGCCACCGACCCAGGCACAAAGGTGCACCAGGGTAAGGGGCATGTATTTCTCCGCCAGGTTTGGCAGGGTATATGCGAGGGGTTCCAGCAGGAACATAAGAATCCATACCGGATTTCTGAGGAAATCAAACCCGCTTCGGAAAAGCAGCCACTGCAGCAGGGCACAGAGTATTCCCAGAACCCCCTGGAATATATAAAACCAATTCCACTCCTTCATGGTCATTTCTCCTGTACAATAAAAAGCCCCTGACAGGCAGAGGCCAATCTCAGTATAGTCATTTGTGAAATCGCATGGCTGATGGATAAAAGAGCAATGGGACGGCCGGGCATCGCTCCGCCTGCTTGACCGGCGTTCTGCTTTTCCTTCGGGATTTTGGCTTTGCCACCTTTAGCCCCATGCAACCGTTTAACCTGCCTGTCAGACACTACGTACCATCAGATCCATCCAAAATGGCGGCAGGCGTTATAAATGCCATCCTCATCAGCCCGGTCCGTAATGTAGCGGGCTTTTTCCTTCAGCTGGGGTTTGGCATTACCCATGGCAATGGTCATCCATTCCTTCCGGAACATGGTGAGATCATTCATGCCATCTCCAAAGACTACGATTTCCCCATCGGGGATATGAAATTTCTTTTGGATTTCCATGATGCCCCGTTCCTTATGCACCGGTTCGATGAGCATGGTGTCTGTACTGAACCACACGTGAGGCAGTGTATAGAGAGGCACCTCCCCCGCTTCCTGTTTCGTGCAGGCCACAAAAATCTTATGGATCGCTTCTACCTTGCGGAAATCAAAGTCCCGGTCCACCTTCGTCTCATAGTACCGGTCCTTCACCTTTTCCAGGTACAGCGGTGTCCGGGTGATACGGTACTTCCTGTTATACGGGGCCGCTGCCCAGGGATGTTTTTCCTCATCCGTTTCCGACAGCATGCGGAAGCAGTCGGAAAGAGGCAGGCCTTCGTCGTAAAGAATTTTTCCATCGATGGTCACCGCATTGCCGCCGTCGGAAACCACTGCCGGAATGCCCAGGGTCTTTGCCACTTCCCAGGCATCCGCCTGCATACGGCCGGTGGCGATGGACACGAAGTGGCCATTCCTGACAAGCAGGCGGATGGCCTCCCTGGTGCTCTCCGGATAGTCCGCCGTCAGCGGTGTGGTCAGGGTCCCATCGATATCAAAAAAGAAATATTTTTTCATATCCTTTCCTCCATAGGGTCTACTATTTATCATTATACTATCATTTCGGACATGAAAATACCGCCGGAAAAGAAAAGGTCTTTTCACGGCGGTTTGATAGAACATGCTTAGCAAGCAGCCCATATAGATGAATGGCGTTAAAAGTTATATTTTTGCTTAGGCTGGTGCCTTTCCATAGCGGGACGCCCACACCCCGGTGAACAAACGCAGCGGCATTTATTGGCAGCCTTTTGCCCCATTCATCCGGTTTCACATCCCCCCCAATAATTACAGCAGCTTTTCGATTTCCGGAGCGATGGCTTCCGGTGTCTTTGTCGGTTCGAACCGTTCCACCACGTTTCCATCCCGGTCGATGAGGAATTTCGTGAAATTCCATTTAATAGAATCGTCTTTCAGGAAGTCAGGGTAGTTTTTCTTAATAAAATTCAGGAGATTCTGGGCATTGGGATGGTCCATGTCCAGTCCCTTGAACCCCTTTTCCTTCACCAGGTACTTGAAGAGGGGCTGGGCTGTTTCCCCGCGGACATCTCCCTTTTGGAACATGGGAAATGTGACGCCATAGTTCAGGCGGCAGAATTCCTGGATTTCCCCGTTGCTGGCAGGGTCCTGCTCTGCAAACTGGTTGCATGGGAATCCCAGTACCGCAAAGCCCCGGTCTTTATAGGTGGTATAAAGCTTCTCCAGGCCTTCAAACTGAGGGGTAAAGCCGCATTTGCTGGCTGTATTTACGATAAGGAGCACCTTTCCCTTGAATTCAGAAAGGGAAATTTCCTGTCCCTTCATGGTAGTCGCTTTGAAATCATATACGCTCATTGTTTCCTCCTTCTGCAGCCTCCGGCCACAAAAATGATTACTCTATTTCATTAATTCTGTAAAACGATATTTCTCTATCCGTCCTTATTATATTTATTTTTATCGAAATGGTCAAGTAAAAAAAGAAGCGACATGGATGCCGCTTCAAAAGGGGTTGGAGCATTCGCTCCTATGAGAACCTGTATAATAACATCCCTTCGGAATGCTATTACCAAAAAGAGTAGGGTGAGGGATGGTGGCATTCCCTGGTACCGCCATCCCTCAAAGGGAGGAAAGAGGGGCAAAACCCTCATGCAATCAGACCGGAAGGAAATCTTCCGTATAGGAACTTCCATGAAGGAAGGATTTTAAAAAAGTGGGGCGATGATCATATTTCCCTGTTATGACCATCGCCTGAAAGGGAGATGAACCATAGGGGCCAAGCCCCGGATATATAGGAACTTCCTTGCGGAAGCATCTGTAAAAGGGATGGGTGATGATGATATTTCCCTGTTACCGCCATCACCCGAAAGGAGATGAACCATGGAGAAATCCCCACAGGACTATGTAAAACCCCAAAGGGTATTTACACCGAAAGTGTACGAACCTTCCATAGACAACCACCGCCGGAGCGGGAGAATGATGTTCCCTGCCACCATCCTCCGGGATATATCTGGCCGGGAATCCTCACTCCCGGTGCGAATAAAAAAATCCACCCTTTCCGAAAAAGGATAGGGTGAACCTGTGCACGTCAAAATGACTTGTATTGATACACACCTTCCCATCGCTCGTAGGTCAAACGGTGATTTCAAAACAGGCAGTTCTCCTGACTCTGCTTCCCTGCTCATCCAGCCTTCCCAATGTACTCAGTGACTTTTGTTGGATTTGCTCTGCATTACAGTGGCGGGACCGTGCCGGCTTTTCACCGGTCTTCCCTATTGAGCCCTTAAGGGCACCTGTTTCCCTATGAAATTGTTCTCCTCATAACCGAAGTGCCAGCCATTAAAAAATCCCTTTACCCAAGCGTAAAGAGACATCCATGAGATATCCCCTTCCCATCGCTCGTGGGTTCTAACGGTGACATAAGATAGGCAGTTCTCCTGACTTTGCTTCCTCGCTCCTCCGTCTTCCCGGTTTCCCAGTGACATTTCTGGATTTGCTCTGCATTACAGTGGCGGGACCATGCCGGTTTTTCACCGGTCTTCCCTATTAAGCCCTTAAGGGCACCTTTCTTTTCTTATTCGGTTATATTTATAATAGCACCCTGTAGGTGCCCTGTCAAATAGAAATTTAAGAATACCCCATTGAGACAATCGCACTATTGCGGTTTGTCGAGCTGTTGTGTTCGGCGCAGATGGGTAGAGCCATTCGCATGGAGCTTCTAGCTACTAGCAGTTAGCTGCTAGGAAGGCTGATTCGCCTGCGGCGCTACCCCCTATATTTCCGTCAGTCATTCGTGCCGTAGGCTGACCAGCTTTCCTGGAAGCCAGGAGCTAGAAGCCCCCGCACGAATGACTCTATCCGTAAGCATCGCCCCAACAGCTCGACAAACTGAAATATCGCATTTCCCCAGACGCAAAACATCCCTGCCGACTGTCTGCACAGACAGCCGGCAGGGATGTTTGTATTTTCTTATTATTCCCATTCAATGGTGCTCGGCGGCTTGGAGGTGATATCGTAGACTACGCGGTTCACTCCGGCCACTTCGTTACAGATGCGGCGGCTCATTTCATCCAGCACTTCCCAGGGGAAGCGGAAGTAATCGGCGGTCATGCCATCGGAAGAGGTGACGGCACGTATACCTACGGTGTAATCATAGGTCCGTTCATCCCCCTGGACACCGACGGAGCGGATGGCTGCCGGAAGGATGGCAAAGGACTGCCAGATATCGTTGTACAGGCCGTGCTGTTTGATCACGTCCCGAACGATGAAATCGGCGCGGCGGAGGATATCCAGCCGTTCCGGTGTGATTTCGCCGATGATACGGATAGCCAGGCCCGGTCCCGGGAATGGCTGGCGGTTTACCACTTCTTCCGGAAGACCCAGCTGCCGGCCCAGTTCACGGACTTCATCCTTGAAGAGTTCACGGAGCGGTTCGATGAGCTGGAACTTCATATCCTTCGGAAGTCCCCCCACGTTGTGGTGGGATTTGATAGTGGAAGCGGTGGCGGTACCGGACTCTACCACGTCCGGATACAGGGTGCCCTGGACAAGGAACTTCACGTCCTGCAGTTTATTGGCTTCTTCCTGGAAAGTATGGATAAATTCAGCGCCAATGGTCTTACGCTTCTTTTCCGGTTCTGTGACGCCCTTCAGGAGGGACATGAAATGCTTGGATGCATCAATGTGAACCAGTTTCATGTTGAATTTATTCTTGAATGTATCCACCACCTGTTCCGCTTCACCGAGGCGAAGGAACCCGTGGTCTACAAAGACGCAGGTCAGCTGGTCGCCGATGGCTTTGTGGACGAGGACAGCGGCTACAGAGGAATCGACGCCGCCGGAAAGGGCGCAGATTACATTGTGTTTTCCTACTTTTTCACGGATATTTTCCACGGCAATGTCGATGTAATTGCCCATGGACCATCCGCCTTTGCATTCGCAGATCTTAAAGAGGAAATTCTTCAGCATGGTGGTACCTTCCGGCGTGTGAACCACTTCCGGATGGAACTGGACGCCGAAGAAACGACGGGCTTCATCGGCCATAGCAGCAGTAGGGGTAAGGTCCGTGTGGCCGGTGAGACCAAAGCCTGCGGGCATATCGGTGACAGCGTCGCCATGGCTCATCCATACAGCCGTCTTTTCAGAACCCCCCTCAAAGAGAGCAGAGCTGCCGTCCCGATAGAACTCGGTGTGGCCGTATTCGTGTTTTTCCGGTTTCGACACTTCGCCGCCCAGTTCTTTCGCCATGAGCTGCATGCCATAGCAGATACCGAGGATCGGAATGCCTGCCTTGAATACGTCCGGATCCACCTGGGGTGCATTTTCAGCATTTACGCTGGAAGGTCCACCGGAGAAAATAATGCCCTTCGGGTTCTGGGCAAGGATTTCCTTCGCCGTCTTGTTGTATGGCAGGATTTCGCAGTATACGCCGCATTCACGCACGCGCCGTGCGATGAGCTGGGCATACTGTCCGCCAAAGTCAACAATCATAACAATTTCCTGATGCTTCATCTGTTTCCTCCTGTAGGAACATAATCAGTTGGGACTACATGTATTCCTTATTATATCATATTTAGGAAGTGGCCTACGACTAAGTTCAGCCAATTGCGGTTTGTCGAGCTGTTGGAGCGAAGCTTACGGATAGAGTCATTCGTGCGGGGCTTCTAGCTCCTGGCTTCTAGCTGCTAGGAAGACTCGACAGCCTGCGGCACGAATGACTGGCAGAAACGTCGAGTGGAAAGCGCCGCAGGCGAATCAGCTTTCCTAGCCGCTAACAGCTAGAAGCTAACAGCCCCGTACGAGTGACTCTACCCGTCAACACCGAATACCAACAGCTCGATAAACTGAAATTGGCAGTACTTTCCCGTCTGGCGATGAAACCTTGAACCTCAACCATCACTTCTTTACATTCATTGTACTTCTTTCCTGTGACAAAAGTTGTCTTAAGAGAAAAATTTAAAAAATGGAGTTTGCAAAAAGGAAAAAGTTGTGGTAGAGTATTCCTAACTTCAGAAAAGCATTGATGGGAAGCAATAGAAGTCTCCACTTACCCCCAGAGAGTCATTGGATGGTGAAAAATGACGGAAGCAGATTTCGAACTCGTCCCTGAGCTGCAGGATTGAACGTATAGCAGTAGATCCTGCCGGCACCTGGCCGTTATCAGCATGAGTGCATGCCTTTAGCATGAATAAGAGTGGTACCGCGAGTCCTTCGTCTCTTGGAGACGGAGGATTTTTTTATTGGAAAATTGGGGAGGCATTCCTATGGGTATGACAATGACACAGAAAATCCTGGCAAAACATGCCGGGGTAGATTCCGTTAAGGCGGGAGATCTGATTTACTGCAGCCTGGACCTGGTAATGGCCAATGATATTACTGCGCCGCCATCGATTGCAGAGTTCAAAAAAGTAGGCCGTCCGGTATTTGACAGGAACAGGATTGTCCTTGTACCGGATCATTTCCAGCCGGCCAAGGATATCAAATCCGCAGGCCTCGCTAAAATTGTAAGAGACTTTGCCCGGGAGAACGGGATTATCAATTACTTTGAACAGGGCCGGGTGGGTATTGAGCATGCCCTCCTTCCGGAAAAGGGCCTGGTGGGACCGGGCATGGTAACCATAGGCGCCGATTCCCATACCTGCACCTATGGAGCCCTGGGCGGCTTTTCCACGGGCGTAGGCTCCACGGATCTCGGCGTTGCCATGGCTACGGGGGAAGCCTGGTTCAAGGTCCCCGATGCGATTAAGGTGGTGCTGACCGGAACAAAGCCGGAAGACATCACCGGTAAGGACGTGATTCTTACACTTATCGGCATGATCGGTGTCGACGGTGCCCTGTACAAGTCCCTGGAATTTACGGGTCCCGGCATTTCTTCCCTTTCCATGGCGGACCGTTTCACCATTGCCAATATGGCTATTGAAGCGGGCGGCAAGAATGGTATTTTCCCGGTGGATGAAAAGACGAAGACCTATATTGAAGGACGGTTCCGGAAACCCTATGAAGTGGTGGAAGCTGATGAAGACGCCCACTATTGCAGGGAAGTGACCATCGACCTTTCTTCCATGAAGCCTGTGGTTTCATTCCCCCACCTGCCGGAAAATACAAAGGTGGTCGGTACATTCGGGGACATTCCCATTGACCAGGTGGTTATCGGTTCCTGTACGAACGGCAGGCTGGAGGATCTGGCCATTGCAGCCCGCATCTTTGAAGGCCACAAGGTGCACCCGCGGGTGCGGTGTATCGTAATTCCTGCCACTCCTGCCATTTATCTGGCTGCCATGCATGCAGGATATATTGATACATTCATCAATGCAGGCTGTGCCGTTTCTACGCCTACCTGCGGTCCCTGCCTTGGCGGTTATATGGGTATCCTTGCCAGTGGGGAACGATGCGTGTCCACTACGAACCGCAATTTCATCGGCCGCATGGGGCCCACGGATTCTGAAATTTATCTGGCAGGTCCCCAGGTGGCCGCTGCCAGTGCCGTCATGGGACGGATTGCTGCTCCTAAGGAGGTAAAATAAATGGCTGTATTAGAAGGAAAAGTCTGGCGCTACGGCGATAATATCGATACGGATGTCATCATTCCGGCCCGGTATCTGAATACATTTGATCCGAAGGAACTGGCTTCCCACTGCATGGTGGATATCGATCCCACCTTTGCAAAGAATGTAAAGGCCGGGGATATCATGGTGGGTGGTAAGAATTTCGGCTGCGGTTCTTCCAGGGAACACGCACCGGTGGCTATCAAGGCATCGGGAGTGCCGGTTATTATTGCAGCCTCCTTTGCCCGTATCTTTTATCGGAACGGTATCAATGTGGGACTGCCGCTTCTGGAAATCGGAGAAGATGTGGAAAAAATCCATGCCGGTGACCGGCTTTCTGTGGACCTGTCTACAGGAAAGATTACAGATATCACCACAGGAGATACGTTCCAGGCGCCGCCGCTGCCCGGATTTATCCAGGATATTGCAAAGGCCGGTGGCCTCATCAATTACGTAAAGGAGTACAGGTAATATGGCAAAGCACATTGTAGTCATCCCGGGAGACGGTATCGGAAAAGAAGTCACAGACGGTGCCGTGGAAGTACTGAAAAAAGCAGATGATATCTATCATATGGATCTTTCCTATGAATGGAAAGATGCCGGTGGCACGGCCTACGACAAATACGGTGTGCCACTGCCGGAGGACACGGTGGATGCCTGCCGGAAGGCGGACGCCATCCTGTTTGGCGCCGTGGGAGGAGACCAGTGGGATCACCTGGAACCGGCGCTGCGCCCGGAAAAGGCTATCCTGGGCCTTCGGAAATCCCTGGGACTCTATGTGAACCTCCGCCCCGTGAAGATTGCGGATTCCATGATTGAATATTCTCCGCTGAAGCCTGAAATCGCCAAAGGAACGGACATTATGATTGTCCGGGAACTGGTGGGAGGCATTTATTTCGGGAAGCGCTGTGAATCAGAAATCGTCGATGGTGCAGAACAGGCCTGGGATGTGGAAAAATACTCAGTACCGGAAGTGGAGCGGATTACCCGGTTTGCCATGGAGGCGGCAAAAAAGCGCCATGGCCATGTAACCAGTGTAGATAAGTCCAATGTTCTGGCGTCTTCCCGCCTTTGGAGACGGACAGTCATTAAAGTACAGGAAGAGGAATATCCGGATATCCGGCTGGACCACATGTATGTAGACAACTGTGCCCAGCAGTTTGCTATCCACCCGTCCTTCTTTGATGTGGTGGTGACAAGCAACATGTTCGGCGATATCCTGTCCGATGAAGCTGCTGTCCTTTCGGGCTCCGTAGGCATGCTGTCTTCCGCTTCCATCGGCGAGGAAACAAGCCTTTATGAACCGATTCATGGGTCTGCTCCCGATATCGCAGGCAAGGGAATCGCCAATCCTATTGCCACTGTCCTTTCTGCGGCCATGATGCTCCGCTATTCCCTGAACGAAGATAAAGCAGCAGAGGCGATTGAAAAAGCGGTAAATGAAACCCTGGAAGATGGTTTCCGTACCGGAGACATTTACAGGGATGGCATGAAAAAGGTCAATGGAGAAGGCATGACAGAAGCCATTATTGACCATCTGAAATAATTCTCCATAAAAAAGAGCGGTAAAAATGGATTTCCATTTTTACCGCTTTTTTCATGGGACGATTACTTTTCAAACCCCTCCTTCAGCTGCCGGAGACCCTGCTCCAGAGTTCTTCTCGGGCAGGCCAGGTTGAACCGGAGGAATCCTTCCCCCTCCTTGCCGAAGACGTAGCCCATATCGAGCCACAGGTGGCAGTCATAGAGAACCTTATGCTCCAGGGCTTCATTGGACAGGCCGTAGGCGGAAGCGTCAATCCAGATGAGGTAAGTCCCCTCCGGCTCTATGAGTCTCATCTTCGGGAGATTTTCCTTCAGGTACTGTCTGGTGAAGTCCAGGTTATTCCGAATATATTCCCACACCAGGTCCAGCCATTCCTGTCCCTTTTCATAGGCCGCCCGGCAGGCGGTGAGGCCCATGACGTTGAGCTGGTCATAACCGAAGGCATCGAGCTCTTCCTGGAAGGCTTTCCGGATGGCGGGATTGGGGATGAGAATATTGGAATTCTGGAGGCCGGCGATGTTGAATGTCTTCGACGGAGCGGTGCAGATGATGGCATTATTGGCCGCCTCTTCACTGATGGTTCCGAAGGCAGTATGGGGATGGCCGGGATAGGTGAAATCTTCATGGATTTCATCGGCCACGATTTTCACGCCGTGGCGGAGGCAGATATCCGCATACCGGGTGAGCTCCTCCTTCGTCCACACCCGGCCCACCGGATTGTGGGGAGAACAGAGAAGGGCGAGCTTCACATGACCCTCTACGATTTTCTTTTCCAGGTCCTCGAAGTCCAGTTCATAGTGGCCGTCTTTCAGGACCAGGGGGCTGTTTACCAGTTTCCGGCCATTTTTGATGACCGCATTCAGGAAGGGATAGTATACGGGCTGGTTAATAAGGATGCCGTCTCCCTCTTTCGTGAGAGCCTTCACGGCCAGGTTGATGGCCGGCACCACGCCGGGGGTCTTGATGAGCCATTCCGGACGGATGGTCCAGTGGAAATGGCGCTCCTGCCAGCGGGCCAACGCCTTGAAGTAGGCATCCCCTGATTCGGAATAGCCGAAGATGCCATGGCGCACCCGGGCTTCCAGGGCTTCCAGGATAGGCTCGGCCACTTTGAAATCCATGTCCGCCACCCAGAAGGGCAGCACATCCGCCGGCTTTCCCCGCTGCAGGGCAAAATCATATTTCAGGCAGCCGCTTCCCCGGCGGTCGATGACGGTATCTAAGTCAGAAAGTTTCATAGGATACTCCTTACAGGTAAATAATGGGTGCAGGCGGGTAGAGCCGCTGGGGCAGTGCTTCCTTAGCTTTTGGTAGTCAGAAGCTAAAAACTGACTGCTCCGTGGAAGTGACTCTACCCACCAACAGGTCCGAATCTCAGCCCAGAGCCTGGGAGAGGTCGGCGATGAGGTCGTTTACATCTTCGATGCCTACAGACAGGCGGAGGAGGCAGTTTGTGATGCCCCGGGACTGCCGTTCTTCTTCGGAAAGGTCACTGTGGGTCTGGGTGGCGGGGTAGGTGATGAGGCTTTCTACGCCGCCAAGGCTTTCGGCGAAGCGGATGAGTTTCACGTCCTTTAACACCTTCAGTGCCGTCTCATGGGTGTCGGTGTAGAAAGAAAGCATAGCGCCGGCGCCCCGGGACTGGCGGAAGTGGACGTCCCGGTTCGGGAAATTCTTGAGCCCCGGGTAGAAGACCTTGGATACCTTCGGATGGTTTTCCAGCCATTCTGCAAGGATCCCGGCATTTTTCTGGGCCGCTTCCATACGGATGGCCAGGGTCTTGATGCCCCTGGTGACGAGCCAGCTGTCAAAGGGAGCCAGGCAGCCGCCGACGGTTTTGTAAAGGAAACGGACTTTGTCCGCAATTTCCCTGTCTCTGCAGACCACGAATCCTGCCAGGGTATCGTTGTGGCCGGCCAGGTACTTTGTGCCGCTGTGGAGGACAATGTCAGCACCGAAGTCGATGGGATTGCAGAAGTAGGGGCTCATGAACGTATTGTCCGCGATGAGGAGAGCGCCGTGGGAGTGGGCGATGTCCGCCATCTTCCGGATATCCGTCACCTGCATCATGGGATTCATGGGGGTCTCGATGTAGAGGGCCTTCACCGTATTATCAAACGCTTCTTCCACCTTATCCGGATAGGAAGTATTCACGAATTTGAAATGAATGCCGTTCTTTTCGTTCACGAAACGGAAAAGACGGATGGAGCCGCCGTAGAGATCATCGGAAGAGATGATGGTATCCCCCGGCTTGAAGAGTTCCATAACCATGGAAATGGCGGCCATGCCGGAGGAATAGCTGGTACAGTCACAGCCATGCTCCAGGGTGGCTACCACCTTTTCCGCGCTTTCCCTGGTGGGGTTTTGGACCCGGGTGTAGTCGTAGCCCGTAGATTCACCGAGTTCCGGGTGGCCGAATGTGGCACTCTGGAAAATGGGAACAGAAATGCAGCCGGTGGGATCCTGCCAGTCGCTTCCGTGAATGCAGATTGTTTTGATATCCATATGAATGACCTTCCTTTTTTGTGAAATAAAAAAATCGTCCCTCAAAATTGAGAGACGATATATAACCGTGTTACCACTCTGTTTCTCCTTCCCGTCGCCGGAAAAGACTTATCAGGTACGCCGGACGATGCCATAAATACCCTGCTGCTGTAACGGGCAGTCCCGGCGGGCTTCATGATTCGGCCCGGAAGCTCAAAGTCCATCTTCTGTTCTTCTCTCCGCACTGCTTTCACCATACGCAGCTCTCTTTGCCGGTTCAAAAAACGTACTCTTCTTCTCATCGCTTTCTGTGAAATTAGAAGTATGATAACACGGAAGGGAAGAGGTGTCAAGGGAACTTACAATCGGCGTATGGAGCACAATAAAAAATGAGGAATGAGGAATCAGGAATGAGGAATGGTGGTGCGGCGCACAAATCAAAAGCGCCGCTCATTTTTTGATTATCCTGCCACCTGGGCCTGCCATCTGGACCGGCGGTAAGCGGAGATGTGGCAATGAAGTTACGAATGGCTAAAGATCCGAGAAGCGGAGAAATCTTTCTTGAGTCTGGGAATACCGGGCTTACCGACTTTGAGCTGAAGCACATGAAAAATCAGGAATGAGGAATGAGGAATCAGGAACGGTGGCGCGGCGCACAATTCATATAGCACCGCTTTTGGATTTGCTGTTTCTGTCATCTTGCTCGGCGGTAAGCGGAGAAGTGGTAATGAAGTTACAGATGGCTGAAGTTTCAAGGATTGGGGAAGTCTTCCCTGGGTCCGGAAATGCAGGGCTTTCGCAGACATCAGCCACCCCTTGGATGATGTCCCTGCCAGGTGGGGGACTGCAGTCCCAATCTTTCTTTTCCTTGCACTTCTTCCATTTTCTATCGTACAATGAAGGAAAATCGGTCACCCGTTGTACATAGGAGGCTATTATGGAAGGATTCTGCCTTGTTTCTTTTATGGAAATGTGGAAGAAAAAACTCCACGCTCCCGGGAATGGGATTCTGCTGGAATCGGGGGAATCCTACGGCCTTTCCGGCTGGGATGCCTTTCTGGATACCATGAATGGTTTCATCCAGAGCCAGAAAGAGGAGTGGGGAGAACGATATCCTACGAATGAGGACGTATTTCGCGGGCGAGACAGGGCGGAAATCAGCGGGGAAACGGCTATGGAAATCCTGTGGGCCTGGAATTTTCCTTTCCTGGTACGCCTGGCCAGGCGGTATCCTAAGGAAAGTCCGGAGGGACTCATTGTCTCTTCCTTTGAAAATTTCCGGCGGGCCGTGGACCGGTATGATGAAAGGCAGGGGGTACGATTTCTTTCGTTCTGCCGACTCTCCCTGGAAGGAGCCATGAAGGAGGAGTATTTCCGAAATAAGACCTACCGGGAAAGGCAGGTGCTGTCCCTGAATACGCCGGTGGCCAATCCCATGGATGAGGAACTGGAGACCATAGATCTCACCGCAGATGAATCCCAGGGAACCCCGGAGCTCATGGAAGAGCGGGACCGGAGGCATCGGGAAAGGGAACAGATCCGCCGCCTTCTTGCGGTGGTGGTGCTCACGGAGCGGCAGTCGGCGGTTATAGAGAAAGTATACTTTGAGGACAAGAGCCAGGCCGATACGGCCCGGGAGCTGGGCATTACGCCCACTTCCGTCCGCGATGCCCTTCAGGGGGCCCGGCGGAAGCTGAAGAGGGCCCTGGAAAAGGAGCCAATGATTTGAATCCTGTAGACGTTTTGAGACGTTTTGACGGATGGAGTCACTGGGCGGGACTTCCCTGGAAGCTGACAGCCGGCGGCTCCTGCCCCGATGACTCTAAGGAAGCGCTGATTAATTCGCAGAGTGATAATGCCAGTATAATGGTGTAAATTGATTAATCAAAAAAATCAAGAGCCATATGGCTCGATCCTCAGGTATAATGAAGTCACCACAACAGCATTATTAAGGAGGAAATCCATATGGCTCAAATTAATATTACCCTTAACCAAGAAGAATTTCTAGCTCTTATGTCGTGTGATTGCAATGAATTTTTTAGGACCTTTATGGAAAAGGGTCTGAATCAGGCGTTGAAATGCCAGTCAGACCAGCAGCTTCAGGCAAAGCCGTATGAACGCAGCGATGAACGGACCGATTATCGTAATGGGTACCGAGAAAGGGACTTGGTTACACGTGTTGGCACAATTACTCTTCGTGTTCCCCGGCATCGTTTTAAACCCTTTGAGACGGAGCTCTTTGAGAACTATTCCCGTAGCGAGTCTGCACTGATTGCAACTATGGCCGAGATGGTAATAAATGGTGTCTCTACCCGTAAAATAGCCAGAATTACAGAGACTC
>NZ_UQKJ01000013.1 GCF_900541605.1 uncultured Dialister sp. | reverse complement strand
AATGGCTGTGAATAATTAGCGCTTGTAAAAAGCCCATTTAATCAGCGTTTCCCTAACTCCTAACTCATGCCGTTTGTACGCCAGCCCATCCTTTTCTTCCAACTTTTCCCTTGTGAAGTGGGGGCCTTATATAATATAATGATAAAATACGTGAAAAAGAGAATTTATTACCTACAGGAGGAAAAGGAATGTTCAAGACATTTCAGATGGATTTAGCCGGTCGTCCGCTTATTATTGAAACCAGTAAGATGGCCAAACAGGCCAATGGTGCCTGCCTTGTCAGATACGGTGACACCGTGGTGCTCGTTGCGACTACTGTCAGCAAGGAACCGAAGGAAGGAACCGATTTCTTCCCGCTCACCGTAGATTATGAAGAAAAAATGTATGCCGTCGGCAAAATGCCTGGCGGTTTCCTTCGCCGGGAAGGCCGTCCAGGAAATTCCGCAATCCTGAATGCCCGTCTCATCGACCGTCCTCTCCGCCCCCTGTTTGATAAGAGATGCCGGAACGACGTGCACGTGGTGGCTACGGTTCTTTCCGTGGACTATGACAATGCGCCGGAACTGTGCGGCATGCTGGGCGCATCCCTGTCCATTGCCATTTCCGATTTCCCCTGGGACGGCCCCATCGCCGGCGTCCGCATCGGCCGTGTGGATGGCCAGTATGTGGTGAACCCCACCCGGGAACAGCTGGCTGCTTCTTCCATGAACATCACCGTAGCCGGTACGGAAGAAGCCATCATGATGGTTGAAGGCGGCGCCAACGAAGCACCGGAAGAAGAAGTGCTGGATGCTATCCTCTTTGGTCATGAAACCATTAAAGAACTGTGCCGTTTCCAGAAGAAGATCATTGCCGAAGTGGGCAAGGAAAAACGGAAGCTCGTCTTCCCGGAAATTCCGGAAGAAATCGAAAAGGCCGTAGCTGACTATGCCACCGCTGACCTGAAGAAAGCCATTTTCGACGCCGACAAGCTGAGAAGAGACGGCAACATTGACGCTGTCAAGAAAGCAGCCAAAGAACATTTCGCTGATATTTACCCCGACAACGGTGCTGACGTGGCAGAAAGTCTGGACCACCTGACCAAGCAGATCGTTCGGGATTCCATTTCCAATGAAGGCATTCGCCCGGACGGCAGAAAGCTCACCGAAATCCGTCCGATTACCTGCGAAGTAGGACTGCTCCCGAGAGTTCACGGCAGTGCCCTCTTCACCCGCGGCCAGACCCAGGCTCTCTCTGTCACCACCCTGGCCCCCATGTCTGAAACCCAGATCATCGATGACCTCACCCCGATCACCGAAAAGAGATACATCCACCAGTACAATTTCCCGTCCTACTGCGTCGGCGAAACCAAGGGATCCCGGGGACCGGGACGCCGCGAAATCGGCCATGGCGCCCTGGCAGAACGGGCACTCCGTCCGGTCATTCCTTCGGTAGAAGAATTCCCCTATGCCATCCGCGTAGTTTCTGAAATCCTTGAATCCAACGGCTCCTCCTCCCAGGCCTCCGTATGCGGCAGCACCATGTCTCTCATGAATGCCGGCGTACCAATCAAAGCTCCGGTTGCAGGCATCGCCATGGGCCTCATCGAAAACGGCGGCAAATTCAGTATTCTCTCCGATATCCAGGGCATGGAAGATGCACTGGGCGACATGGACTTCAAAGTAGCCGGCACCGCAAAGGGCGTCACCGCCATTCAGATGGATATCAAAGTACACGGCATTACCCGTGACATCCTCCTGCAGGCCCTGAAACAGGCCCATGAAGGACGGATCTTTATCCTCGGAAAGATTGCAGAGTGCATCGACAAACCGGCTGACCACCTGTCTCCCTATGCACCGAAGATCATTGCCATCACCATCCCCGTAGACAAGATCCGCGAAGTCATCGGTGCCGGCGGCAAGACCATCAATAAGATCCAGGATGAAACCGGCACGAAGCTGGACATCGAAGAAGACGGCCACGTCTACATTTCCTCCACCGACGAAGAAGCAGCCCAGAAGGCAAAGAAAATCGTAGAAGGCCTCACCCATGAAGTGAAAGCCGGAGAAACCTACCTCGGCCGGGTAACACGGCTCATGAAATTCGGCGCCTTCGTAGAAATTCTTCCAGGCAAAGAAGGTCTGGTCCACGTATCCCAGCTGGCACTCCACAGAGTGGAAAAGCCGGAAGACGTAGTCCATGTGGGCGATGAAATCATGGTCAAAGTTACCGAAATTGACGACAAAGGCCGGATCAACCTGTCCCGCAAAGCCCTTCTCCTGGACAAGAAAAACAAATGAGGACCCGGGGGTTTGAAATCGTAACCGCCTACGAAGGGCAGGGAATCCACCTCCCCGTGAGAAAGACCGCCTCCAGCGCCGGTTACGATATCGAAAGCGCAGCGGACATGGACATTGTCCCCGGCAAAGTCACCCTCATTCCCACAGGCCTCAAGGCCTACATGGAAGGCGACGAATATCTGGGCATTTACATCCGCTCCAGCATGGCCATCAAACATGGCATTATCCTCATCAACAGCACCGGAATTATCGACTCCGACTACTACGATAACGAGGATAACGAAGGCCACATCATGGTGGCCGTATACAATACGGGAAAAGAACCCTTCCACGTGGCCAAAGGCGACCGGGTGGCCCAGGGCATTTTCCAGAAATACGGAAAGACCGACGACGACCGGGCCGAAGGAAAACGGACCGGCGGCGTAGGCAGCACCGGAAAGTAAAAAAAGGGGCAGTGAGGAATGGATTTCTCACTGCCCTTTTGGGTGCTGGGGAAAGGAGAAAAGTGGCAGAGGGGTAACGCCTTTAGTCGGGGGGAATGTGTACCGCC
This sequence comes from uncultured Dialister sp., assembly GCF_900541605.1. Classification (GTDB taxonomy): domain Bacteria; phylum Bacillota; class Negativicutes; order Veillonellales; family Dialisteraceae; genus Dialister. The sequence continues at coordinate 27,997 of NZ_UQKJ01000013.1, read as the reverse complement.
CTCCGCGGGCGAAGCCCGTTACCCCTGAGACACCTCGCCGTCAGGCGTTCCCCCCTTAGCCACTTCTCACAAATAGGGAGCTGCAGCTTATATACATAGTAAAGGAGTTATCATTATGAGCATCGAAAAAGAAAAACTGATTCACCGCGACCCCATCTACGACGGGCAGATTATCCACGTATTCAAAGACACCGTAGAACTGGCAGGACGGGAAACCATCCGGGAAGTGGTGCTCCACCAGGGCGCTGCCGCCATCATCCCGGTGACCGACAAGGGCGAAGTCCTCTTCGTGAAACAGTACCGCTACCCCGTAGAAGAAGCACTTCTCGAAATTCCGGCTGGAAAAATGGACCCCGGAGAAACACCGGACCAGTGCGCCGCCAGGGAACTGGAAGAAGAGACCGGATATAAGGGAAAACTGACAAAACTGGGCTACGTCTACACCACCCCGGGCTTCTGCAACGAAACCATCCACCTCTACCTGGCCACTGACCTGGTTCATACGAAACAGCACCTGGACGAAGGAGAATTTCTGGATGTCCTGCCCATCCCCCTGGAAGAAGTATGGCACATGATGGGGGAAGGAAAAATGTACGACGCCAAGACACTCGCAGCTTTTGCCATGGCCCGTGATAAATTGTAAAATGCTGGAGTTATGTCAACTATGAAAAAGGAGTGCTTCCTGGAGAAGGGGCACTCCTTTAGTTTTCTGATAGAAGAGAATATAGGAAACCAGCGTTGTCAGTGACTTTTGGCAAGGAAAGGTAGTATTTGCAAATGCCTGGTTTTAAGGAAGCGCTGATTAATTTGCAGAGTCCGATTATACAGGTATTTTCATGCAATACTGCGTCATAATCTGGCCAAGGGTAAAAGAAAGGCGCTTTGATGCGCATAGAAAGTGCGCAAGACATGCATAAGACGTGCAAGCCAGCCGCAAGTTGAACGGCCGATCGACAGAAGGAAGGCATCTTAATGTGCAGTAAAGCCGACAATATGCGACCGGCTTGCGAGCCCCTGCGGGACTTTCACACTTTACCTGCTATTAAAACGCTTTTCTTTTAGCGGCTGGCCAATCAACTTGCCTTGGCTCAGCAGTCCTATGCAGGACTGCTGCTTTAAATAGCTCGCTATTCGCGTCGGATTAATCCCTGTATTGCCATGGAAATACAAGAGTGAAATCGAACAGCGATTTAAACAGTGCGTTATTAGAATTCTTTTACCCCGGTCAGCAGGAGCCAGCGTTGGATGAAGTGGAGGTTCCCCTTTTTCAGGAACGGGGCAAAGCCGGTTTTGCCATGACCTTGGAGTTCATCATTAAGTGCTTTTATAATGAGTTTCCGGTTTTCATCTTTTGTTCTTGTCAGGTCCATCCATGCGGAGAGAGAAACTTCGATGGGGATATGTTCTTCTGTTTTCAGCGTGAAACCATATTTTTCATAAAGCGCCAGAAATTCTGTAAGACTTCTGTTTCTTACATGAGATGGGTCCCTGAGAATTTCCAGGGTATCCTCTTTTTCCCGGAGCGCTTCTGATGCCGCTTCCATGTCAATGATTGCTAAAGTGCCTCCTTTTTTCAGGACCCTGGTCATTTCAGAGAAGGGTTTTTCCATTTCAGCAAAGTGATGGAAGGCAAGGCGGGAAATGACCACATCGAAAGTTCTATCTTCAAATGGCATGTCTTCTACGATACCGATTTTGAAGTCCATATTGGAAAGTCCTTCTTTTTGGGCTGCCTCTTTTCCCACATCCAGCATGGCTTTCGTAGTGTCAAGGCAGGTAACATGGGAAGCAAAGGGGGCTATGGAGCGGCCGTTGGCGCAGGTGCCACTGGCAGCATCCAGAACATTCTCATTCCCTTTGAGATGGAGGGAAGTGACTGTATGGGCCAGATAGTCTTTTTTGGAAAAACTCATGGCCCCGGATTCGAAGTTCTTCGCCTGGAGAGTGAAGGATTCTCTGATTTTATCTAGTGTGTTCATGATAGACTCCTTGTAGGTAGAAAAGCAGCGGCCTATGACTAAGGTGGTTGTGGCGGTGCATCATTCATATCACCATTTTGTAAAACACCTGGCCATAGTTGGAAGCATGATGATTCCTGCGTTATAACGTGAAATTGACTCTGGCAGTTGTTTCCTTTCTAAAAGAAACTGCTAACCGGGCTGAGAAATGACTATAGACAGGGACAGAAGGATCTGTCCCGCCAATACACAAAGTTCTCAATGCGCAGGGTCCCATTCGTTTACACATGAATCAACTGTCGTTTCTATTTTATTCCCAATTTCATCCAGATAGCAATGTATGATAAATATTCAATGCTGTAGTAAAACTTTACAGGCCCCTCTATCAATGATGCCTGTCGGCCATGATACAATATATAGAGATGAATAAAGGGAGGCAGCTCTATGGAATGGGTTGATGGCAAGAGACGGTGTTTCTGGGCAAATCCGAAGAATCCACTGTATATCAGATATCATGATGAAGAATGGGGCGTGCCGGTGCACGATGACCGAAAGCTTTTTGAAATGTTGCTGCTGGAGTCCTTCCAGGCCGGCCTTTCCTGGGAGTCCATCCTGAATAAGCGGGAAAACTTCCGGCGCGCCTTCGATGGATTCGATTTGGAAAAGGTGGCTGGGTACGGGGAGGAAAAGATGGAAGCCCTCCGGCAGGACGCAGGAATTATCCGGAACCGTCTTAAAATCCGAGCGGCCGTGGGGAATGCGAAGGCATTTCTTGCTATCCGTAAGGAATGGAAAACCTTTGACGCATACCTTTGGCACTGGACGGAGGGAAAGGTACTCCATGAGACCGGACAGACCTCATCTCCCCTGTCGGATGCTATTTCCAAAGACCTGAAGAAACGGGGCATGAAATTCGTGGGGACCACCATTATCTGTTCCTACCTCCAGGCAGTGGGTGTGATCGATTCCCACGAGGACGGGTGTTTTAAAGGAAAGGACTCTGGCCTTCGGCCAGGGCTAAGGCTGCCGCTTGGGCTCAAGGAAGGGAAACTTTGATGTCAGCCTTCGGCCAAAGGCCACAGCCCGGTGCAGCCTATTGCACCTTATGCCCCCGCTTTGCCCCGGCAAAGCCACCACCCGGTGAACGAGCAAAGCGCAGTTCACCCACCACCTTCAGCCCCATCCGTACGCATGGGAGGATATACCAATACGTATACAGCCGCAGGCCGTTCATTCCAATGCTATAATATACATATAACATACATTTCATCTTTCACACATAAGGAGAGGAGCCCTATGAAGAAAATCGCTTTTTATGGGAAGGGCGGCATCGGCAAATCCACCACCGCTTCCAATGTATCCGCCGCTTTGAGCCTCATGGGAAAGCGGGTGTGCCAGATCGGCTGTGACCCGAAGAATGATTCCACCCGCCTTCTCCTGGGCCATATCTGCAAGGAGACGGTGCTGGACCAGATCCGCACGAAGGATGCTTCTGAAATTAAGAAGGAGGATATCATCCATACCGGGTTCAACGGCATTACCTGCGTGGAGGCAGGGGGACCGGAGCCCGGGGTGGGCTGCGCAGGCCGGGGCATCATCGTGGCCCTGCAGCTCCTGGACCGGCTCCATGCGCTGCCGGAGTCCGATGTGATCCTGTACGACGTGCTGGGGGATGTGGTGTGCGGCGGCTTTGCCATGCCTATCCGGGAAGGGTACGCCGAAGAAATCTACGTGGTGTCCTCCGGGGAGCTCATGTCTCTCTATGCAGCCAATAATATAGCCAAGGGCATCCGCCGCTTCGCGTCCCGGGGCAAGGTGCGGCTGGCCGGTATCATCGGCAACAGCCGTAAGGTGCCGGGGGAGAAGGAGCTTCTTCTGGAATTTGCGGATATGCTCCATACGAAGCTGGTGGCCTTTGTACCCCGGGATAAAATCGTGAACCTGGCGGAAAATAACAGGCAGACCGTACTCCAGTACGCACCGGATTCTGCCCAGGCCGATGTGTACCGGAAGCTGGGGGAGACGATTCTGACCAATGAGAATCTTTCCATTCCTACGCCTGTTTCCTTTGATGATCTGGAAAAGCTGGTGAGCCGGTATGGCACTGAAAACTAAGTGGCTTTTTACAAAGAATAAATCCATGAGCTGCACCATGACCGCCGTATGGCGGGCGGTGGTGGGCTGCAAGGGATGCGCCGTGATTTTCCACAGCCCCATGGGCTGCGTCCACGTGGCGGCGTCCATGGACCTGGGCAACCATTACCGCCTGTCCGCCGATGGGGAGCGGGAAGTGGAGGAGACGGTCCCCCTTGTTTCCTCGAACCTTCGGGAAAAGGACAGTATCTTCGGCGGTATCGACAGGCTCCATGAATGCATTGCCTACACCATGGAAACCTACCATCCCGAGTGCCTGCTCATCGCTTCTTCCTGTACCGCCGGCGTCATCGGCGACGACGTGGATGAAGAGGCGGCTTCGGCGGAAGCGGAATACGGCATCCCTGTCATGTCCATGCCCTTTGCGGGTTTCCTGGGCGGCGAGTATTCCGACGGCTACTATAAGACGGCGAAAGCCATCATGGACCGGTTCTTCGTGAAGAATGACCACGAGCCGGACTCCGTGGTGCTCCTGGGAGACCAGATGGGACCCCACGGCCAGTACGTGCGGGAAGTGACCAGGCTCCTCTCCCTTCTGGGGCTCCATGTGGATTACCAGTTCCCGGGGTATGTTCCCTTCAAGGACTGGAAAAACGTGACGAAGGCCTCCTATTCTGTAATGCTGGGCACCGCCGGTCAGCCTCAGGGCATGGTGGACATGGTGAAAGAGCTGGAAACGGAATACGGCGTGAAATCTGTGGGAAATGTATATCCCACGGGCTTTGAGGCCACCTGCCACTGGATCCGTAAGGTGGCGGAGACGGCAGGACGGAAAGACCGGGGAGACAAAGTGGTGGAAGAGGAAACGAAACGGCTCACCGCAGAGGTTTCTTCCTATCTTCCCATGACGAAAGAAAAGAAGGCGGTCATCGCCATCGGCCGCGGCATCCGGTGGTACCATCCGAAGGAGACCCTGGCCTCTCTGCAGCGGCTGGCCCTGGATATCCGGGGGGTCCTCTTCTTCCCGAATCTCACGGAAGAGGATAAGGCGGCGTTCCGTAAGGAAATCGCAGCTTTTGGAAATATTCCCATTTATGAAGGGTCCGCCGATGATCTCCTGAAGGACTGCGACGTGCTCCTCACCACCAATGAAATGACCAATGCCCCCGTGCGGCAGCTGTTTATCCCCATGGTGGCACTGGCGGGATTCGAGGGAGAGCAGGTCTTCCTGCGCTCCCTGTACCGGCTCCTCTGCCGCCGGGGAAGAAAGGGAGGCATCGCCTATGTCAAAGCCTGAATTTGAGTCCTACTGTCATCACAATAACCGCTGCGGCCTTACGGGATCCTCCGCGTTCTTCGCATCCATTCCGAAGAGCTTTGTCATGATCAATGGTCCCCTGTGGTGCTATTTCTATGCCATGAAACACGTGGATGACGAAAACAAAAACGCCGCCACCATGTTTTACTGCACCCAGCCCAGTCCGGCGTCCCTGGTGTATGGCACGGAAAAGGACATCACCGACGGTCTTTCCTATGTGAAGACGGTGCCCGGCGTGGACCGGGTTTTCCTCATGAATAACTGCAGCATCGGCCTTATCGGGGATGACCTGAAGGGAATCGCCAGGAAATTCGGCGGCCCCTGGCCCGTATACACCATGGACAGCGGCGGCCTTAAAGGAAATTTTGAAAAGGGATTTGCCAATGCTTTCCTCCGGGTGGTGGAAGAAATGAAGCCGCTCCCTGTGAAGCCGACTGCTGTGAACGTGCTGGGCCTGTCCGATGTATCCATGAAGGGAAGGGAAGACGCCCGGGAAATCCGGCGGCTCCTTTCCATGACCGGCATTTCCGTCATCTCCACCCCCGGCTGTGCTGAGGACTGGGACACCATCATGAAGGCACCGGAGGCGGCGGTGAACCTGGTGGTCCGGGATGAACTGGCCCTTCCGGCGGCGGAAGAAATGAAGAACCGCTTCGGCACACCTTATCTCCAGGTGGGACTGCCCTACGGTTACGAAGGCACCCTGCACTGGATCCGGCAGGTGGTGGAAGGCTGCGGCTTCGGAAATCCGAAGGCGGTGCGGGAAGAAGTGGACCGCATCCGTCCGGAGGTCATGAGAAGGGGCAGCTACCTGGCTTCCCTCTGGGGCTCCTTGTGGTTCGATCAGGTCCTGGTAGCGGCACCGCCGTCGGAGGCCATCGGTATGGCTGATGCCCTTCGGAACGAATGGCTCGATACGGCCAATCTCATTATCCATCTCCAGATGCCCACGACCTACCATACCGACGCTGCCGACGCCGTCAGAACCCTGCCGAAAGACGACGCCCTGGTGAAAGAGGACTATAAACAATGGAAGGGGGGACTTGTCCTCTCCTCCAGCGAAGAAACGGCAAATCTGGAACGGATGAAAAAGCCCTTTGCCTCCGTCCATATCGCAAGGCCCTCTCATGATGAACTCATGATTACCGATCTTCCCCTCTGCGGCATCCGGGGAGCGGCGTACCTCTATGAACGAATCTGGAATGCCAAACTGAGGGAAATGAGATGAAGACACTGTTCAACACAGCTTTTTGAATGTATCGTTACTTTTTGGCCCCATTCTTTGCCTGCATTCTTCTACGGATTTTTCCGTTAGAACGATTGCAGGCGTTTTTTCATGCCTTGATTTGTGCTTTCTCACCTTTCAACAACACAGCAGGAAACAATCCGATATCAGGAAATTACTTAATTTACCAACGATTCACGCAAATCGCAGTAGGAAAATATGTAATATTGCCTATAAATTCTTAAGAATTTTCATGTAATTACTTCAAAAAACTTACAGAAATAGTATAATTAGATGTGTATATCAGGAATTCTGTATCGTAGATTATTTATAATTAATTACTGCTGATTGAATGAATGTACAAAAAATAGGAAGACACTGCTCTTTATGTTGGGTGGTTGCCAGATTGCTTGATTGGAGGAACTATGGACTGCAAGATTATTTACATGACAAACCATGACAGGCGGTATGCGGCTATCCGCAAGGCCTGCGAAGCGCTGCAGGAGGAGGGAAAGATTTCTGACCTCTGCCTGCCTGTGATGATTGAGAGAACCAGTGACTGGGACCGTTCCTGGGAAAGGAAGATGAAAGGTGCCTCTTTGGTCATGGTGCATCTCATGAAGAACGGGCTGAAGTCGAATTTCTGGAAGGAATGCCGCCGTTTCCTGGATGGAGAGGGAATTCCTTACTTCGTAGATGCTGTGGACGGTGGCGCTGCGGAGCACAGCGAGAGTCTCACCGATGATATGATGAAACATTTTCGGGAGTACTGTCTCTACGGTGGCATGGAGAATTTTAAAAATCTCTGGCTTTATGCGAATTCCCTTTTTGATAGTGCCATTGAGAAACCGGAAGCTCCGAAGACTTACACCTGGGCCGGCATTTATGACCCCACAAAGGAGAGTCTCTTTACCACGGACCTTGCAGAGTTTATCGGCCGCTGGCATGATAACCGGCCTGTGCTGGGACTTCTCTTTTACAGGGAGGAATGGATCTGGGGGGACCTGTCCTACCAGAACGCTTTTATGGAAGAGGCAGAGAAGCAGGGCTATCATGTGATTCCGGTCTTTGCCAATGGCGCGCCGGAAACAGCCCTTGGCATGCCTACCCTGTCGGAGGTCATTGAAACCTATTTCATGAAGGATGGTAAGCCGGTGATTGATTCCCTTACCAGTACCATGAAGTTTGCTCTTACCGGCAGCGGCCAGGCCTCTATTGCCACTTTGAAGAAACTGGGAGTTCCGCTTCTTGATGCTTATACCCTCCTCGTATCGGAAAAGGACTGGCGGGAGAATAAGGAAGGTCTCAATTCCATCGAGACTTCCATCGCCGTGGCCATGCCGGAACTGGATGGCGCCATTCACGGGGTGCCAATTGCCGGCAGAGTACGGAAGGAAGATGGCACCGTAGAATTCCATCCCATTCCGGAACGGATTTCCCGGATGGTGGGGAAGGCGGGCAAATGGGCTCACCTCCATCGAATGGCAAACTCTGATAAGAAAATTGCCATTATTTTCCACAATTATCCGGCGAAGAATTCGAATATCGGTTCCGCTTCCGGCCTGGATACCATGGAAAGCGCTATCCGCCTCATGAAGCGGATGAAGGACGAAGGATATACCATCGATTTCATTCCGGAGGATACGGAAAAATTCATCGAAATGATGACGTCCCATGCTACGAATGATGTGTCCATGATGACCGAAAAGCAGGCGGAGGAATGCCAGAAGCTGTCGGCAAAGGAATATATCGATTTCTTCCATACCCTTGGAAAGGATGCCCAGAAGAGAATGGAAGAGAGCTGGGGCAAGGCACCGGGGGAAGTCATGATTTCGGACAAGGGAAATATCCTGGTTCCCGGGACCATGGACGGAAACCTGTTCCTTACGGTGCAGCCTTCCCGGCAGTACGGTATGGATCCCTCCAAGGCCTACCATGATCCCTACATCCCGCCGACCCACCAGTACGTGGCTTTCTACTACTGGCTCCGGAATGTATGGAAGGCGGATGCCGTAATTCACATGGGTACCCATGGTAACCTGGAATGGCTGCCGGGCAAAGCAACAGGGCTCGATGAAGAAAGTTATCCGGATATTGCATTGGGAGACCTGCCCAATGTATATCCTTACCATATGACCATTACCGGTGAAGGCATGATTGCCAAGCGCCGTTCTTCAGGCTGTCTTATCGGCTACATGCCGGCGCCGGTAGCCGATGCCGGTGCCTACGATGAACTGGAGGAACTGGAAAAGACCATGGACGAATACGCTCACCTGAAAGAAACGGGGAACGACGTATCGGACATGGAAAAACCGATTCTGGAGCTTGTAAAAAAAGCAAAACTGGAAAGCGATGTGCCCATGAAGGAGGGAACTGCCTTTGATGATTATGTGGCAGATCTCCACAATTACATCGAAGAGCTGAAGGACAGCGAAGTCCATGTGGGCCTCCATATCCTGGGCCAGCCTTTGGAAGGAGATCTCCTTACCGACGGTATTCTCCAGCTGCTGCGTCTTTCCAATGACAAGATCCCGTCCATCTATGATCTGTGGGCGGAGAAGTATGGCACGGACCTGGATACCATCCAGGAAAGGGCTGCTGAAATGGATGAGAAGGAACACTGCACCTACGGCGAACTCATGACCCGGATCCGGAAAGAAACAAGAAAGGTCATCCGGACGGTGCAGGACGGCGGCTTTACGGAAGACGCCATTTCCGGAGCCATGGACCTTCCGGAAATGGAGGGGAGCGGTGAATGGCGCAGTAAGGCGGAGAACCTTCTTCACTTTGTGACCGAGGAAATCTATCCCCGCCTTTCCCGGGTGACGAAAGAAATGGACCACACCCTGGATGCTTTGGATGGACGATACGTGGAACCGGGTCCGTCCGGCTCCCCCAATGCCGGTGGCGTCTCTCTCCTGCCTTCGGGCCGGAATTTCTACGGCGTAGATCCCAGGACACTGCCTTCTCCGGCAGGCTGGCAGCTGGGTGTGAAGCTTGGCGACCGGATGATTGAGAAGTTCATCGCCGACCAGGGCAAGTATCCGGAAAATATCGGTATGGTTCTCTGGTCCGGCCCCAATATGCGCTCCTCCGGCCAGGATATTGCGGAATTCCTCTACCTTCTCGGTATCCGCCCCGTATGGCAGAAAGGAAGCCTCCAGGTCCGGGACCTGGAGCCGATTCCCCTTTCTGAACTGAAGCGTCCCAGAATCGATGTCACCGGCCGTATCAGCGGCCTCTTCCGGGATACGCTGCCCCAGATTTCCGAACTCATGGATAAGGCAGTACTCCTGGCGGCTTCCCTGGATGAGAAGGACGAAGATAACTTCATCCGGAAGCACGTGAAGGCGGACACGAAACTTATGACCGATGAAGGGGTGGATGCAGACGATGCCTGGAGAAATGCGGCATTCCGCATCTTCGGTGATGCTCCCGGTACCTATGGGGCCGGTGTGAATACGGTGCTGGACTCCAAGAACTGGCAGAACGAAGATGACCTGGCCAGTGTCTATGTCCGCTGGGGCGGCCACGTCTTTGGCGGCGGCAACCGGGGCGTCTTCAAACCGGAACTCTTCAAGAAACGGCTGGCCTCCCTGGACCTTACGGTGAAGAATGAAGAAAACCATGAATCCAATATTCTTTCTTCCGATGACTACAATGCTTTCCACGGCGGTATGATTGCCGCGGTGAAGAGCCTCGGTGGCAAGACTCCCCAGTCCTATGTAGGGGATTCCACGAACCGCAGTGCTGTAGGAGTGAAGACGGTACAGGAAGAAATGAAGCGGGTTTTCCGCAGTGAATCCATGAATCCGAAGTACATCGAAGGCCTCATGAAACACGGTTATAAAGGAGCTACGGACCTGGCAAACCGGCTGTCCATCAGTTTCCAGTGGGATGCCACCAGCGGCGTTATGGATGACTACATGTATGAACAGTACGCGAAAAAATACGCCCTGGATCCGAAGATGCAGCAGTGGATGAAGAAAGTGAATCCCTGGGCTCTCCAGAACATTGCCGAAACCCTTCTGGAAGCGGACCAGCGGAAGATGTGGAATGCCGATGATTCCATGAAGGAAGAACTGCAGCAGCTCTACCTGTCGGTGGAAGGGGAACTGGAAGATGATGGAGACGATGACGAATAACATGCCACCTATCCGCATGCTGGTGCTTACCCTTACCGGGCGGTGCAACTTTGCCTGCCGCTACTGCTATGCTTCTGATGTGGACCAGGTAGACATGGCTGAGGAAACGGCCATGAAAGCGGTGATGATGGCCGGAAAATCGGGGGAGAGGTTTCTCCTCCAGTTCTCCGGCGGTGAGCCGCTTCTTCGGTTTCCCCTCATCCGAAAGCTGGTGCATCTCGTAGAAGAGCATCACTTTGATGCCCAGATGCAGGTGCAGACGAACGGTTCTCTACTCACGAAGGACATAGGCCGTTTCCTTTACGACCATAACGTGGGCATCGGGATTTCCTGTGACGGCAGGCCCTCTGTCATGGACAGGACCAGGCTCATGAAAGACGACGGTTCCTCGTCTCAGGCGGCGGCCCGGGGCTTCCGGAACCTGGCGGAAGAGGGTATCGGCACCGGCATCACCTGTGTCGTTACTGACGATATGGTGGACGAACTGCCGGGCATTGCCGACATGGCCCAGTTTTACGGGAACGTGCACCAGGTGGGTTTTGATATCCTCCGGGAGCAGGGGAGGGGAAGCACCCTTCACGAGCCCTCGGCGGAAGCTATGACGAAGGCCCTGGAGGCCGTGTACCGCCGTATGGCCCTGCTGGAACAGGTCACGGGCCGTCATATCCACTTTACCCAGGAAGATCGGGCAGAACGGCTGGATCGGACCGGGAAATATGAATTTCCCCAGTGCTATGCCATGAACGGCGAGGCTGCCTTTGTGGATGTCCACGGCTCCATCTACGCCTGCTCTTCCCTTATGGGACGGGACAAGTACCTTCTCGGTACCGTAGAAACGGGCCGGGACCCGGACAAGGTGAGGGAAGTGGGGGACTTCATCAAAAAAGCCATGAACCGCTGCCGGAGCTGCGAGTACTTCCGCCTCTGCGGCGGAGGCTGCTTCTCCCGGTGGCTTGATAAAGATGGACACGTACGGCTCTCAGAAGCTGAATGTGCCATGAAGAAATTTTTTATAAAGAAATATTTAGAAAAGAAGGGGACCGGTCTGCAGTCAGGGCTGTGAATGCGTCAGGGTTCTGCCTGACGGTCTCATGCACTGGCCGAAGACCGCAGCCCGCATCCTGATGCACCTTATGCCCAGGCGCGAAGCGCTCTCAATCTGGTGAACGAGCGAAGCAGCGTTCACCCACAACCTTTAGTTTCATTCACTTATTGGTGTTTGATATACATACACATTATTTCATTTATACGGCAAGGAGGAGTTTATTTATTATGAAAAGACAGGGAACATTCCCATTTACCGCCATCATTGGCCAGGACACCATGAAAAAAGCGCTGGTCCTGAACGTGGTTAACCCGAAACTGGGAGGCGTACTGATCCAGGGTGAAAAAGGTACCGCCAAATCCACCGCTGTCCGTGCGCTGGCCGATCTCCTGCCACCCCGCAAGTGCATCAAAGGGTGCCGTTTCCACGATGATCCTGATGATAAGGCCAACTGGTGCGATGAATGCCATGAAAAGTATGACCATGAAGAGCCGCCGGTGGAAATGCTGCCGATGAAGGTAGTAGAACTTCCGGTCAGTGCCACCGAAGACCGCGTCGTAGGTACACTGGATATCGAAGCTGCTATCCGTGAAGGCAAGCGTTCTTTTGAAACCGGCATCCTGGCTGATGCGAACCGGAATATCCTCTACGTGGATGAAATCAACCTGCTCGATGATCACGTGGTAGATGTGCTTCTGGACTCCGCAGCTATGGGTATCAATACGGTAGAACGGGAAGGTATTTCCTATTCCCATCCGGCCCGTTTCTCCCTCGTAGGCACCATGAACCCGGAAGAAGGGGATATCCGTCCCCAGCTTCTGGACCGCTTTGCCCTGTCCGTCAAGGTAGTTGGTGAACAGGATCCGGAAAAGAGAGCGGAAATTATCAAGAGACGTCTTGCCTATGAAGCAGATCCGGAACCGTTCCTGGAACAGTGGAAAGATGAACAGGCCAAAGAAGTCCGCCGCATCGAAAGAGCTATGAAACTCCTGCCCCAGGTTACCGTGTCCAATGACATCCTTCTCCTGGCAGCGAAGATTTCCATTACCCTCGGTGTCGATGGACATCGTGCCGACATTACACTGATCAAGACAGCAGAAACCATTGCTGCCGTCGCAGGCCATACGGAAGTCACAAAAGAAGATATCCGGGAAGCATCCAGACTAGCCCTGCCACATCGTATGAGACGCCGTCCGTTCGAGGAACAGACCCTGGACTGGTCGGAAGTGGATAAGGTCATTGACGATGAAGCGTAATGTTTTCCCATTTGCCGCTGTCTGCGGAATGGAAAAGGCCAAAGAAGCTATCCTCCTTACCCTGGTGAATCCCTTTGCCGGCGGCCTCCTGATTTCAGGAGAAAAGGGTACCGGTAAATCTACCCTGGTCCGGGCGGCCAGGGAACTGGTGGATGCACCGTGGGTAGAAATTCCGATCAGCATCACCGAGGATCGGCTCTTTGGTTCCATTGATACAGAAGAGGCAATCCGCAGCGGTCACAAGAAGCTCCTTCCCGGGCTGATTGACGAAGCGGATGGTGGTATTATCTATATTGACGATGTAAATCTCCTGCGGGATGATCTTCTTTCCGCAGTACTGAACATCAGGGAAGCCGGCGGGTACCGTCTCGAAAGGGATGGCCTTTCGGAACAGAGGGATACCTCCTTTACCGTACTGGCAGTGATGAATCCGGAAAGCGGTACCCTGTCTTCCTCTTCTCTCGACCGGTTCGGCCTTTTCGCCTCCACCGATGAAGATTTTGACGACGAGACGAGACTGGAAATCATCCGGAGAGTGCTGGACTTTGAAAAGGACGGCATCGCTTTCCGGGAAAAATGGCAGGAAGAGACGGAGAAACTGAAAGAGAAGGTCAGAAATGCCAGGGAAGCACTGAAGACGGTAGAAGTATCGCCGGCCATGATCCAGCTGGCCGCCGTATATACCCTGAAGGCCCACGTGGCAGGCCACCGGGCGGATATTTACCTCATCGAGGCAGCCCGGGCGGAAGCGGCTCTGGAAGGTAGAAAATACGTACTTCCGAAGGATCTGGAAAAAGCAGCGGAATTTGTCCTGCCCCACCGCATGAGAAAGGCGGAAGAGGAGCAGCAGGAACCGCAGCAGCCGGAGGAGGAGCCCCAGCAGCCGGAAGAAAATAAGGAAGACCAGCAACAGCCCCAGAATGAACCGGCCGATGAGAATGCCTTCAGCCATCCTCCGGAAGCACAACCGCCGCAGACGGACACCGAAGATTCAGAAGACAGCAATCAGGACAGCAATCCGGAAAATTCCAAATTTTCCAATCCTAAAGGAGAAAGCCGGGAACGGATTGATGCCGCTGATCTCCATGTGAATCTGCCGCCCATGTGGATCGAACCGTCGAAGGATAGAAAGCCGAAGAAGGGCAGCGGAAAGCGGAGCCTCACTATGACGGACCTCATGCAGGGCCGCTACGTACGGGCAGAAATCCCGAAGTCAAAGACCAGCGACATCGCTTTCGATGCCACACTCCGGGCCGCAGCGCCCTACCAGAAAGCCCGTCCTTCCAATGGCTGCGCCGTGGTGATTCGCAAGGATGACCTCCGGAGCAAAATCCGGGAAAAACGGACAGGCAATATTTTCCTCTTTGTCGTAGATGCCAGCGGCTCCATGGGGGCCAGGGAACGGATGAAGACCGTAAAAGGCGTCATTTTCAAAATCCTTCTGGACGCTTACCAGAAACGTGACCGGGTGGGTATGGTAGCTTTCCGCAAAAACCAGGCGGAAGTACTCCTTCCGGTGACCCGGTCCGTGGATTTTGCCCAGAAGAAACTGGCCACCATGCCTACCGGCGGAAAGACGCCTCTGGCCAAAGGCCTCCTGAAGGCGGAAGACGTGCTGGATATGCTCTATCGGCAGGATGCGAACCAGGACCCCGTGATGATTCTCATCACCGATGGCAGGGCTACCAGCCCCCTGAACAAGGGGACGAACCCGGTCACCGATGCCCTGGAAGAAGCGAAACGCATCGGCCGCAGAAATATTCCGGTAGCTGTTATTGATACGGAATCGGGCTTCATCAAGCTGGGCCTTGCGAAGAAACTGGCCAAGGCCATGGGAGCATCCTACTTCCAGGTGGACAAGATTTCCGAAGACCAGCTGCTCCATATCTGGAGAACTGCAGCAAATATGTAAATGGGCCTGAATGTTTAGGGAAGCGCTGATTAATTCGCAGAGTCCGATTATACATGTATTTTCATGCAATACTGCGTCATAATCCGGCCAAGGATAAAAGGAAGGCGCTTTAATGTGCAGAGAAAGCGCCAACTTACCTTGGCTCAGCAGTCCTATGCAGGACTGCTGCTTTAAATAGCTCGCTATTCGCGTCGGATTATTCCTTGTATTGCATGAAAATACAAGAGTATAATCGAACAACGATTTAATCAGTGCTTCCCTGGATTGTTGAAGTGACTCAAGGGGAATGGACTCCATGTAAGGGGATGGTGTGCAGCATTCACTTATATAGGGGCACAAGCTTTTATCCTGCGGCGGAACCGCCCGGTAAATGTTCCACAGCGCTGTGTAACCTGTGTACCGCACCCGCCCTGCGGTATCACGGTGTTTCCCTTGAGCCGCTTTTTATTATCCTATGACCCTGTGCTCCATTTTTGAAAGGAAACAGTAACTATGAGACAATGTATGGATGAAGAAAACCTGCATCGCAGGCTGAAGAAGATTGTTGGCCAGGTACAGGCGATTGACCGCATGATCGATGAGGATATTCCCTGCGAAGATATCCTGACCCAGGTGAACGCGGCCAAGTCGGCCCTCCATAAGGTGGGGCAGATCATCCTGGAAGGGCACCTGCAGCACTGCGTGCGGGATGGTATCGAGCATGGAAATGCAGATGAAACCATTGCTAAATTTGCGAAGGCCGTAGAGCGCTTTTCAAATATTGTCTGATGCCGTGAAAAAGGCAGCGGCTTTCGGTATGGACTTTGTCTTTTCGATAAGGCCCCGCCAACCGCTTCAACGGGTGAAGCGATGTCGAAGCCACAACTCCCCATGAACCATTTATACGCGGGGCTATACGCTCGAGGGATGCCCCTCGAGCGTAGTCCACAGCCCTATTCTGTTGAGGTCCTTATGATCCGATTTTTATTCTTTCTGTTTTTTACCCTGTGCACCTTTCTCTCCCCTGCCTATGGTATGGAGGGGACGGCAAGCCTCGATGTGCAGTACCCCTATACCCTTTCTCCGTCGGAGAAGGGGGAGGTTCACCCGGGGAGCACCCAGATGCTTTACGTTTCCCTGGAGGAGGCCAATGTGCCGGTGGAGCGGAAGGTGTCTGTCCATATTTCCCTGCCATCGGGCTATGAGGCCCTTCCCGGGGATCACTGGGTGGTTTCAGGGGGAGGACGTCAGGTGGATATGGACTGGACCCTTTCTGCCGATTTCGGCCAGCTCTTTGAGGCTATTCCTATCCTGTCGGACAGTTCCGTCACTTCTTCCGGTGAAGCGGTGGATGTCACGGTGGATGGGGATGGCCTTCATTTGTCCCAAAGTATCCCCTTCACCGTGGGAGAACCGGTGGCGGAGAAAGAAGAAGGCAGGAAGAAGGCCCATGAATCCTGGTATATCCAGGGCAGCGCCCTTCCTGTGGATGAGTCCGGGGAAATTGACAGCAGGCAGGAAAAGGATACCATTGTGGTGCCCGATGTGACCCTGGAAAATATGAAGACCCGGCTTACCGGCGGGAAAAGCACGGACTGGACCGGTCTTTTATCCCGGCCCGTGGCCTACATGCTTTTGGACCTCCGAAATCCCCAGGGCGATGAAAAGCCGGTCCATGGGACCGCGGTGCTGGTGGACCGGGGAACGGGAGAAGTGAAGAAGGGGCTCATTTCCATTTCCGAAGGCGGTGCCGTGAATGAGGATGCAGGAAGCGCAGAAGGGACGAACATTTCTTTTTCCCTCACCGGCGGCAAACTGCAGACGGTGGTATTTCCACTCTATGCAGATCCCTTTTCTATCAATGAAGGAGATTACAACCTGCGGATCACCCTCAATGATGGCGGGGCGGACCGGATGATGGAAGTCCCTCTGACCGTGGTGAAAAGGCGGAGCATCGGTTATGTGGCACTGGGATTTTCCCTGTGCTGCCTTCTGGCAGTGCTCCTTTCCCTGGGGCGCCTGAAGAGGTGCATCCTCACCATTGGTGCCCGGGGCGATATTACGACAGCTCTTTTCGGAGCCCTGGCCTTCGGCGGCGTGGTGGTGCCTGTGACACTCCTGGGGGATTTCCTCCATGTCCTGCTGGGACCGTTTTCGGGACTGGTGACGGGCCTTTTGAGCGGCGTGGTGCAGTACCTGCTCCTCATGGCGCTCCTCATTCTCTTCCGAAAGCCCGGTGTGGCCGCCCTGTTTTACCTGATTCGCTGGCTCCTGTCGGCTATCCTTTTTGGTCGGGTGACACCGGTGGGGATTCTCCTCTGCGCCGCTTCCATGGTAGTCATCGAAGGGGTGCTCTATGGAGCCGCCTTTTACAGGAGAAGGGAAATTTCCCGCAATTACGGCATTTTTATTTCCTTCCTTCTGGGCCTCTGTGATGCCGGACTTACGTTTGTCAACATGCAGCAGCTCATGCTGTTTTACCGGATGTACTATGCGGACTGGTTCATCGGTCTTTATATGGTAATTAATGGCCTTCTCTACAGCAGCCTGGGCAGTTTCCTGGGCTGGAAGACGGGACGGCGGCTCAGGCAGGTGATGGGATCATGATACTATCGGTGGAAGATTTTTCCTGCCGGTACGGGACGAGAATGAAGGATACCCTGTCCCACGTATCCTTTCGGGTAGAAGAGGGGGAAATGGTACTCATTGCCGGCCGTTCGGGCTGCGGAAAGTCGACGCTCATCAAGGCCATTACGGGGCTCTTGGAGGATGTTTCCTGCCAGGGGCGCATTGTCCTCTGCGGCCGGGATACCTCATCCATGACAGCAGAGGATATCGGTCTCTATGCAGGCACCGTGTACCAGACCCCGGATGACCAGCTTTTTGCCATGACCATAGGTGATGAAGTGGCTTTTGCCCTGGAAAATCGAGGAGAAGAGGAGTCGGTGATCCGTCGTGAAGTATCATCGGCCCTTTCCAAAGTGGGACTTGGGGGGATGGAGGAAAGGAGCATCCACGCCCTTTCCGGCGGCCAGCGGCAGCGGCTGGTGCTGGCGTCCATCCTCGTCACCCATCCGAAGCTTCTCATTCTTGATGAACCGGTGAGCCAGATGAATCCCCAGGGAGTGAAAGACTTTCTGGATCTTTTATCATCCCTGAATCGGTCGGAGCACATGACTATCCTCATGGTGGAACACCGGGTGAATGAGCTGGCTTCCCGCTTTCCCAGGCTCTGTGTCATGAGCGAAGGCCGTTTCATTTATGACGGTCCCACAGAAAAGGCCTGGAATGAAATCGAAGATACGGCGGTCTACGGTCTTCGGGAGCCGGAACCCGTAAAGCTGTCCAGAAAGCTCCATATCCGTCCGGTGACGGACAGTATGGAAAAGCTGGTGGCTGCGGTCAGGGAAAAGGGGATTTCCTTTATTCCCCACGTGGACTGCCCGCCCCGGAAGGAGGAGGGGGAGGTGGTAATGGAGGGGAGAAATATCCATTTCACCTATCCCGGCACTTCGGAGGAGACCCTCCATGGCCTGTCCTTTTCTATACGGAAGGGTACCATCAATGGACTTATGGGATTCAACGGCGCCGGAAAATCCACGCTCCTCAATATTCTGGCCGGTCTGGAAGAGCCTGCGGAGGGGGAAATCCTTATCCATGGGAAGAAGGCTTCCAACGAACGGCATCATGTGGGGTTCATGCGGCAGGAAGCGGACCTCATGCTGCTGACGGACTCGGTGGAAGAAGAGCTCACCTGGAATAACCGGGATATAACGGAAGAAGAACTGGATACCCTTCTTCACAAGCTCCACGTGGCCCATTACCGCCACGATTTTCCACTGGCCCTGTCCAAAGGGCAGCGGCTGCGGGTGGTTTTCGGGGCCATGCTGGCGAGGAAGGATAATGACATCCTTCTTCTCGATGAGCCCACCACCGGACAGGATCAGAAGAGCCTCATGGATATACGGGAAATGCTCCGCTATGCGGCGTCCATGGGACGGACTATTTTCATCTGCACCCATGATATGGAACTGGCTGCGGATCTGGCACAGGAAATATTCGTGCTGAAGGATGGTCAGTTTATCGCCCGCGGCAGTCCCCATGCCATATTCAGCAATCGAAAACTTATGGAGACCGGGGGCCTTTCCCTTCCGCCGATGATGAAATTTTCTGAAAAAATGGGGATAGAGCCCTGCGTTACTATCAGGGAGGTGATGGACCATGTCTTACCGGCAGACCTTCGAAGGAAGTGATCGGCCCTCCTGTCTGTCCCGGCTCGACGGACGGACGAAGCTGTCCATCCTTTTCCTTTACGCCATTATGATGGTGCTGGTGGATAATGGGAGAACCCTCTTTATCCTTTTTACGGTGACCCTCATTCTTCACTTTCTGGCAAAGACGCCCCTTTATAAATGGAAAATCCTGGCGGTCTTTATCCTTTTGGGACTTTGGGGTTCCATATCCAGCCAGGCCCTTTTCTTTGCCCAGAACCCCAGGACACCGCTTCTCATGCTCATATCTCCGGGATTCCCTGTGCTGGGTCCCCTGACAAAGGGTCTCTATATTTATAAGGAAGGTATTATTTACGGCGCCATACAGGGCATGCGGACAGTATCCATGATTTCCCTGGGCCTCCTGGTCTGCTGGACCAGTGATCCCCGGAGCCTCCTGAAGGCCCTGACCTCCTGGCACCTGTCGCCCCAGGCCTCTTTCATGCTCATCACGGCCATCCGATTCTTTCCGATTCTTGCTTCCGAAGCAGGAGAAGTGATGACAGCCCTCCAGCTCCGGAGCGGCACTGTGAAGGGAAGGCACCAGGTGCTGCGGCACATTCCTTATATGGTGAAACCCCTTCTGGCCCGATGCCTCCGGCGGGCGGGGACTTTGTCCCTTTCCGTTACCAGCCGGGGACTGTTCCTGGCGAAGGGGAAGAAGGGAACTCCCTGGCGGGCAGGGGAGAAATGGGCCTGCGCATTGTGCCTTCTATTTACCCTCTTCTGCGGGGTCAGCAAGATTCTTTATGCCCTGTCCCTGAAGGGATTCTATTTTGGCCTGTTTCGCGTAATCTATGACTGGACGAAATTATACCTATGAAAAAATGTAAAACATTTCTGATTTTCGCACTCCTGTTTCTCACATGGGCGGCCCTTTTCCGGCTGACCGGGAGTAAGACGCCCTGGCAGATTTTCACAGTCCATGACCGGGAAGCAGGTACCATGGTGCCTTTGGGAGAAATGGCAGGACGGAATTATGACCGCATGGGATTTGACGGCGGGGAAATCCTCTCCGTGAAATCTGATGGAGGCTGGCTCATCGGCACAGCAAACGGGGAGCTGCTTCACCTGTCCAAAGAGGGAAAAGAACTCTGGAGCCATTCTGTAGGAAGCGGCCTCATCCGGTCCATTGCGGTGAGCCGGGATGAAAAGACGGTCTACGCCGGCGAAAAGAGTCCCGATGGCTATCTGTACGCCCTGGATGTGAAGACGGGAGACGTGAAATGGAAATGCAAGGGGTATGACATTATCGGCGGTGAACCGGACATCCGGGCGGATCCACAGCCCATCCATGTGGCCACGGACAGGGAGGGAAATGTATACGCCGTTTTCTATCGGTTCACCTTGGATGAATCCGGCACTCGCCGCTACGTGAGCCGTATTGTGTCATTTACCGCAGGCGGCGACGTCCGCTGGAAATATCCGGAAAATGGAAATATGGATGCCTGGGTAAACTGGGGCGACGATGCCGAGGGAGCCCATCGGTTTGCCTTTGGAACTGCCAATTATGATAAAACAAAAATAAAAAAATTGGAGTATAATAAAAATATATATGTGCTCGATGACAGAGATGGGACTTTGGTCCATACAGAGACCATACCCACAGCCGACCATTTCCAAACCGTGGCCATGAGAAATGGGCCCTCCTTTTCGGAAGATGGGAAGTATCTTACCGCCATGACAAGCGACGGCAGGGGATTTCTCTACGACAGCGACGGGAACCTGCTCTGGCAGCGGACGGTAGCGGAAGCAAAGAATATCAACGGAACCTGGTTCTTTGCTGCCGGCCGGGACGCCATGGTGGTACCGGAGGGAGTCCTTTTTGCCACCATCAATACCTTCGGCCGGGACAACTGGCAGATGCCTTCTCCCGTCATCCATCCTGCCAGCAACAGCCTCTACCTCTTTGGCCTCGATGGATGTTTCCTTTTCCGGTATCGGGCGCCCGGAGAAATTGAAGGTGTCAGCACCGCTGAAGGAATGGCTGCCCTGGCGGTGGGGAGAAACGTAAGAAACCACGATTACCATGCCCACGGCGCTGCCATCGTCAGCCTTTCTGATGGCAAAGAGCGCCATTACTACCATACCGCCGGCCCCCTCCAGGCCATTGCCCTGTCATCCGATGGTAAATGGGCGGCAGGCATAGAAGTACCTGCGGTGACGCCGGAAGGAAATCTTCTGGGAGACTATCGGCTCCATATATGGAATGTAGAAGGTGGCTAAGGAAGTCCAAGCCTATGGAGGGTTCGTAAAGGTTGTGGTTCGGGCGCCGCTTCCCTGTCCCGACCGGGTGGTGGAGTGTGGACGCTTCGCTTGTCAATTGGGATGGGGCACTGTTCTTAAGAGGAAAGGACAGTATATAACGGGGCCAAAAGCTGCTTGCGCTTTCCTTTCGCCGCCAAAGGCGGCAGCCCCACCTTATGCCCCTGCTTTACCGCAGGTAAAGCCACAACCCGGTGAATAAGCGAAGCGCAGTTCACCTACCACCCTGAGCCCCATACATCCGTAGGGACATAAAATTAATAAGCCATCAGTCGTTTCCCCGCAGGAAGGAACCATTACAATTATGATTACACGATTTATGCGATACTACCGGCCCTATATGAAGATTCTTATCTGGGTCATTATCGGCACCTTTGCCATGGCAGGACTGGACCTGATCTTTCCTATCGTAGTCCGGAACCTCATCAACCAGGTACTGCCGGCGAAGGACATGCAGCGTCTCTTCATCGGATCCGCCGTGCTTCTGGTGCTCTACATCATCAACTTTATTATCCAGTTTATGGTGCAGTACTATGGCCACGTCATGAGTGCCTCCATCGAGCACGACATGCGGCGGGACCTGTTTTCCCATATCGAGAAGCTGTCGTTCCATTATTTTGATAACGAAAAAACGGGGCAGCTCCTTTCCCGTATTACCAGCGATATTACGGAAATCAGTGAACTTTCCTTCCGGGGGCCCAATGATGTGCTCCTCTGCGGCGTCATTATGGCGGGTACCCTGGTGGTCATGCTCTTTATGAACTGGAAGCTGGCCCTTCTCATTGGAGCCCTGCTTATTGGGAAAGCCATCCATACGGTGAAAATCAATAAAAAGATGAAAGGCGCCTTCCGCAAAAATCGCCGGGTGGCAGGAGAAGTGGCGGCCCGGGCAGAAGAAAGCCTGTCCGGTATCCGTCTCGTGAAAGCCTTTGCCCAGGAAGCCTTCGAACTGAAACGATTTGAAGAAAAGAGCGTGGACCTTCGGAATACGAAGTTTGAATCCTACCGGCTGGTGGGCTACTTCTCCGGCAGTATCAATTTCTTCACCAATTTCATTAACGTGGTGGTTATTCTGGCCGGCGGCTGGATGATTACCCGGGGTGAACTGATGCTTTCCGACTTCGTGGCTTTCCTCCTCTATGTGAATATCTTCATGCGTCCGGTCTTCCGCCTCACCATTCTGGCGGAAGTGTACCAGCGGGGTATGGCCGGATTCCACCGGTTCGAAGAAATCATGCATACCGAGCCTTCCATCCAGGACCCGCCGCATCCCATTACTCTGGCCCACGTAAAGGGGGACATTGATTTCCATGATCTTTCCTTTGGCTATGATCCGGACCGGCTCATCCTCCATCACCTGAATTTCGACATTCCCGCCGGCAAGACCGTGGCCTTCGTAGGAGAAACGGGGGCCGGCAAGAGTACCCTGGTGAGCCTGCTGCTCCGGTTCTATGAACCCACCGAAGGCTCCATTACCCTGGATGGACATAACCTCAATGAATTTGCCCAGCAGGACCTGCGCCGGAAAATCGGCATCGTCCAGCAGGATGTCTTCCTCTTCGGCGACAGCATTGCCGAGAACATCGCCTATGGCAAAGAAGGAGCCACCATGGAAGAAATCCGGCGGGCCGCCAAACTGGCAGCGGCGGATGATTTCATCAATTCCCTGCCCAATGGTTACGATACCAAAGTAGGGGAACGGGGCGTCAAACTTTCCGGCGGCCAGAAACAGAGAATCGCCATTGCCCGTGTATTCCTGAAAAATCCGCCGGTAGTCATTTTCGATGAAGCCACCTCTGCCCTGGATACGCAGACAGAAAAGATGGTACAGTCCACCCTGGATGACCTGGCAAAAGACAGGACCACCATCATCATCGCCCACCGCCTCTCCACCGTACGGAATGCAGACTGCATCTACGTCCTGGATCATGGCCGCCTCATAGAATCCGGCAACCATGACGTCCTCATGGCAAAGAAGGGCAAGTACTACGAGCTCTACGAAGCCCAGAAGAAAAAGCCCGTAACTGCAGCAGAATGAGAGCATTAAGCTGATCAGCCTGTGGCATTTCCCTCCCGCAACGCTGCAAAGGTGACGGCGCACAAATTGAAAAGTGCCGTTTTATGCAACAGGGTGGCGGCGAAGCCTTTAAGAGCACCCCAACCTCCCCTCTTTAGAGGGGAGGTTGGGGTGTCAATGGGTGGCGCAAATCGGATGGGGGATTAATGAAGAACGGCAGGAGCAGCGTGGGCGAGAGTCCTTACGCACGCCACGGAGTCATACGTCAGACCCCTATGTGTGCACGCCGTCCGGTCACACAAGGGGCGCAGCCCCAGGTAAAGCCACAACCCGGTGAACAGGCGCAGCGCAGTTTATTCATCACCCTTAGCCCCATTTAAAGGTATGGTCAGATACACATAAAAAAAGACCCATGAGATCTACTCTCATGGGTCTTTTTTTATTACTTATCCTTGGCCAGCAGGTCTTCCAGGTAAGCCCGGAACTGGGGGCCCAGGTCCGGACGGCGGAGGGTGAATTCCACGGTGGCTTTCAGGTAGCCCAGCTTATTGCCGGTATCGTATCGTTTCCCGGTGAAGTTGTAGGCATACACATTGCCGTTGTGGGCCATGACACGGAGGGCATCGGTGAGCTGGATTTCTCCGCCTTTGCCGGGCTTTGTCTGTTCCAGCACTTCGAAGACATCCGGCGTAATGACGTAGCGGCCCAGGGCAGCGAAGCGGCTGGGGGCTTCTTCGATGGAGGGCTTTTCAATCATGTCCTTCACCTTGAGGAGGTTCGGATCATCGGTTTTGATACCATCCACGATACCGTAGGAGGAAACCTGGTCTTTCCGGACAATCTGGCAGCCGATGACGGTGCTGCCGGTCTTTTCATACTGGTCCATGAGCTGCCGGAGTGCCGGCTCTCCACTGGCATTGTACACCACATCATCCCCGAGGATGACGCCGAAGGGTTCGCCGTCGATGAAATCCTTGGCGCAGAGGATGGCATCGCCCAGACCCCGCATGTACTGCTGCCGGGTGTAGTGGATCTTTACGGAAGCTACCTGCCGCACTTCTCGGAGGAGGTCCATCTTGCCCGATTCATAGAGGTGCTGTTCCAGCTCCAGAGAGGAATCGAAATGGTCTTCAATGGCCCGCTTTGCATGGCCGGAGATGATGAGAATCTGTTCAATGCCGCTGGCCTTGATTTCTTCTACAATATACTGAATGGTAGGTTTATCTACAATAGGAAGCATTTCCTTCGGCATGGCCTTCGTTTCCGGAAGGAACCGGGTGCCAAAGCCTGCAGCCGGAATGACTGCTTTTCTGATTCGTTTCATGTTAGACTCCTTGATGATGTGCTGATAATCTCGAGTGGCTGGGGTGGTGCCCCAGGCGAGCGGATGGTTCGTAAGGGTTGTGGGTCGGGCGTCGCTGCGCTTGCCCGACCGGGTGGTGGGTTGGCATCGCTGACGCTTGCCAACCTGGTGGGGCGCTGCGCTTAAGCGGAAAGGGACAGTATATAATGCGGCTTCGCCGCTTATGTCCAACAGCGGCGAAGCTGCGAATCCACATTATGCCCCCGGCGCGAAGAGCCCACAACCCGGTGAATGAGCGCAGCGAAGTTCACCCACCACCCTTAGCCCCATTCATACGGACGGATGTTACTTACCATATCCGTAAGGGTGACTTTTATGCCACTTCCATGCGGAGGCGATGATTTCTTCCGTATTGGAATGGGTGGGATGCCAGCCCAGTACTTCCCTGCATTTCCTGGAGGAAGCGATGAGCACGGCCGGATCGCCAGGGCGTCTTGCTTCTTCGGTGACTTTGAAATCGATACCCGTCACTTTTTTGGCGGTCTCGATGATTTCCCGGACGCTGAATCCTTTTTCGCTTCCCAGGTTGAAATAGTTGCTTTCCCCGCCACGGAGGAGGTATTTCATGGCCAGCACGTGGGCATCGGCCAGGTCCAGTACATGGATGTAGTCGCGGATGCAGGTGCCGTCGGGGGTGGGGTAATCGGTGCCGTAAATGGCGATGTGGTCCCGGACGCCCTGGGCGGTCTTCAGAATCAGGGGAATCAGGTGGGATTCCGGATTGTGGTCTTCGCCGATGGAACCGTCGAGGGCAGCGCCGGCGGCATTAAAGTACCGGAGCGCCACATACCGGAGGCCATAGGCATTCGTGAAGTCCCGCATCATGTTTTCGATGACCAGCTTCGTGCGGCCGTATACATTGGTGGGGTTGTGGGGAAAATCTTCTTCAATCGGCGTTTTTTCCGGCTCCCCGTAGACGGCGGCGGTGGAGGAAAAGACGATTTTATTGACCCCCGCTTTCTTCATTCCCAAAAGCAGGTGCAGGGTCCCTTCCACATTGTTTGTGTAATACTTGGCGGGATCCACCATGGATTCACCGACCAGGGAAAAGGCGGCAAAATGGATGACCCCGGAAATATCATATTTTTTCAGGGTGTCTGCCACGAAATCCACGTCATGGATGTCCCCTTTGACCAGGACCACTCCTTCCGGTACCGACTCAGCATGGCCGGTGGCCAGGTTATCAAAGACAACGGGTGTGAAATCTCCGGCCGCTGCCAGGGCTCTCACCGTATGGGAACCGATATAACCGGCACCGCCGGTAACAAGAATATTCATAGTATGCCCTCCTCTGAGCGTTAAGGAAGCGCTGATTAAATCGTTGTCAGATTTCATTCTTGGATTTTTATGCAATGCAAGGAATAATCCGACGCGAATAGCGAGCTATTTAAGGAGGATTATGACGAAGCAGTGCATAAAAATCCTTATGGAATCTGACTCTGCGAATTAATCAGTGCTTCCTTAAATACATATGGTTATAGTATAGCATAAATGAGAGAAACTTAGGGAAGGGCACTGGCCTGTGGCCAGGGCTGTGACTGTGTCATGGCTCTGCCTGCGGCAAGGCGATGGACTTCGTCCAGGGCTCAAGGAAGAAATATATAATTTGGGCCTGACGGCCCCCGGGCACCGGCCTGTGGCCAGGGCCGAGATCGATGGAGGAGTCTGCGGTCAATACGTAGATAAGGTGACTGAACGGAAATTCTAAAATTCCTGGCCCTATAGGAATGGTGCGCTGTAAAATTAACCATCCTATTCACAAGTCCAGGCGTTATTCCGCCGAAGATTATTCGTGAATCAGTCTGTTATATATTTGTTATCTATATAACGAAAACTTTATTTATATAAATCGATTTAGATTCAAAAAATATGATATACTAAAGAAAAGGGAATTTGATTATTTTAATGATTTTCCGGTAAATTACTGGAACTGTTTGAACGAAGAACCGATAGGGCCGGTTCGTTGGGGTTTTGTATTTATTTATCTCTCTCGTTAGGGTACCCGTAAGGGCAGGAGGAAGAAATGAACAGAGTGTACAAGGTCATCTGGAGTCATGTAAAGAATGCCTATGTGGTGGTGTCGGAACTGGCAGGAAGAAGCAGTAAAAAGTCCAGCCGGCGCCACGAATATGGGAAGGTTTTAACCGCTGCGATAATGACAGCTATTGTCCTTACTGGGGGGTGAACGGATTTGCAGCTGATTCAACAACTACACCAACCTATGAAAGTATAACTATTGGGAAGACCAATGCTTCATCAGTTAGAATTGCAAATGGCATCATCAGTTCTTACGTATATGATTCCAAAAGTCAGAATGACCAAAGACGTGCAGCTTTAGGAGTAGATAATCAGGGAAATGGTACTTTGTATCTGATAAACAATGACTTATCCCAAGCCCATCTGTATACTCAAAATGCTTTTGATACAGGGAATGATGGTATTACTCGATTGTATTATGTATCGTCCTCAGAAAATGCGAGTGGCACGGTGACAGGTTACCACAAGATTGCTGTGCTGGAGGATGGAATCAAGTATCAGGCTGATAACTATACAGATGATTCCAAGACCACAAAAGTGACGGTAAAGCATCAGTTAAATTCTACAATGGATATCACCGGAGGGGCAGATACTGATAATCTGACAGATAACAATATCGGGGTGGTAGCTACGGCTGCCGTAGAAGATGATGAAGGCAATGTGACCCAGAATGGGAAACTGGAAATCAAGCTGGCAAAGAATCTGCAGAATCTGACCAGTGTACAGACAGTGACTACTGATAGTAGTGGTAATGTGGTCAATACAACTGAGCAGACAGGGGATGGCATTACTATTACACCTAAAGATGCAGATAAAATTTCTCTGACCACCAATGGTCTCAGCAATGGCGGCAAGCAGGTAACCAACATGGGAAGCGGTATCAATTCCACCACCAATGCCTACGATATCGATACCAATGGCGCCAATATCCACGATGTGAAGGTCATTGCTGCCAGCACTGCCAGTTCAGGGCGGACTACGTTGACTTCTTCTGATGGTTCTGTCTCCATAACGGACAAAGGGACAGATACGGTTCACAGCTACGACCTCTCCGTGGATTACAGCAAAATGTCCGGCAATTTTAACCTGAGCTATACCGGCGACAACAACTC
>NZ_UQKJ01000012.1 GCF_900541605.1 uncultured Dialister sp. | reverse complement strand
GTGCATAAAAATCCTTATGAAATCTGACTCTGCGAATTAATCAGTGCTTCCCTGGACGACAAAATGTCTGCAGACTAGGTATGCATCCCCAGGTTCATTTGCTGATGCGATAAAATCGTTGCCGGAATTATAAACTCGCGGCGCCCTATGAATTGTGCGCCGACTAATCATTCCTAATTCCTAATTCCTCATTCCTCATTTTTGACTCAGCCGTTTATCCTGCAAGCTGGAGAAAAGTGTCATACATGCAAATCTATGTTCTCTATACCTATCCTCTTTCAATTGTGTTATAGTGAGTCATATACGACAAACAGGGAAGAATCCCAAATCCATAGAATAAGAAAGGCGGAGTTCCATGAATATTATTGATGAACTGAAGTGGCGTGGCGCTGTGAACCAGCAGACCGATGAAGAAGGACTGTACAAACTGGTAGGGGAGAAATCCATTTCCCTCTACTGTGGCATCGATCCCACCGGTGACAGCATGCACATCGGTCATCTCATTCCCTTTATGATCCTGAAGCGGTTCCAGCTGGCCGGCCACCATCCGGTCATCGTTATCGGCGGCGGCACCGGCTCCATCGGAGACCCCTCCGGCCGGAAGACCGAACGGGTTCTCCAGTCCCAGGAAACCATCCAACACAATGCAGAATGCCTCACCGCCCAGATGAAGAAACTCTTCGGCGAAGATGGCTTCACCATGGTGAATAACTACGACTGGCTGTCCAAGATTTCCCTCCTCGAATTTCTCCGGGACTACGGCAAGCTCTTCAATATCAATACCATGCTGGCTAAGGAAGTGGTGGCATCCCGTCTGGAAACGGGGATCTCCTTCACCGAATTCTCCTACCAGATCCTCCAGTCCATCGACTTCAAGATGCTCTATGACAAATACAACGTACAGCTCCAGATCGGCGGTGCTGACCAGTGGGGCAACATCACCAACGGCGTAGAACTGCTCCGGAAGACCGAAGACGTCCATGATGCCTACGGCCTTACCATTCCCCTCATGCTGAAGGCAGACGGCACGAAATTCGGCAAAACCGCCGGCGGCGCCGTATGGCTGGATCCGAAGAAGACCTCTCCCTACGAATTCTACCAGTTCTGGTTCAACCAGGATGACCGGGATGTGGTGAAATACCTGAAGTACTTCACCTTCCTCTCCCACGAAGAAATCGATGCCCTTGCCAAAGAAGTGGAAGAGCATCCGGAACACCGGAGCGCCCAGCGGAAACTGGCGGAAGAAGTGACCCGCTTCGTCCATGGCGACGAAGGACTGGCCCAGGCAGAAAAAGTGACCCAGGCCCTCTTCTCCGGCAACATCCAGGAACTTTCCGGCGATGAAATTGAAGGCGCTTTCCGCAACACCAAAGGCGGCGAAGTCCATGAAGCTCCTATCAATATCGTGGAAGCCCTGGTGGAAGCAGGCGTAGAAAAATCCAAACGCCAGGCCCGGGAAGACGTCAAGAACGGCGCCATCCGCGTCAATGGGGAACAGATTCGTGACATTGAAGCCAGCGTCACTGCCCATCCGAATACAAATGGTAAATTCATCATCATCCGCAAAGGAAAGAAGAACTACTTCTCCATTGAAGTAAAGCAGTAACAGGAAGTAAATAAGAAGTATCAGGATCCCTGAAAAGCAGCCGCTTTTCAGGGATTTTTGCGTGTGGAAAAGAAGAGTTCGAGGTCGAAAACCGCTGCAGTTCCGCCTTGAAGTCCCCGGAACTTCAGGGGAAAGATGCCCAACGGGCGGAAAGGGGACGTAACTTTTACTGCTTATGATTCCCTGCTTATTACTCTACGACTCTGCCCCGTCATTTGGAGGGGAGGTAGGCGTCGAAGTGGCAGTAACCATAAGAACCGTATGTGAGAAAGAGCCCAAAAATCTTCCATGGAAATGCCTGTGAAGGTACTGCAACTTCGGATATGGGGGAAAAAGCCCGGCAATCCCGAATGCAGGAAAGATTTCTCCTCTCCTCTAAGCTTCAGGAGTGCTGAAGATTAGCGTCATTGGGCATGTATACCACCGGTCGAAATGACGGGGGATGGCAGTAGTCATAAGACCGTATGTAAGAAAGAGACCTAAGTTGAGGCCTGGCGGTTTTGCTACCAATGATTCGGAATCTGATGGAAAACCCGATTTTCAATCCTTAAAAATCAATCCTTATCCTTATGCATATATTGCATAAAAATTCATGCTTATACGATCGGAATTACCAGGCAATATCGAACAAAGCTGATATAAAACTGCCATTTTCTTTAATGATTTAAAGCAACATAAAAATGACCACTTTTGCACAAAAATGACCACTTTTGCACAAAAAATGGAAATCGAAAATTTTATTTGATATTGTATGGGCAGATGGGAACGGGGATATCCCAGAAGACGAAAAAGGGCGTCCAAGGGAGTTCACCCGACATCGGTCAGCCAATCGGAACGAAAAAAGGGTTCGAATCCAGAAGTGCTGGCTGTCTGTGCCCCGCCACTGGAGAATGGCAGGGGACAAAGCATAATTTACTTCACTCTGTGCATAACCTGCATAGAAGTGACTTCGAAGGCCAGTCCTGAGCCTTGGAGACGAAGCACACATCATTTAAAGGATGGCGCAAGGAGGGAAGCAGGAGAGAAAAGCCATCCCGCCGCTGGGACGAAGTCCTGTGGGGATTCATGAGTCAATACATGCGGCACATCCGGCGAAGAGCCGCAGAAAATGATCAGGGCGTTCCAATCATTTCCTACCAAGGAGGGTAACATAATGAATAAGATTTACAAAGTCATCTGGAGTAAGGCAAAACACACTTATGTGGTCACCTCGGAAATCGCCAGGAGCCACGGCAAAGCGGAAAGCACCGGCAAGGGGCTGAAGAAGCTGGCACTGGCCCTGCTGGCGGTCCTGTCCATCATGGGACCGGGATATGCAACGGCTGCTGACTATGTCACTGTCAAAGATACGGCTGGTACAGAACAGACGGTCTATACGAAAGACGGTGTAGACAGCCAGTTGAAAGATTTGGCAAAACAGACGGACGTAGATACAAATAAAAATAATATCGAAACCAACAAGAATGATATCGCTACCTTGCAGTCAAATACCCAGGGGATTTCTTATAGCCCGGCTAATAGTGGCAGAACAATCATTAATAACAATTTACTTGTCAATAAAGCAATGACTGTTGATGCTGGTCTCACAGTTGTCAAAGCTGTCGAAGCGCAGGGATTCAAGACTTCATCTGATATACCTGGCGTAAATCAGCTGACCGTCTCTGGAAACACCATTCAAGGCGGTAAATACACGAAAGAAGTAGCTATTAATTCCAGCTACAACGTTTCTTTAACGGCCGGAACAAAGGCAAGTGATAAAGCAACCGTATCTGGTGGCAATGTAGTTAACCAGGCCAGCTATACCATCCTGAACAATGCCGGCACCGGTATCCAGAACAATGTCTCCGGTGCGAATGGCTATATTTCCAATAGCGCAGCCCAGATCCAGTCTGTTGCATCCAAGACTATCGTCAATAAGGCCGGCACTTCTATCAGCGACCAGATTACCGGCACCGATAGCGAAGGAAATACGGTGATCCTCAATGAAGTGAAGAGCAATGAAAATGGCACGACCTTCACCAACAGCGATTCCTCGACCACCATTAAAGGCAACGCCATTTCCACGGGCAGTATCGATGCTACGGGCAATATTACCGCTGCTTCTGCCGATGTAAACGGTAAACTCACTGCCGGCTCTGCTAGCGTTACGAATTCCCTCAACGTAGGCCACAATGTCAACGTAGGCGGCGCTGTCAATGCGGGCAGCCTGAACAGCCGTGGCAACCTGAATGTAGATGGCAATGCCCTGGTGAAAGGCACCCTGACTTCCCAGTCCACTATTAATGGCAAGGAAATCGTTTCCCAGACCAATATTACTGCCAAAAATAAAGTGGTCGGTATGCAGGGGGTTGTAGATAATACCCTCACTAGCGGTAACTATGTAACCGCCGGCAAGACGGTGGGCGAAAATATTGTTGCTCTCGATACGCAGGTTAAATCCAATGCCGATGCGATTACGGAAGAGGCAGCAACCCGTGAAGCGGCTGATACGGCTCTAACCAATCGGATTGCAGCTGAAGAAGTGGACCGTGCAGAAGCAGATACGAAGCTGCAGGAAGCTATCGATACAGAAGCTCGTCAGCGTAAATATTCCGTAACAAATCTGGAAAATGCAGATAAACAGCTGCAGACAAATATTGATAATGAAGCGGCAACTCGCGAAGCGGCAGATAAAGCTCTTGACTCCCGGACCTCGGATCTCGAAGCCAAGACCGAAGCCATTACCTATGATAAAGACTCCAGAACAGTCATGGTGGATGGTAAACTCACCGCTGCCGAAGGTATCACCGATGGAACAATGCAGGATGGCCAGTATGTGAAGACCGATAAATATGTAGGCCAGAACCTGAATGCCCTGGACCAGGGTCTGAAGGATGAAACAGCGGCTCGTGAAGCAGCCGACACGGCAGAAGCAACTGCTCGGCAGGAAGCAGATACGAAGCTGCAGGAAAATATCGATGCTGAAGCTGCTACCCGGGCAGCGGAAGACCAGAAACTGAATAAGAAGATTACGGCAGAGAAGAAATCCCGCATTGCAGCGGATACAAAACTGGTGGAAGCCGTCAACAGCGGCCTCAGCCTGAGCGGTGACAACGTTCTCCAGAAGAATACCACCACCATCGACGCCAAAGGCAATGTAACCACTTCCAAGACCGACGCCAATGAAATGATCCTGAACAAAGGGAACGATAATCAGATTACCATGAACGAAAGTGGTATCAAGGTCGGCACAAACAGCACGGTCATGGATAAAGACGGCGTTTACACCGGCGGTGATACCTACGCCGAAGCCAAGGCAGCCATGAAGTCCGATGGTTCCATCAAAGGGGCAGACGGCAAATTCACGGTTAACAGTGCGAATGGTACGGTCAATGTGAACGACCAGATCGAACTGAATGGAGCTACCGGCGTTGTGAAATCCAACGGCCTCAACGTGGGTAATGGCAACATGACCGTAAGCAACAGCGGCAACATTGTTACCAATGGAAACATTGCTGCTAAGGGCACACTGAGCGTAGCAAATGACAACTTCACCGTAAACGGTAACGGCGGAGTTACTGCAGCCGGTGGCAAGATTACTCTGAACTCCGATGGCTCCTTCAAGGCAGCCGATGGTAACTTTACCGTAAACAGCAATGGTGGAGTTACTGCAGTCAATGGCAAGATTACCCTGAATTCCGATGGCTCCTTCAAGGCAGCCGATGGCAACTTCACTGTCAACAGCAACGGCGGTGTCACGGCAGCGAATGGTAAAGTGACCCTGGGCTCCGATGGCTCCATCAAAGGTGCCGATGGCAAATTCAATGTCGACAGCAATGGTGCGATCAAAGGCGCTGATGGCAAGTTCACCGTTGACAGCAACGGCGCAGTGAAAGCGGCCAATGGCAATACCACCATCGACAGTAATGGCAACCTGTCCACCAAGGGAACTGTAAGTGCAGCAAACGGCAAGTTCTCCGTTGATACCAATGGCAAGATTACTTCCACCGGCCTTGATGCAGGCAGCGGCACCATCCAGACCACCGGTACCGTACAGGCTGGGGATGTGAAGACCGGTACCCTGGAAACTACCGGCGACGCTACGATTGGTGGCAACCTGACAGTAGACAAGAACCTGACGGTTAACGGTGAATTCAATGCCAAGACCCTTTCCAGCAAGCTCGATGAAAACAACTACACCGAAATTCATGGCGGCAACGTGACCTCCAGGAACCTGAAGTACTCTGATACCGGCGAACTGCAGGCAAGCTCCTCCAAGATGGATGAAACCGGCAGTACCGTCTGGGCAAGGGATGATGAATCCATCGGCACCAGCACGGTTACCGCAGACAGCGTGAAGCAGTCCCTCTCCGACACCAGAGACAATCCGACAAATTATGCTTCCCGGGAAATTGCCCAGAATGGTAAAAATAAATACGAAATGACCGACTCCGTAGTGGAAGGCAACCAGTCCAATGTGACTAAGACCACCGCAGAGTCCACGGATTCCCAGATTGCTCTGAAAGATGACGATGGCAATGTCCTCAATAAGTCCTATATCACCCAGAATCTGAAGAAGATTCTTCAGGGCGTGGAAGAAGGGGACAGCAAGACCACCATCGAACAGGATGCCAACAACATCACCAACACCGCATCGAATGGCACCATTACCAACGATGCGGACAAGATCCTGAACAAAGGCGCCACCTCCATTACCAGCCAGATCGGTGACGGCTCTGCTGTGAAGACCGTGATGGATGCCAATGGCATTGCCAATACGGCCATCGGCGGCACCATTTCTAACGAAGCGAAGAATATTACCAACACCGCTGCAGAAAAGATTTCCAACAGTGCAGCGGAAATTGAAAATACCGCTGTGAAGTCCATCACCAGTAAAGTGGGAGATAATGTCAGCAGCAGGCTCAGCACCGATTCCATCGTCAATCAGGTAAAAGATGGCGATAAATCCAACACAGCTGCACAGAATGCTGAACAGACAGACTCCACGATTACCGATGGCAAGAACACCGCAGTTATTAACCAGAAAGCTTCGAGCATCGCTACCTCCATCAGCGATGGAACAGACGGGAAGTACAACCGGACCTACAGTTCCGTAGATATGTCCACGGAACGGATCCAGACCAGCGACACCCAGTTCAATGCATCTACAAAGACTGCTACCCGGAGCAAGGATACACTGACCAATGGTTCCACCATTCTGGATATTGTGAAGGACTCCAGCACCGGTACGATCAGCTCTACCGTAACAGATGGCACAGATACAAGCACGTTTAAACAGACAGCTTCTGAAGTTTCGACCAATTCGAAGAACATCACCAATATCGCCAGCGAAACCATTTCCAACAGTGCGAAGAATATTACCAATACAACGACTGAAAACATGACCAACACTATTGGTAAGGATCTGAAGACCACCGTAGGCGGCGAAATGTCTACTACCGTCACCGGCAAGGTCACCGAAGACTACAAGTCTGACCTCTCCACAAAGGTGGGCGGTAATGAGACCCATGCGGTAACGGGCAGCCAGACCGTCACCGTATCCGGAGACCGGACTGTCAATGTGAAGGGAACGGAAACGGAAAACTTCAATGCCCAGATTACCAACATCAAGACAAACCAGAAGACCTCCGTCGGCGGCAACCAGACAAACATCGTAGGCGGTGATCAGCAGAATACGGTAAGTGGCAATAAGTTGGAAACCGTCAAAGGTTCTGTAACCGAAAAATACGGCAGCCAGGCAACCACCATCGATGGTGACCAGAGTACAAATGTTGGTGGTAACCAGACCAATGTGGTAGCTGGCAATCAGACCAATACCATCAGTGGTAATAAGACGGAAACCGTCAAGGGCGATGTAAATGAAAGCTATGGCAGCCTGACGACCAATGTGAAGAATGACAGCAGCCTGACAGCCGAAAACATCAATAATACCGCAAGAAACAAGATCACCAACAGGGCTCTTGATGTGGAAACAGATGCAGCAAGCTCCATTGTGAATAAGGTGTCCAACGACTCCGGTACCAATATCTCCACCCAGACTTCCACCCAGACCCAGGAAGAAATGAGCCAGGCCGACGGTAAGAAAGCGTCCTACATCCGTGGCGCTGCGGAAGAAAAGTCCCAGCTTGTAAACGGAGATACGAAGACCACCATCGATACCATTGCGGGCCAGACCAATACGAATATCACCGATGGAACCAATACTTCCAATGACCTGCAGAAGGCAGACCAGATTGCTTCCTCCGTCACCGACGGTACCAATACCACCGTAGTGAACCAGGATGCAAAGAGCATTGCTTCCTCCATCACCGATGGCACCAGGTCCAACAAGACCAGAAGCACCGTAGACCAGAGTGCGCAGACCATCAAAGCCAGCGATACCCAGTACAGCGCATCCACAAAGACCGCAACCAGGTCTGAGGAGGCTCTGATGAATGGCTCCACGATCCTGGACGTTGTGAAAGACTCCAGCACCGGAACCATCAGCGCTGCCGTCACCGATGGAACCAATATCACCGGTACCACTATGACCGCTAAGGATATCACCAACACAGCGGCAGAAAACATGACCAACAATGTTGGCAAGGATCTGACCACCACAGTTGGCGGAAACCAGAAGACCACAGTCACCGGAGACAGCGAACTCACCGCTGAAAACGTGAAAGCCATCGGCAAGACCTCTATCACCAGCCAGATCGGCGAAGGCGACGATGCAGCTGTGAAGACAGTCATGAATGCAGATGGCATTGCGAATACCGCAACCGGCGGCACCATCAGCAATACCGCTGACAAGATTGCCAATACCGCAACCACTTCTATCACCGACAAGGTAGGCGATAAGGTAAGCCGTACCATGAGCACCAGCTCCATTGAAGACAAAGTGGGTACCACTACTGTGACCACCACAGATGGACTCACCAGGCTCACCAATGAAGCCGGCACCCATAAGACCCAGATGGATTTTGCTGAGGTCCTGAAGGACCTGGGCGTACGCGGAAGTGCTACCATCGATGGCGACACCTCTGTCGGTGGAAATCTGGCAGTAACCGGCACATCCACACTCACCGGTGATGTGACCATGAAGTCCAACGCCACCGTTGAAAAGAACCTCACCGTCAATGGCACCTCTGACCTGAAGGGCGATGTGACCATGGAAAGCAATGCTACCGTGAAGAAGAATCTCACCGTAGAAGGTGCTGCTACCACAAGGACCCTCAAGGTAACAGATACCTCCGAATTCGAGGGCGCAGCTACCTTCAATGATATTGTGACCATGAACAAGGGCCTCTCCGTAACCGGCGGCATCACCGCTGATACGGTCACCGCAGACTCCTACAAGGTCGGCGGCAAGACCTACATCGATGCGAATGGCATCAATGCCAATAACCAGAAGATCACCAACGTAGCCGCTGGAGATATCTCTGAAGGCAGCACCGATGCAGTGAACGGCGGCCAGCTCCATGAAACCAATACCCGGGTTGCCAACGTGGAAAACCGCGTGACCCAGGTAGAAACCAGGGTAGATAAGCTGGACAACAAGATCGATAAGGTCGGCGCTAACGCAGCAGCCATGGCCAACCTGCACCCGCTGGAATTCGATGCGGACTCCAAGTGGAACATCGCAGCAGCCATCGGTAACTCCGGCAGCGAAACCGCTAGTGCGGTAGGCGTATTCTACCGGCCCAATGAAAACGTGATGGTCAATGCCTCCGCTTCCATGGGAACCGGGGAGAACATGTTCGGCGGCGGCGTATCCGTAAGACTGGGCCACGGCGGCAACAAAGCCAAAGAAGCCCAGATGAAGGCAGCCGCTGCAGAGAATCAGGAACTCCGGAAAGAAGTGAATGACCTCACTGCCCGGATGGATGCTCTCCTCTCCGTACTGAACCCGAATATGTCCAAAGAATTCCCGGACGTGCCGGCTAACCACTGGGCTTACGAAGCGGTATCCCGCCTCGCAGGCAACGGCATCGTGGAAGGCTATGAAGATGGCAAGTACCACGGTGAACGCCAGATGACCCGTTACGAAATGGCTGAAATCATCTACAACGCACTCTCGAAGGGCGCTAAGGCTGAAAAGAAACTGGTCGAAGAATTCCGGCCGGAACTCCAGGCCATGGCTGCCCAGAAAAAGGCTTGACCTCAACCATCACTGGCCTTTGTCCCTCCAAAGCCGGATGATTTACCTTAACAAAGATCAGTGATTTGAGGATATAGAAAACCCCGTCTCTTCCCCCCGGAGAGACGGGGTTTTCATATGGGGAAAGGAAGGGGAAAGGGGGAATAGCGGCGAAGCCCTGCGTACTTGGGGTGCGGTCTTGAATAGGCCGATGGCCATGGAAAGGCGTGCATGCAAACGAATTTTACTTTCCTGATTGTTATTGAATATTTCTATAGGAAGTTGAAAAGTGAACTTTTTTGTATGGGCTTTCTTAAAAAGAAGTCAATTGTAAAAAAGCGGTTTTCCCGGTAAGAGAAGGTGAATGGATGAATCTGTAAGGATTGGATTAAAAACTGACAGTTCTTTGACGATAGAACCCAATAAATCTGATAAATATGACAGAACATTTACTCGCCGAACTGTTGATTCGTGTACCTGGCTATGATACCTTGGACTCAGGTCAAGGCCCGGGCCTCGGGGAAGGCGGACGGCGGCAGAGGAAACACGGTCACTCTTGCAGGCGGAATGCAGGCTCCGGAAATTATGGGCAATCCATTGATCCCCTATATTTCTCTTAAGGAGCAGGAACATGAAAAAGATCCTCGCAATCGCTGCCATGGCAGCACTCACCGCTGGCGTATCCGCTTACGCTGCAAATCCCTTTTCCGATGTAACTCCGGACGACTGGGCTTACCAGGCTGTGTCCGACCTCTCTGACCAGGGCGTGGTCGAAGGCTACCCGGATGGCACCTTCAAAGGCGAACGGAACATGACCCGTTACGAACTGGCCCA
This sequence comes from uncultured Dialister sp., assembly GCF_900541605.1. GTDB lineage: Bacteria > Bacillota > Negativicutes > Veillonellales > Dialisteraceae > Dialister. The sequence goes on along the minus strand of NZ_UQKJ01000012.1, from coordinate 20,661 downwards.
GATCATTGCCCGTCTCATGGCTAAGGAAGACCAGCTGAATGCGGAACAGAAAGCCACCCTCGACAAGCTGGCCGGTGAATATGCAGATGAACTGTCCAATCTCGGTGTCCGGGTTTCCAACCTGGAAAAGAAGGTAGGCAACATCTCCTGGTCCGGCGATGCCCGTATGCGGTACATCAACAATTCCTACGAAAAGAATGGTTCCCATGAAGGTTGGGATGGCCGTATGCGTATCAACGTCCATGGCCAGGTGAATGACAGCACCTACGTCCAGGGCCGTCTGGTGAATACCATGGGATTCAAAGGCGATGATACCAGCACGACCACCATGGATCGGCTCTATGTGAACCACTCCTTCGGCGATGTGGGTATCCGCCTGGGCCGGCAGGACGTGATTTTCGGCAATGGCCTCATTTATGATGATTTCTATGATGGCGCCCAGATTTCCTACGACAAGGATGCCTTCGGCATCACCGCCGGCTACGGCCGCCTGAAGAGCGGTAACTTTGCAGACCGTACCTATAACAACTATGACTTCTTCTTTACCAAGGCCGGCTGGAACGGCAGCTTTGCCAAGGTCGGAGCCGCTTACATCAATTTCGCCGGCGATGATTTCAAGAAGGCTTACCACTTCGATGATATGTGGGGCATTAATACAGTCATCCCGATCCAGGACTTCCGGATCGAAGGGGAATACTGGAAATCCAATGCGGACAAGGGAGATACTTCCTGGAACGCAGGCCTTGGCTACGGCAAGATCAACTACAAGAAGCCGGGCACCTGGAAACTGGATGCCACCTACAATAAGGTCGGCGACAACGCATACCTGGGTCTCTACACGAACCAGGCAAGGGATTTTATGAATAAGTCCTTCAAGAAGGATGAAAGCGTGGAAAAGGTGAAGTTCTGGAACGTCACCGGCGAAGTAGCTCTTCAGAAGAACGTATACCTCCATGGCGAATACGACTTCGATGTGAAGGCAGACAGCAAAGACCTGGACGATGCATGGACCGTATCCCTGAACTATAAGTTCTGATATGCAGACATGAAAATGAAAGAAGCTCTCCCAGGAGGGCTTCTTTTGTTATGTGAGGTGCGACAAGAGCTTAATTCGGTGGGTGGATTATGAAAAAATTGAGGTTTGAATTAAGAGACTTGAGACACAGCGGCTGTACCGCATTCATCCGGCGCTAAAGGCCGGTAGATGGATCCGCCTCGATGAGGCGGAATCTGCAGGCGAAAGGAGTATATCATATTGGGCTGTCGGCCGCCTCGTGGACCCATCCCTCGGCGGAGCTAAAGAACCTCAAATCTATTTTTCTTTACTGCTTTAAAGTCTGCAAAAAGTGACCACTTTTGCACAAAAACGACCACTTTTGCACAAAAAATGGCAAAGTCCTTTTGGGCCTGCTATCCTTATGACAGAGGAAATGAAGATCCCTTTGGGGATGAGGGTATGCCTCATCCTGTAGGGAATATCACTCCCTTCATGGACTCTGTCTCCTGAGCCACTGCCTCTGCTCCTATACCCCGTGTTTCACCACGACTTCAGGCAGTGATTCGGAATATAGAAAGCCCTGTCTCTTCTCCCCCGGAGAGACAGGGCTTTCTGCTGTATTGCCGGAGTATAGGGAATCACAGCTTCCGTTGCGGAAGAATTTCCGGAGCCTCGCCGATGGGACTGGCTGCCAGTTTTTCTTTATTTATATATATACATATGCTATACTGGTACATACAGTTATTTCTATGTTTGACAAGGAGAGAAACCATGAAATTTGCGTTTAATCACAACAATTTCAACGTACTTGATCTGAAGAAAAGTATCGCCTTTTATGAAGAAGCTCTGGGTCTCAAGGTAGTGGGACAGTACAAAGCTCCGGACGGCTCCTTTATTCTGGCCTATCTGGGGGACGGGGAGACGAAGCACCGGCTGGAACTGACCTGGCTCCGGGACCGGAAGGAACCGTACAACCTGGGGGACAATGAATTCCATCTGGCCTTTGATACGGACGATATGGAAGCAGCCCATGAGAAGCATAAAAAAATGGGATGCATCTGTTTTGAAAATCCGGCTATGGGCATTTATTTCATCAATGACCCCGACGGATACTGGATTGAAATCATCCCGGGAGGCAAGTAATGGATCCTATTTTTGTACGGACTGCCCGGATTATCGGGGAAAAGGGAGTGGACTTCCTCTCCACGAAGCGGGTAGCGGTCTTTGGTATCGGCGGCGTCGGTTCCTATGCGGCGGAAGCACTGGTGCGGGCCGGCGTGGGTCATCTCGTTTTCATCGATAAGGATGCGGTGGAAGATTCCAACCTGAACCGGCAGCTGGTGGCAGACCGTACCACCATCGGGAGAAACAAGGCGGAGGTCATGGTGGAACGGGCGCACCGGGTGAATCCGGCCTGCGATGCCACGGCCATGGCTGTCTATTACCGGCCGGGGGATGAGGATTTTATCACGAATCTCCATGCCGATTATATTATCGATGCCATCGATGATGTGCCGGCGAAGGTATCCATTGCTGAAATCTGCTACCGGCTGAAGATTCCGGAAATTTCTTCCATGGGCACCGGCAACCGTCTCCGGCCGGAGATGCTGCAGATTGCGGATATCAATAAGACCTCGGTGTGCCACCTGGCGAGGAAGATGAGAAAGGAACTGAAGGAACGGCGGGTTCGCCACCTGACGGTGGTGTATTCCAAGGAGCTTCCCCATAAGCCTATCGGCGAGGGCCATGCTCCGGGGTCCACGTCCTTCGTACCGCCGGTATCGGGCATGATGATGGCGGGATACGTGATTCGCAGCCTCCTCAAGGAAGCTGATATTACCTGAGAGAAAGGAATTCATGGATATGGCAGAAATCCTTCATCCGGACTGGATTACAATAGAGGAAAACGGCAGGCCTGTCCACGGGTACAACCAGGAATGGTATCCGGAAAAATGGCAGAAGCTGGCGGGCTGCGGCCCTACGGCAGGGGCCATGATGGCGGCCTACATAGAGCGGAAGCAGTGGGGAAAAAAGGTGACCACCAGGGAAGAGGCCCTTTCTGTGATGATGGATCTCTGGAAGTACGCTACACCCCGGATGCACGGTCTCTATAAGACCCGGTGGCTGAAGGAGGGCCTCGATGCTTACATGAAGGAACAGGGGCTCAAAGGAAAGGTGGAAGCTCTTCCCATTCCTTCCATCCGCCTGCTGGCGCCGAAGCTTCCCAAAGTGGCCTCCTTCATCAAAGAAGGCCTGGAGGCGGACTGCCCCATCGGATTCCTGAACCTTCACAGCGGCGGAGAGCCGATCCCCTACCACTGGCACTGGATGCCCCTGGTGAAGATAGAAGAAAGGGAAGATGGCATTTACTGCACCCTCTGGGACGAAGGGGCCAGCCATGTATTTAATCTGGGAAACTGGCTGAAGCGGACAAAGTTCGGCGGCGGTTTCGTGCGGATTACGGATTCCGATCCGGAAACATAGGAATAAAGAAAGCAGCGCTCCTGGGGCGCTGCTTTTTTGCTTGGCGGTTTTGTGTGATTGTGGGCAGGGTCATTGGGGCGGGAGCTGCTGAACGGATTACATGCAAAATGGCTCTATACGTTAAAAGCGTGCCCCCTTGGAGAAGGGGGCAGCCCAAAGGGCAGGGGATGGATCCGCCTCGCAGAGGCGGGACCTGTGTGTAAGAGGATTTTTCCCTCCTGTCCGTCAATCCATCCTGCGGCTTTGCCGCGACCCGAAAATAAAAGCAGAAAATCTATTAGCACTCTATTGACATGAGTGCTAATAGTGATATAATGATAATTGTCAGGAGGACAAAAGAGAAAATCCTGATGAATAAAAGAAGATAAAGAAAAGAGGTTTTATATATGCGTAGTTTGATTCCTTTTGATGGACTGTTTGGTGATACCGTTTTGGATGATTTCTTTGATGCCGCTCCGGTGTCCTATGCGGAATATAAATCTCTTCCGAAAGTCGATATCGAAGACTGCAAGGATCACTATGAAGTGACCTGTGATATGCCGGGTTTCGCAAAAGATGAAATCCATGTGACCTATGAAAATGGCGTGCTTTCCATTGCCGCGAAGAAAGAAACAACGGAAGACGGCAAGGAACACAATTACATCCGCAAAGAGCGGACCAGCACCACCTTCCAGCGTCAGTTCGCTGTGAAGGACATCGAGGAAAGCAAGATTTCCGCAAGCCTCAATGATGGGGTGCTGAAGATTGAACTGCCGAAGAAAGATATGAGCCTGCCGAAGCAGGGCCATCGTATTGAAATCGGCTGAAACTGAAAAGCTGTGTGGGACAATGTCCCTTGATTGAATACTCTCTCTTTCGGGCGGTATTCCCCGATGCCGCCCCCTCCCCTTACCAATCATTTCCCAAAGGAGCCCGGTCCATCATTGCTGAAGATGGACCGCTCCCCATAAAGATTCATAATTTTCCTTCCCTGAGAAAAGGGACCGGTAAACAGAAATCCTGTTTCCGGTCCCTTTTTCGTATGTGTGCTTATGGTTCGAAATACTTTTGTGAGGGCTTTTGGCAGCTGACAGTCGGAAGCTCCTGCCGGAATGTCTCTACCCACCGGCTCAATTTCTTACCTTTCGTATGTATTTTCGTTGTATAATGGGGACAGAATCATTGGGACTGTGAGGCGATTTGTATGAAGAAAAAACTGGTGGCGGCGGTGATGGCACTGGCTTTCTGCGTGCCCCTGGGCGGTATGGCAGAGGCCTATAGCGGCGTAGGGATTCTGGGCCGGGTCCTGGCCAGTGGGATTTTCCATTCCCAGAGGACCACAGGCACCACGAAGACCACTAAGTCTTCCAGCCGGACGAATCGGTACAAAAATGCCATGGGAGCCCTGGAAAACCTGCAGTGGGTGGGCGTGGCAAAGAGCTCCGGCGGGAATATCTATTTCGACCAGGATACGCTGAAGGATGAGACCCGGAATGGGCAGCGCCATGTACTGGCTACGGTGAAAAATGAATTCACCGAGGCCGGGGCGAAAGCGGTGGCAGACAGCAGTGACGGCCTGCTGGATGAGGATGATGTGGCTTATTCCCTGTTTCTCGTAGATTTCGGGGAAAACTCCTGCTTCGTGGCCAGCCATGTGACCTACTACGATAAAAAAGGAAAGAAGCTGGTGGAGCGGACGGCGCCGGAAGCCTTCACCGATGTGACGAGCATGAATTATGGAAAGACCTATGGAAAAGACAGCATCGAATCTAAGATGAAGACCCAGGTTTTCCACTATGCAGACCGGGTGAAGGAAGAGGAAAAGGAAAAAGCCGAGCAGAACGGCTGATGGCCTGGGGTGATTGCGGATAGGGTCACTGGTTCGGGGCTCCCGGTTACTCACCGTCATTAAATACGTTGGGCACTGCATCTAACTCGTCATCTCGAGCGGTGGTAAGCGTCGCAATAATGTGAAATATAAAAGTCGAATGTGAGAAAGAGTCGAGAGATCTCTCAGGAAAATGTCTCTGACAGTCTTACAACCCTGACAACGAATGTAAAGCTCTGTATTTCCGAGAATCTTAGAGATTTTCGGGCGCATCGCAGCTGCAGCGATTCTAAACTGTATTGTCACTTAGCCGGCTGGCCCGGGTGGAAGCGTGTCACGGAATTTTCGATTGCAATCGCTCCCTGCGCACGGGTATCAGCGGCTCATTACAATTTGAGCGTCGCTGCGCTCCTCCCCATTGTGCTTCCTTAAATCTGCCCACAGGCATGCAGATCTGCTTTTCCTGGCAACGGCGTAAATACCAATTGGCAGATGGCCTTTCGGTGGGATATAATAAATAAAATTGACTGAGATTCAAAAGGAGGATGCTCATATGAATAAGAAACTGGCAGCCCTGGCGCTGGCCTGTGCTCTCGTGCCGGCTGTGGCCATGGCTTCTGACAAGCCGCCCACATCGGATAAGATGGTGAATGATTACAACAAGTACATGGTGGTATACACGAGCCCCACAGAACGGATTTATGCGGATGCCGACACCATTGAGCGGGATCCTGCTTCTGCCGGAGAACTTCCGGTCATCCGGGCTACCCTGTATGCGGAAATTTACAAGAGCCCCATGACCTGGCCGGACTATGGCAACTATAAGATGGTGGACTATATCCTTCGCTATGATACGGCTGTCGGTGCAGACCAGTATGGCAGTGTCATCAAGTATAAGATTCTGAACAAACTGGAAGGCGCCTTCACGCCGGACGGAAAGGCGGCTGCCTACAATGGAACCATCAAAGAAGGGGCCAATGAGGCAGAGGAAATCTACATGTCCCTCTATCGGGTATCAAAGACTTCCTATTAGAATATAAGGCTGTGACTGCATCAGGGATCTGCTTTCGGCCGCTGCCTGTTATTCCCCCTTTACAAGGGTTTTTGAAAATTATATAATAAAAAGAACAGAACACTTACGTGCAAAGAAGCCGTGCCAATTGTTGGGCGGCTTTTTTTATTCGTAAAAATGGGAATGTATTTCAGAATAATGGAGATGTGACTATGCAGCTGTATATAGCCGGCGGGTGCGGCGATGAAGGGAGAAACTGTTTTTATGTGGAAGGGGACCGTCATGCCTTTATCCTGGATGCCGGTACATCCACCGATGGTTTCGACAGGGTGCCCGATATTTCCACGGAGCAGATTCGCCAGGCGGAGTACCTTTTCATTTCCCATTCTCACCGGGACCATACAGGGGCCATCGAATACCTGGTAAAGAAGGGATTCACGGGGCCGGTACTCATGTCGAACCAGACATACCGGCAGCTTCATTATAAACCGCAGAATACGATGATTCTGGACTCCACGGCACCGGAACTGGAACTGGAGCCCGGCTTTACGGTGCACTGGGGCCGGACAGGCCACTGCGCCGGGGCGGTGTGGTTTGATATTTCCGTAGAAGGGCGCCATGTCTTTTATTCCGGAGATTACCGGGAAAATGATACATTCTATCGCTGCGATGCGGTCCGGGGCCTCCATGCGGATATGGCGGTCATCGATGCGGCGTACAGCCGAAAGGAGCGAGGCGATGATCTCCGCAGGGCAGTGGTGGAAAAGGCGGAAGCCCTCATGGATGGCGGTCATCCGCTTCTCATGCCGGTACCCCATTATGGAAGGGGCTTGTCCATGGGCGTCCTTTTCCATAAGGTCTTCGGAAGTCGCCATCCGGTCCACATGTCCCCAAAGCTTTATGATGAATGGCTCCGTCTGGGACACCGGAAGTACTTCGTCCATGATGAAATCACGGAGCTTCCTTTTTCTATTTTCCAGCGGTGGGATGAAAAGACAGTGGAGCCGGGGCATATCTATTTCCTCACCGATGCCCAGCTCTCCCGGGCTGCGAGCCGGGAACTCATCGAAGCCCATCCGGACATGGGGGTGCTTCTGACCGGAAGTATTCACGGCTATGGAAAGGCCCAGTGTTTCTATAAGTCCGGCCGCGCCGTTTTCTCTCTCTGGCCGAACCATCTGACCTGGCAGGAAATGGAGGATCTCCGGGCAGTCAATGATATGCCCCTGGTGGTGCCGTTCCACAATAAAAAAGTAAAACCGGAAAGCGACAGCTTTGTGTTTTGAGAGAATGAGAGAAAGGGGATAGAGCCACAGGGGCGGGGCTGCCAGGGAAGCGCTGCAGACAGGCTAGCTCAAGGCTCAAAGCTCTGTCGGAATGACTCCGGCCGTCATACGGAACCGGGTATCTGCCGTCCTTTCCTGCTTATGGTATAATATAGAAAACAAGGCAATTCCCCGTTTCATTTAACAGGAAAGGTGGGGTTTATATGTTGAAATATAAGAAAATTCTGGTGCCCTATGATGGCTCTGACCATGCGAAAAAAGCGATGCAGCAGGCCATAGATATTGCTTCTGCCGGAGATGGGACGAAGCTCTATATTGCTTCTGTATGCAATATGGTATCAGCCATGAGCAACTTCGACCAGGTATCCATTGCGGAAGGCTGCCTGACCACGAAGCTTTCGGAGGACCTGGAAGAGCAGTGCAAGAATGACCTGAAGGAAGCAGCGGCCATGGTGCCGGCGGGCATTGCCCACGAAGAACTCTATGAAGTCGGCTCTCCGGGACCGGTGCTCCTCAATATGGCGGAAGAACAGGGCTGCGATCTCATTGTCATGGGCAGCCGGGGCCTGGGACCGCTGAAGGGGATTTTCATGGGCTCCGTTTCCAGCTACATGGTGAGCCGGTCTAAATGTCCCGTTCTCATTGTGAAATAGGATTGACGATAGACGGTTTCCGCTGTAGAATGAATGTATAGAACATAAAGCAAAGGCGCTTGTATTTGGGAAAATACGAGCGTCTTTTTCTATTTCTCGGAAGTTTGTTATTTTGTTTGGGAAGAGAGATTCCTTCCCGGGGGAGGTATGTATGAGCAGTATCGGAAGTATCAATAAGCCAAGCCATGGGTTCCTTGTTGCAGCCATCCAGATGCCTGTGCCGATTATCAACAGCCGGGCAGACATTGACCGGCAGGTTCATGAAATCGTGCGGACCCTTCATGCCACGAAAGCCGGTTATCCGGGGGCAGAACTGATTATATTCCCTGAATACAGTACTCAGGGCCTGAATACATCGAAGTGGCTCACCGACGAATTCCTCTGTGACATTCCGGGCAAGGAGACCGATGCCTTTGCCAAAGCCTGCAAAGAAGAAGGAGTGTACGGGGTATTTTCCATTATGGAACGGAATCCGGACCCCAATAAGAATCCTTACAACACTGCTATCATTATCAATCCGAAAGGGGAAATCTGTCTGAAGTACCGGAAGCTCTTCCCCTGGAACCCCATCGAACCTTGGTATCCGGGAGACCTGGGCATGCCGGTCTGCGAGGGCCCTGGCGGATCAAAGCTGGCTGTCTGCATCTGCCACGATGGCATGATTCCGGAACTGGCAAGGGAAGCTGCCTACAAAGGCTGCAACGTGTATATCCGGATTTCCGGTTACAGTACCCAGGTCAATGACCAGTGGATCCTGACGAACCGGTCCAACGCATGGCAGAATCTCATGTACACCGTATCGGTGAACCTGGCCGGCTATGACGGCGTCTTCTACTACTTCGGCGAAGGGCAGATCTGCAATTACGATGGCACCACCCTTGTCCAGGGCCAGCGGAACCCCTATGAAATCGTGACCGGAGAAATTTATCCGGAAGATGCGGACCGGGCCCGCAGGGAATGGGGCCTTGAAAATAATATCTACAACCTGGGCCACCGGGGCTATGTGGCAAAGCCCGGCGGTGAACCGGACTGCGGCCTCACCTACATCAAAGACCTGGCCGCCGGCAAGTACAAACTTCCCTGGGAAGATGAAATGGACATCAAAGACGGATCCATTTATGGATATCCCACCAAAGGCGGTCGCTTCGGCACCGAAGCCGGGGCGGATCCCTACGGTATCCATGACTATAAGGGTCTCGACTATCACGGAAAGAAATAAAACAGCATAAATTTTTTACCATAAAAGCTGCCGGCCATAAAGCCGGCGGCTTTTATGGTGGGGAAAATATTTCGGGAATCATTCATTTTACCAAAAGGAAATAGATTTTTTCAATGCCGTTGTTATAGAATAGTAATGAACCTGTTTGTGAGTATGGCGGCGGGGCCGCTGAACTTTAATGTACTTCTCTTACCTTACATGGAGACGACGTTATGAGGGATGAGCCCGTTGGAACAGCGGAAAAAAGCCGCAGGGCCCTGACCCTCAACTCTCAACTCTATCATTTATCGTATATAAGGATGTGATTCCATGGCAAACCGGCGCTGGCTGAAGCAGGAAGTATCCCAATGGGTGTCGGATGATGTGATTTCTGAAGAGGCAGGAAAGAAAATTCTTTCCCGGTATAAGAAGGAGGACCTGTCTTCCTATAAAGAGGCTTTCTTTATTCTGGCTGTGGTGTGCCTGGTGGGCGGGCTTTTCTTCCTTTGTGCCAGCCTGTGGAATGGGCTCACCCAGGACCAGCGGTTCCTGATGGCCTTTATGCCCCTGGTCCTTTCATTCCTTCTCGTGGCGGCGGTGGTCCTGCTGGATAAAAAGGTACCGGTACCGGTGAAGGAACCATCGAAACTGGAAGAGGAACTGGAAGAAGAAAATCCGGAGGGCCTGGTGAAAAAACCATCGAAACGGGAGGTGCTCTACCGCCACCGGGTGCCCTTGTTTATCCGGGAAGCGGCAGCTGTGCTCCATGGACTCTGTCTTCTGGGCGCCTTCTGGATGGTGGGGGATTCGTTCTACCTCACGTCTGATACCTATACGGGCCTTGCTCTCTGCGGTTTTCTCCTGCTCATTATGACGGCAGTCACCGGGTCCGCCGGTATGGGAATCCTCTATATGGCCGTGGCCGTAGGGGTATTCTATACAGCGCCGGTCCGGGGATGGCCGGAAGTGGTTTCCTGGATTTATATGATTCTGGCCCTTCCGTTTCTGGGATACATGCTCAAGAGCCACAGGGACCGGGCGGTGGTCTGTTTTTCCTGGGTCTGGGCCGTGGGCATCCTGCTCCTCATTTTCTGGTCCGCCGGCAATATGCTGTGGCAGACCCTGTTCTTCTCCCTGGCGGCAGCCCTGACCTGGATGGCCGGCGGCCTTTTCCGGGACTACGGCCTTGGAGCCCAGGCACTCCGGTTCTTCGGGGGCATCGCCGTATTTGCGGTGCTGCTGGAAGGGTCCTATGGGGCCGTATGGGAAGGCATTGTTGGAAGCTATGCGCTGTGGTTCCTGTTTCTCCTTTTCCTGGTGGTGGATGGGATCCTTCTGTTCCGCATGGCCCTGAAGAAGGAATGGCTCTCCGTACTGGCAGGGCTCACGCCCTTTGTCATGGGACTGGCAGCTCTTATTTCCATCTTTGAAACTACCGGTGCCTTACCGGCCATGGTGGTCTCTGTGTATGCCGGCATACTGGCGGCGGGGGTCATTGCCCGGGGATTCCAGACGGATCGGCCTCTCCAGAGCTGGGCAGGGGTATTCCTCCTGGCCGGGGATGGAGCCATCCGGGTCATGGACTCCGCCCTCACACTTACGGAACGGGGCATTTTCTTCCTGGCCGTGGGCGTGGTGGCGGCCTGCATCTGCTATGTCATGTACCTGCCTCTCCACAGGGCACGGAAAAAGAAATTCCACAGTCAGGAAAAAGCGTGAGAGGAGGAAGACAAATGATTCGAAAAAAATTTGCCCTCATTCTCCTGGCCCTGGTCTTTGTCATCGAAGCGGCAGCCCTTTTCTGGATACGAAGCGATTTTCGGTCTGTCATGCTGGACGGTGCGGAATACCAGGTGCCGGCAGCTATTGATTTCAGGGGCGATTTCTATGGCAGAAATTACCTGCCCCTCTACATTCCCCTCACCGAGGCTCCCTGGAAGGGGTCGGTGACTCCGGAAAAGGGAGAGGAAATCTATCTCTCCTTTGATAAGAACAGCGAGGGGCTCCTGGAAATTACCGGAGCCTCCAATGTGAAGCCCGGCGGTATGTACATCATTACCCGGGTGTCCTCTGTCAATGAAGGAATGGTCCATTTCCGGTTCCCCGCAGACCGGCTGTACATGTCGCCGGAACAGCTGAAGAAGCTGTCGGTGGTGGAGCTCTCCGAGCGGGTACAGGTAAAGGATGAGAAAGAAAAGAAGACGGAAACCCGCATGAAAAACGACCTGACCGCCATCATCCATATCAAGGACGGCCGGGTGGCGGTGTCGAAGGTGCTGGCGAACGGTTCTCCCATTGAGCAGACCTTTACCACCATTGGAAAGAACCTGAATGTAAAATTTTCCAGGGGACCTAAGGATAAAGATATTTATTCTGTAGGAAGAAGTACGGAAATCAGCCGTGGACAGTAAGGGATAGTCCCCCTTGCGGAGTCCGGGGCTGCTATGCCCGCTTCATCATCATAAATTCCTGAATGGAAGGTGATAGTATGTATATTATTCTGATGCGCCATGGGGAAGCCGTTCCCCAGACCGATGAAATTCCCAATAAAGAAAGGTCACTGACACCGAAGGGAATGCGGCAGGCCCGTCGGGCCTCCCGGATACTGGGCCGTTTTCTTAAAGAAAATCCGATCCGTATTTACACATCCCCCTATGTCCGCACAAGGCAGACCGCCGGTATCCTGGCGGAGGAATGTTTCGCTGAGGAAATCCATACGGCCGATGAACTGCTCCAGGGAAACTGGCAGATAGTACGGAACCATCTCATCCAGGACGGGTCTCCCATTGCCCTTGTGAGCCACCATCCCTTCCTGCAGTCCTATCTCCTGTCTACCTGCAGTGCGGCCATCAAGTTTGACCTGGCCGGCATTGCTGTGATTGATTATGATCTGTCCTGGAATCAGGGAAAGCTCATCGGCTATTTCACGTCGTCCCTGAAACAGCTGAAAAAGGAGAATTGAATGATGATTCCTGTACTGACAATAGCGGGATCCGACTCTTCCGGCGGCGCCGGCATCCAGGCGGATCTCAAGACCTTTTCCGCCCTTGGTACCTATGGGATGAGCTGCATCTGTGCGCTCACCGCCCAGAATACGAAGGGAGTCACCATGGTGGTGAATACACCGGTGGACATGGTGAAGGCCCAGCTGGCAGCCATTTATGATGATATTCCTCCGAGAGCATTAAAAACGGGCATGCTTTCTTCCGCGCCCATTGTGGAAGCGGTATCCGATTTCCTTTCGGACCATACAGGCATTCCCCTGGTGGTGGACCCGGTCATGGTGGCCACCAGTGGCGCAGTGCTTCTGGAAAAGGATGCCATTGAAGTCTATAAGAAAAAACTCATACCCCTTTCTTCCGTAATTACACCCAATATTCCGGAGGCGGAGGTTCTTTCGGGGCAGGCTATCCGTAACCTGGAAGACATGAAGGGAGCAGCAGAAAAACTGATGGCCCTGGGACCCCAGGCGGTGCTGGTCAAGGGAGGCCACCTGGTGGAAGAGGCGGAGGACGTTCTTTATGATGGAAGAGATTTCCATCTGTTCAAGGGAGAAAGGATAGAGACAGAAAATACCCATGGCACCGGATGTACCCTGTCCAGTGCCATTGCAGCGGAGCTGGCGAAGGGCCACACCCTTATCGAAGCGGTGGGGCTGGCCAAGGTCTATATGACGGGGGCCATCCGCCGGGCCGCTTCCGATTCCCTGGGCCATGGCCATGGGCCGGTGCACCACTTCTGGTTTTACGGAGACCGTTGGGGGAAAATCGAATGAACTATCCATTCTTCGCCTTCATGTCAAGGCTGAAATATATTTCCCGCTGGGGGCTCATGAGAAATTCGATACCCGAAAATGATGCGGAACATACACTGCAGACTGTGATGATTGCCCATGCCCTGGCGGTTATTGGCCGGGATATTTTCCACAGGGACCTGGATCCGGAGCGGGCAGCCCTTTTGGCGCTGTACCACGATGCCAGTGAGGTATTTACGGGGGACATGCCGACGCCGGTGAAATATTTTACCCGGGACCTGCGGGACCAGTACCAGAAGATCGAGGACCGGGCCCGGGAGAAGCTGCTCCATACGCTGCCGGAAGAACTGCAGCCTTCTTATCAGCCCTTTGTGGTGGACATGGAAAAGGATCCCCTCTGGCCCCTGGCCAAGGCGGCGGACACCATGAGCGCCTATCTGAAGTGCATGGAGGAAATCCGGGACGGAAACAGTGAATTCAAGGAGGCCTTCAAGTCCACCGAGGAAAAACTGCGAGCCCTGCACCTGGAAGAGGTGGACTGGTTCATGGACCACTTCGCAGAAAGCTTCCGGGAAACCCTGGATGAATTGAACAGGAATGTGAAATAGAAGCTTCGGGAATGATTCCCGAAGCTTTTTCCGTGGGATTTGTGGGGCGATGCCTGTTCAAACCTGTGGGGGTTGTATGGTTGAGTATGCATACAAGTGGATAGAGGCTTACCTGAGTGGCGAAGCCGTTAATGAAAAATACACCATCCTCAAATGTATGCCTGTGCAATAGACAGAGTGATTCTGGTGGGTGCTGCGGCAAAGCCGCGGGATCTCAACTCTCAACTCTCAATTCTTTTTTAAAATCAATGCGTCCATTTTAATTGTAAACGTTGAAAACCATGCGAAGTTGTTATATTATATTCATATGTAAACTGCGTGTACAGAAATACAGTGACAAATTGTTTACAATGAGGCGAGGCAACATGGTCAGAGAAAATGCAATGGAACGGGAACAGGGAAAATCAAAGGAAATTGTTTTGTTTGGGCTCTTTACGGCACTCATTGCCATAGGGGCATTCATCCGGATCCCTGTGCCGGTATGCCCATTTACGCTGCAACTTCTTTTTACTACGCTGGCAGGCCTGATCCTTGGCAGCCGGCGGGGTGCCCTTTCTGTGACCCTTTATGTACTCCTTGGGCTCGTGGGGGTCCCTGTCTTTACGGAAGGCGGCGGTCCATCCTATATTTTCCAGCCCACCTTCGGGTACCTTGTGGGGTTCATTGCAGGGGCCTGGCTCACCGGCAAGCTGCGCGAGATGAGCGGTTCCTGGTCCTTTGGTAAAGTTCTTTTTGCCAATCTGGCCGGACTGGCTGTGGTCTATCTTTTCGGTATGGTCTATGTATATTTCATCAATAATTTCTATATCGGGAAAACCATCGGTGTATGGGCAGTCATTCTGTACTGTTTCCTCCTGGCTGTGCCGGGGGATATCTGCCTCTGCATCCTGGCTGCTTTCCTGTCCAAGCGCCTGGTGAAGGCTCTTGGCATTCACGATTGAAGGAACTGATGGGAAGGAAATTTCCTTTCCATCCCTTTTTATATGTTTCTATTTATGTGCAAGGGGGAATTTGTGATGAGTAAAGGATTATTTATTACCGGCACCGATACGGATATCGGCAAAACCTATGTGACGGCTCTCATTGTGAAAACCATGAGACAGGCCGGCTATGATGCGGGCTACTATAAGGCGGCCATCAGCGGTGCGCCTACGGTGGCCGCATCGGATGCGGGATTTGTCAATCAGTTTGCGGATATCCACGAACCGGAGGATATGATCCTTTCTTATCTGTACCAGCATGCGGTATCGCCGCACCTGGCAGCCCGTCTGGAGGGACATCCCCTGGAGAAGGATGTCATCCTGAAGGCCTGGAAACGGGTGACGGAGAAATATCCCTACGTCACCATGGAAGGCAGCGGCGGTATCGTCTGCCCGATCCGGCACGATGAAAAGGCCCATTACTACCTCACCGATATCATCGGCTGGCTGAAGCTGCCGGTGCTGGTGGTGGCCGATGCGGGCCTCGGAACCATTAACCATGTGGTGACCACCTGCGAATACATCAAAAACCGCCATATTCCTATCAAGGGCATTATCCTGAACAACTGGAAAGGCGGCGTCATGGAAGAGGATAACGTGGCCATGATTGAGGAAATCACGGGGGTGAAGGTGATTGACCGGGTGAAGAAGGGAGATACCATTCTTCACTGTAATCCGAAGATTCTGGAAGCCTGCTACGCAGAAGTGTGAGAGTCCCGAAATATTTTTGGAATGGCATCCTGGTGAGAGGGAGCCATTAGAAAATAGAAATGTTCCATGTGTATGAATCGTGTAATCAAAGGAGAAAAGCATGTCTACAATTGATTGGGAAGCGGAAGATAAAAAATATATCTGGCATCCGGCCATGCAGATGAAGGATAATGAAGTATTTCCACCGGTGGTGGTGGACCATGGGAAGGGGGTCTACCTGTACGATACCCATGGCAAGGCGTATCTGGATATCATTTCTTCCTGGTGGTGCAACCTTCTGGGCCACTGCAATCCTGAAATCAACGAGGCCCTGAAGAAACAGGTGGACCAGCTGGAACACGTGATTTTCACAAATTTCACCCATAAGCCGGCCATCGAACTGTGCCGGGAACTGGAACCGCTCCTGCCGAAGGGACTCACGAAATTCACGTTCCACGATAATGGATCGTCTTCCGTGGAAGCGGCACTGAAGATGGCTTTCCAGTATCAGTACCAGACGGGACATCCCGAAAGGACCCAGTTCATGTGCCTGCCGGAGTCCTACCATGGGGAAACCATCGGCGCCCTGTCCGTAGGTTCCATGGATCTCTATGCAAAGATTTTCCACCCCATGCTCATGAATAATATCCATTTCAAAGGGCTGGACTGCTACCGCTGCCCCTATGGAAAGACCCGGGAAACCTGCAATGTGGAATGCTTCGAAAGCGCTGAAGAGGCCTTCAGAAAATTCGGGAAAGAAACGGTGGCCTGCATTGTGGAGCCGATTCTCCAGGGTGCTGCGGGCATGCGGATTTATCCGGCGGAATACCTCCGGAAGCTCCGTAAACTCTGCGATGAGTACGGCGTCCTCCTCATCGATGATGAAATTGCGGCAGGCTTTGGCCGCACCGGTACCCTCTTTGCCATTGAACATGCCGGGGTCTCTCCGGATATCCTCTGCACCAGCAAAGGACTTACGGCGGGGTATATGCCCATGTCCATGACCATTACCACCGATAAGGTGTACGATGCCTTCTATGATGACTATGGGACCCATAAGGCCTTCGTTCACAGCCATACCTATGCAGGAAATCCCATGGGCTGTGCCATTGCCCTGACGGTGCTGAAAATCATGAAACGGGACCATATCCTGGAAAAGGTCAATGAAGACGGGAAATATCTCCACGAAGAACTGATGAAGGCCCTGGGCCATCACAAAAATGTAGGGGAAATCCGCCATATCGGCCTCATCAACGCCATAGAGCTGGTGGAAGATCCTAAAACGAAGAAAGCCTTCGACCCGGCAAAGCGGATCGGCTGGCACGTATTCCGGAAGGCCATGGACCTGGGACTCGTCCTTCGCCCCATGGGAGATATTATCTATTTCAATCCACCCCTGACCATCGAAAGAAAGGATATGGACAAGGCGGTGAAGCTCTGCACAGAAGCGGTCCATGCGGTGCTGGGAGAATAACCGGTAAGCATCAGAAAGAGAGAAAACCTGAATGGTTTTCTCTCTTTTTGATTGATTAACCGTTGAGAAGGGCGGTTTTTATGCTGATGTGAGAAGTCACCTGTGCGGAGCTCCCTTGGCTTCCGGGAAAACGCAATGGCCCATGGCGTAAATGACGGACAGAAATATCAGATGGAAAGCGCCGCAGGTGGACTATTTTCCGGCCAGATGATCAATAGAAAACCGGTGCCCCGGTACTAGGGTCGACGGCATGCATTGCATCACAACAAGCCCGAAGAGAGGGCTCTGCAGCGGCCGGGCTGCGGAGCCTGCTCCTTCAGGCTTGCGGATCTGTCTGATTCATTTTTTGACGACACAGAATCTTTTTCTGCCCTTCCCTGCATGGTTCAGGAAAGGACATTGCATCGAACGGGTTTCATCCCGGAGCTCTTATGGATTCATCTTTGCAGGATGGCTTGCCGCAGGAGCTTTTCCCGGGGATTTTTTCGAGGCCTCTCCCCAGTTGGGCTGCTGTGCTCATCCACACTGATTATATACTAAAAAATCGAAAAAGAGAATACATGAATGACTATTTAGCTAGCGTATATTTCTATATATAATTCAATATAAATTTTATAACAGAAATGACGGGTTACAAATAACAATCAGCAATCATTCCGGTTATTTTGGATGGCATCGTCCAGGGACAGTTCCTTTTCTCTTTTTCTTTCCTTTTCCAGCCCTGCTTCCGCACCGGCCAGAAGGGGGGTCATCGGCGGCGGCAGTGTCGGTCAGGGAACCATCTGCTCCATGGATGGGAACGGAATCGGGCGAAACCGGGGTATCCGTCCCGTCGGCATAGGAGTCTCCGTGGTAGGAATAGTTATTTTCAACGATGCCATCAGGATTGGTGGCTTCGTAGCCCCTTACGTGCTGTACTTCTCCATTCGGACCGGTGCGGAAGTAATCGTGGGTGTGGTGGACACCGGGGGCATCTGAAATGTCATGGCCCGTATCCATGGAATCGTGGGAAATGATATCGGGATGGCTGAAGTCTCCTGTATCTCCATGACCGAAACCATCGGTGTCCACGTGTCCCCCGTCCATGCCGTCGAAGGAATGGCCACCGGTATCCACGGTATCCACTCCCGTTTCAAAGCTGTCAAAGGCTTTGAGGAAGGGGAGGCAGAGAAGGAGGATGAGGAGCGGCGCTACGCCCATGATGGGCAGGGCCTGCTGGAGAGTATAGTGATGGCGGTAAAGCCAGTGCATGATGAAATGGAAAATACCCGTGAAAAAGAGGGCTACCACTGCAGCCAGGGTATAGTTCACACCCTGGTATCCCAGAAGGGGCTCTACACCATTCAAACGGTAATGGTAGAAAGAAAAGCCCCAGATCAATCCTCCAAATACGGAGCCATAGAAAGCAAACCCAAAGGCCAGGGCGTACATATAGAATCCTGCCAGCACGGCCCGCCAGTTTTTCAGGATATAGCTGAGACGGGCTATGAAGATAATGACCATGAGGATAAAGGCGACGGGAGCCAGAAAAGGGAAGATGGCTACCAGGGCAAAGGCAATGGCTGCGGTAATGAGGATGATGAGAATCCGGCGCCAGGTATAGAAGACAAAGAGGCCTATGGAACAGGCGATGGCTGTTCCCTTCAGTTCGGGATGGGTGATATTGATGAGTATGTACAGAAATGTAACCAGCATGAGCACCCAATGGGGACGGATACCGGAGGCAGTTTTCAGACTGTGGGTTTGGGGTTGCAAGAAATCACATCCTTGGGATACAGAGTTTTGTATGTATTATAGCAGAAGACGGTTTGGAGTGTGAGGATAGTGCCAATAGCACGGGGTTTTGGGGAAAAATTTTGAAAATTGGGTGGAGAGAAATGGGGCCTCCCGGCGTCGCCGCTGTTTCTGTCTGCTGGATGCATTCCGGCTGCCTGAATATCATTTAACTATTGGACTATCAGGTGAAGAAATCAGGGAAGATGGATTTTTCTTGACAATGAGCTTGAGGGTGCTATAATAGTCCATAACGAAGCGATGAGCAAGATGGACATGGCTGACGATGTCCCAGAGAGCCGGCGTATGGTGAAAGCCGGTACAGGCGGGTCATGGACAATCACTTGGGAGCATCCTTCCTGAAGCAGCAGTAAGGAAGGCGGGGGTGCCCGTTACAGGACTATGACATATGAGTATAATGCAGGGTGGTACCGCGATTTCGCCCCTGTCCGATGATTCGGACAGGGGCTTTTCTTTTCCATCGTCTTTATGCTTTGTGTCTGAGTGATAAATCAGAGTGGTACCGCGGAACATCCGCCTCTGTCTATTGTGGCAGGGGCTTTTTGATTGCCCTGCCGAAAGTTGAAGGAGGGCTACCTACTATGAAAGTATCTTCGATGTTTGATGGGAACCTGGGGAAGTATCTTCTTCCGGGCATTGTGCTGCAGTCCGTCATGATTGGCGGCGGCTATGCCACGGGCCGGGAAATCGTGGAGTACGGTGCGAAATTCGGCGCCTATGGCTGGTATGCGGGCCTGGGTATCATGCTGGGATTTGCCCTGGTAGCGGTGCTGTGCTATGAGCTTATCCGTCTGTACCATGTGTACGATTACAAGTCTTTTATTGAGGCCATTGCGGGTCCTCTGTACCGGGTCTTCGACCTGGTCTATGCGGTATTCATGGTCATCATCCTGGCGGTTATGTCTTCTGCCACCGGTGCCGTGGTGCAGCAGATGTTCGGCGTTTCCCACTGGTTCGGTGTGGTAGGCATCATGGTGGTGGCAGGACTTCTGAATTTCTACGGGGAAAAGGTGATTTCCTTCTTTGAAACCTTCGGCACCGTGGCACTCTACGTAGGATATCTCACATTTTCTGTACTCGTCATTTCCGGACATACCGGAAACATTGCCGCCGTCATGGCTTCTTCTGACCATTCCTATGTACCCGATGCCACCATGGGCCATGCCCTGTGGACCGGCCTTCTCTATATGGCCTGCAATCTTGTCGTATTCCCTGCTTCTTTCTTTACGGTGAAGAAACAGACCAAACGGAAGGAATCGGTGGTCAGCGGTATCGTGGCTGGCCTTCTGGCAACGATTCCCTGGTTCCTGACCTATTTCTCTGTCATGGGATTTTATCCTTCCAAAGAGGTGCTTGGTGCCCAGGTGCCCTGGATGGTGATGATGCAGGAAAGCGGTGCTCCTTCCTGGCTCATGGTGGCCTTCAGCTTCATCATGGGATGGACCCTCATCGAAACAGCTACCGGTATGATTCATGCCCTGCTGGCCCGGGTTGACAAGGGACTGGCTGAAAAAGGACGGCCTGCCCTGTCCCGCAGGAACAAAGGACTCACCACGGTGGTCATCATGGCAGCTTCTATCGCCCTGGCTCAGATTGGTATCATCGATCTCATCGCCAAGGGTTACATGGCACTGGCCTATGCTTTCATGGCTCTTTTCCTCCTGCCCCTTCTGACGGTAGGTGTGTACAAGATCTTCAAGAAAGAAGAATCTGTGGATACAGAAGAGGAAGAACAGACAGAAGCTGTTCACGCCTGAACCTGTAAAAGGCCCGGGAAAATGAAAAATCATTTTCCCGGGCCTTTTGCATGGGAATATTTCAGTTTGTCGAGCTCTCATCAGAGATAGGCGAGCGGCCCAAACGGGGTGAATGGGGCATAAGGGTTGTGGGTCGGGCGCCGCTTCGCTGGCCCGACCGGGTTGTG
>NZ_UQKJ01000011.1 GCF_900541605.1 uncultured Dialister sp. | reverse complement strand
ATTATATAATCAATCGCCGGCCCAGTGATATGAAAACAGAAAAGACATATTCCGGCATCAACTGGGATAAAGAGATTGAACACCGTAAATCCGCGACTCGTTGTAAAGTAGAACACCCATTTTTGATAGTTAAGAACTATTTCGGCTATGCCAAGGTGGTCTACCGAGGAATTGCCAAGAACTTCAACCGATTTAACATGCTGTTTGCCAGTGGAAACTTACTGATGGTTTGTAGGGCAGGTCGAGCAGCAGAGTTTAACATGGGATAAGTGCGCCCAAAATATGAAAAATACAGAATAAATATTGAAAAAGTAGATAGATTTGTAGTGGCTTTATTCATTTTCTTCAAGTTATTCACAAAAATCCCGCCCAAAACTGCTGAAAATGGCTGTGAATAATTAGCGCTTGTAAAAAGCCCATTTAATCAGCGTTTCCCTAGCTATGCGAAAACAGAAGAACAGGCTGAGCAGGTACGGAGGCTGGCAGACTATCTGAGTCGCAACACCGACTACATCTCTGAAATCCGAGAACGTGACATCCATATGAATATTCATCTGGAAGCCGCTGAAAGTAACCATCGATGCTATAGCTATTGCCTAAAAAAGAGGGACACAATTGGCGCAGTGTAGGCATGGATTCGATAGGACCCCTGATTACTGCCACTCGCAACGGTGCTTTGGAAAAGGCCCCGATTTATAACGCTGCAGGCAAGATCTGCAAGAAGATGGACCGGCAGATGTATAAATCGGTCGTAGAAGCCGTAAACGCGAGTCAAAAAGCCACTAAGAAAACCGACGGGTGAGAAATTATCGCTTTGGGTATCTGGAAGCCGTATAGGCGTATACGGAGCAACCTCGACTCCAATAGACCAGTTGGCGAAAGCAATACGGATTTACTGAGAAAACGGAGACTGGGAAACCTGATAATATCGACAATCAAATAAAGTGCCAAGAAAACCTTGATACATACCTCAACATTTCACTTCCTTGACATTTCTTATCTTCTATCCTATAATAATTAAAAATTGCGAATAATTCGCAAATTTAATAAAAAGAGATCGATCAGCAATGAAAAGGGCACTAAAAGCAGCACTACTTCTATTATCTTTCATTACAATTATTGAGCTTTCCCCCCTCCCCAGCTTTTTATTTATCATTAGTCGCCTTCGTCACGATTGCTCTGGCAGTAGTTCCCAGTCTATACCGATACCACGGTCTTCCTGGCTCTGATGAATCGGCCTAACCATTCTATCATGTCAAACTCAGTCGCTCCCGTGCATTCACCAACTAACGCTTTTATTCATTTATTTCTGTCCTTTTCTCTCAATTCTCTTCGCACCAGTTACCCTAGTTTCCCTATGCATTAAACTTTCTGATTAAATGCAAGAAACGTTAGGAGGTACCACTGAAATTGTCACCTTATTTCTACTCTTTCATGCATACTATCAAGGACACGAAATAACAACAATTTACCAATAAAAAGGAGAGAAAATACCGGTCTACCATTTCCCTAAATTATTCTCAGTGGAGGTTTTTTTATGAAAAGAATATTATTTGGTATACTTTTACTTTTCACTTGCCTGTCTGCAGCTTTCGGACTTTCAGGTTGTACGTCTTCCCCTGCATCTTCATCTGCCCCAAAAGGGAAGACACCGATCCAGATCGTGTGTACCAATTTTGCTGGTTATGATTTTGCACGACAAATCGCCAAAGGGCACGCCGATATAACTCTCCTAATCAAGCCAGGTACGGATGTGCACAGCTTCGAACCTACGCCAAAAGATATTAAAAAGGTCGAAAATTGCGATCTTTTCATCTACACTGGTGGAGATAGTGATGAGTGGGTAGATAAAATTTTTTCGAGCAGCGATCAGAAGCCTAAAGCTGTTTGTAAAATGATGGATACTGTTGCCCTTCTGCCTGAAGAACATCCAGAAGGTATGGCTGAAGAAAAGCAGGACAGCTCAGAGAAGGAAGATGAGGATGGAGAAGAAGAAATGGATGAACATGTATGGACTTCTCCAGCCAATTCCATCAAAATTACGAAGGCGATTGAAGAAAAGCTGTGTTCAATCGATAGAGAGAATGCAACCTCTTATCAAAAAAATGCAGACGTTTATGTATCTGAACTCTCCTCCTTGGATAATGATTTCCGAGATATTATTTCTTCCAGTAAAAGGAAAGAAATCATCGTCGGTGACCGTTTCCCATTCTTGTATTTTGTAAAGGAGTATGGTCTTTCTTATCATGCAGCATTCCCCGGCTGTTCTAAAGATACTGAGTCCAATCCAAAGACTATTGCGTTCCTTATCAATAAGATAAAGGAAGATGATATTCCTGTTGTTTTCCATATTGAAATGTCTAACCAGCAGATGAGTCATTCTATTGCGGAGGCTACGGGAGCAAAGGACCTTCTCCTGAATGCAGTGCATAATGTAAGCGAGGAGGATTTCAAAAAAGGTATTACCTACGTGGATCTTATGAAACATAATGAAGATGTACTGAAGGAGGCACTGAATGAATGATTTTACTTACTTGCCAAGACGTTTCTCTCTCTTATGGCCAAAAGAAGGTTCTTGAAAGAGTCAATTTTTCTCTAGAAGAGGGCATCTGCATGGCTATAATCGGAGAAAATGGCTGCGGGAAAAGTACTCTTATGAAGGGAATTTTAGGGCTAAAAAGGATATCCGGCGGCAGTATCCAGTTCAGTCCGAAGATTCGAAGGGGAGATATTGGCTATCTTCCTCAACATCAGGAAGAGCAGAAGGATTTCCCTGCCAGTGTAATGGAAGTAATACAGTCAGGGAGATTATCTCGACTTTCTTTCCCCTATTTTTATAGTAGGAGGGACTATCAAGACATAGGGGATATTATGAAGGCGCTTAGCATCAATCACCTAGCCAGTGCCTGCCTTCATGACTTGTCAGGCGGACAGCAGCAACGCGTTCTATTGGCACGTGCTCTAGCTGCGGGTAACCGGATCCTTTTTTTAGATGAACCTATGACTGGCCTTGATATACATTCTACCGAGTCTTTATACCTTCTCTTGAGGGAGCTGCGAAAGAAATATCATTTATCAATCCTTATGGTCTCTCACGATATGCCCAGGGTTTTGGCTGAAGCTGATCAGATTCTATATCTCGCTGAAGGAGCACAACGGTTTTACGGGAGTAGCCAAGATTTTCTTCATAGTTCTAATTGGAAAGGGATGGCGGAGCAATACTCATGAATCTATTCACTGAAATGCTGACATACCCTTTTATGATACGTGCGTTTCTAGTCGGTATAGTAATTACCATTTGTGCTTCTTTACTGGGTACCAGTTTGGTATTGAAACGATATTCCATGATTGGAGAAGGGCTTTCCCATCTTGGATTCGCTGCTTTAGCGGTAGCCTATGCCTGCCATCTGGATCCCCTAATGATTGCCATTCCTGTCACTATGCTATCCGCGTTTTTCCTTCTTCATATCCGAGAAGGAAGCTTTATCAGAGGAGATGCAGCTATCGCTCTTTTGTGCAGCAGTTCATTGGCTATTGGTGTACTTACCATTTCCCTGTCCAGGGGGATGAATACAGATATATGTAACTTCATGTTTGGCAGTATTCTGGCTATGAGTCCAATCGACGTAACAATCTCTCTCTCCGCCGGCAGTGTAATCATTGCCTTCTATGTTCTCTTCTATTGCCCGCTCTTCTCCATTACTTTTGATGAATCTTTTGCTGCATCCAGCGGTATTCACACAGGTTTTTACACGATTCTCCTGTCTCTTATGACTGCGGTTACAGTTGTACTGGGAATGCGCATGATGGGGGCACTCTTGATTTCTAGCCTTATCGTCTTCCCTGCTGTAACAGCCATGCAACTGACCGGTCATTATCTCAGAGTCACGGTGATTTCCGTACTTTCTGGCCTTTCATGCTTCACTGTAGGAATCACTCTATCCTATGCATTCTCTATTCCCACCGGTGCCTCTATTGTCATAACCAACCTGACACTCTTAGTAATAGTATCACTCATACGTCATATAAGAGGAGGGTTTGTGTTATGAGAATTTTGTATCCGTTCCTACCTCTTCTGATCCTAGCTACCGCAATCTCCGGCTGCAGCACTGGAATAAGCCGAGAAAAATATCCCGCCGTTGTCAGCAGAAAAGAATTATCTTCTGCACAAGCCGCTTCCACCCCAACACAGAGACAGAACGCGGAATCAGATCGTCTTTTCTGTGAGAATATCCCTAGAGACGCCGCTGGAAATGTTAAGTATCCTTATTTCCAGATTCATTACAATATAAAGAAGGATCGAGTTTCCTTTCCCTACGATCATTTGGATATCATTGTGGGAGACCATCATTATATGACACAGATCAATGACTGGTACATGAATTTCAAGGACTATGCTGATAAAACTGTCATGCTTGAAGGTTATTTTCTCACTATTAATGGGCACCTTTTCATAGGAAGAAACGGTCCCAGTTGCCCTTACTGCACAGGAGGCTATGTAGATTTTGAATTTAACTCTGACCAGGACTTCTCAGAATATACTTCTGGCGCTACTTGGATACGGTTATATGGGATCCTCCGAGAAGCTACAGGACATACTGGTCCGGGTCTATCCGGTCCCTTCTACCATTTGGAAGCGGTAAAAGTAGAAAAAATCCCTTATTCCGGAAAAGGAACTATTACTGACTGACCAAAGAAGAGCCAAAAAGATATTCTTCATATCAGATTGGGACCATGCAATAACTTGCTATCCTGCTCCACCGCCTGACATACTATTTTAATATATAATCTCCAGGGAAAGTACGGTAAAGCGTTATCCGGCTTACCGTACTTTCCTCGGTTTTTCTATGTCTCCTCTACAGCAAATACACATTCGGGGTGTAATACTTCTCTATTGCCAAAGGCGGGGCTCCATATAAGTACAGCACCGCATGAAATTATACATGGACATGCCCTCCACCATATGCACATATCTGTCCCTGTCCTCTACTAAAGACGTATACGCCTATTCCATCGATAAATATTTCATCAATATAGTGTCCCACTATAAATTTTATGAGCGCGATGAAATCGATATTTCCCAAATTATCAGGGGGGTGCCGCGTATAAGAAGGCCTGTATCTACGCTCCTGCCAACGCAAGCGCCAATCCTTTTCAGGTCAAGGCAAGGCGGGCATGGATATTTGGGCCAAGTATCTATCGGAGCATATCGACTTTCTCGATGATCCATAGTTTTTGGAAACCATCTAGTGCTACCAGTCCATTATAAATATATGGAATATTGGTCCCGGCATCGCCCAACGTCTTGCAAATATGAGGTTCTATGACCTCTACGGGATATTCCTGCTGCCAGAAGAGGCTTGCTGTACCGTGAATTCGAGGTTAACATCTGATCCCCCATTAACTACGCCCATGACTGGGAGCCTGCACCATCTCAGATATCCACAGTTGCCATTCATCGGGGCGGCCCATTAGCAACGACCAAGTACTATTCGAAGATTATACACTGGAAGAGCGGGTACTTCTACTCCTTGAAATGGTGGGAATCCTATACATACAGCAACCTCTAGAAAAGGCCTCATCACCCAAGGCAGCCGAGGCACGAAGATGCGTGGAATACCATAGCGACATCCCCGCAGACCTGTGGCATATCTTCCGTTGACTATACCACGGATAAGGTCCTCCGGAGCAGCCTGAACAATGTACTCCCAGCTCACCGGGCACTCCGTTCCCATTCTCTTTTTCTATCAGGGGAGGAAGAATAGATGCAGAAGAGGTGGAGCTCGCCATGGTGGACATCAAGAAGAGATTCGGAAAGAATGCGCTGCTCCGGGGCATCGACTATTTCCCGAAAGCCACCCTGCGCCAGAGGAACAGCCTGATAGGAGGTCATCATGGATAACAGGAAACGGGCCCGGCAGTTTCTCCCTTTCAATGGACTCAAAGGGTATGGGAAACTGCTGACCGAAGCCAGAGAAGAAGAGGAAGAAGAGCGGCCCCTGTCTGAAGACCGGGCCCAAAAGCTCGATAATATACTGGGGCATCTAAGGAAGGGAGACCATCTCCGCCTGACCTTCTACGAATCCGGACGCTACAGGACCCTGGAAGGGATGCTGGAATCCATAGACAGACCCTGGCACTTCCTTCGACTGGGTGGGAAAAATATTTCCTTCCGCCATATATGGGAAATCAGGAAAATCTGATTTTTCCCAAAGTAAAAGAGCAGTGCGTAGGGATGCACTGCTCTTTTACTTTGGGAAAAACTACCAGGTGGGCAGGGAAAAGAATGACTGTGGCAGCAGTCCATTCCTTCCTGCCCTGCCCACAAAGGCAGGTTTCCCGCCGGAATATCATTCCGGCAGTTGGGGAAATCAGGGGCCAGGCTTATCTGAATACCCTTTTCGGTTCCCCCTGCGGAGGGTCTTACTATGCAGCCATGGCCCCATAGCCCGGTCCATGGCCTTTAACCGTTACTCGACGATTAAGCGAAAGGAACCCATTTGCCGTCTTTCGCTTCCATGATGGAGAGGTCCATCTTCGGATCGCGATGGTCATCGAACTGGAATTTGCCGGTAGCACCTTCGAAATCTTTGATCTTAGCCAGGGCATCCCGGAACTTCTTGCGGTCCGTGGTGGTGCCGGACTGTTCAGCAGCCTGGTGCATAACGTACATGGCATCATAGGCCTGGGCAGCGAACTGATCCGGTTCATGGCCGTATTTGGCAACAAAGGCTTTACGGAAATTCTGTGCCTTTTCGGATTTGCTTTCCGCATTCCACGGAGTAGCTACGAGGGTACCGTTAGCTGCTTCGCCAGCCTGCTGGATGAATGCCGGGCTGTTGAAGCCGTTGTTGGCAAGAATCGGCTGGTTCATACCCATTTCACGGGCTTTCTTTACGATAAGAGCGCCTTCCTGATACAGGCCTGCTACAGCGATGACATCAGGATTAGCTGCCTGAATCTTGGTGAGCTGTGCGGAGAAGTCCGTATCCTTATCAGCAAAGGTTTCGGTAGCGACAACGTCGATGCCCATTTCCTTGAACAGTTCCTGATAAATCTTGTTTTCGCCAACCATCTGGTCATTGTTGTTGGAGTAGAGAATAGCTACTTTCTTGAAGCCCAGTTTTTCCTGTGCCTTCTTTACGGTAATCGGAATAGCCATCTTGCCGGGGATTGCGTTACGGAAAATGTAATCGCCGATATCGGTGATTCCGGGTGCTGTAGTACCGGTGCCGAAGGCAACGACCTTGGACTGCTGGGCAATCGGGCCGGCAGCGAACATTTCGCCGGAGGTCATCGGTCCTTCAATAGCGAGGACTTTATCCTGTTCAATGCATTTTTTGAATGCGTTGATGGCTTCTGCTTTTACCAGTTTGGTATCGTATTCCTTAAGGTCAATCTTCATCTTGGTGTTCGGGTTGTTGTTGATTTCTTCAACAGCCAGATCCACGCCTTCCTTCATAGCGGTGCCGTATGCAGCGCCAGGGCCGGTCCAACCGGTAACGAAGCCAAATTTTACGGTCTGCTGTCCTTTAGCTCCGCCATTGTCGGACTTCTGTCCGCCACAACCTGCGAAAGCGCCTGCTAATGCTGCAGCTGCTGCGAGAGCTGCCATTCCTTTTAACCATTTTTTCTGCATAGTTTATCCCTCTTTCAAAAAATAATGTGACCCGAATGACTGAAATAAGCAAAAATAAGCAAAAGAAAACCTCCGCCCCTGGTTTCCCAAAGGCGGAGGCGCATATGCGCGGTACCACTCCCACTTATCACTTGCGGACTGTAAGTAAACTGATACCCTGATATAAGAAAAGCCCCTATCTTCCAAAGAAGATAGGGGCGATGTATCGCGGTACCACCCTACATTATACTCTGTAGTCCTATTCGTAACGTGAATGAACGCCTTCGTCTACTTGGTTCGACGAAAGAGCTCTCGAGGGATAGTATGAATGCTGCCATCTACCGGTTCGCACCGTACACCGGCTCTCTGAAGATTAAACAACAAACCTTTTGTCTCGATCCTGGCTTTTCTCAAGTCATTCGGTTGTCTGAAGATGTGTATATCATAATCCCCCTTCTCCATCCTGTCAAGCACTTTTTTGAATTTTTTTGAGAAAAAGTGTGTACCTCAAGCCATGGAGAAAATTAATCAGGAATGAATGTGCGGCGCATCAAATTACAAAGCGCCGCTTTTGATATTTTTGCATTGAGCCATTAACTGCGTTTTCGTTATAAAGCGGAGCTTCCCATCTGTACGCCGCCGCCACTAACGCCTCATTCCTGACTTTTCCTAGGCTTTAGGTTCCTGCCCTCTTCCCGCTTCTTCGCCAGAAGAAGTAATACACAAGTCCCAGAAGTGCCGATGCCAGGCAGACCACCCCATACATGAAAGGATAGCCCAGGGCATCGGATACCACTCCCAGCACCGCCGCTGCCAGGCCCACGGAAATATCGAGGGACCAGAAATAGGTGGACGTAGCCACCCCGGCCCGGGAAGGTGGCGCGCTCTGGACAGCCAGCGTCTGGAACGCCGGTGCCAGGGCACCGAAGCCGATGCCAAGGATCCCGGCAGACAGGAGCAGCAGCGGCAACCCTCCCACCTGACTGAAGAGGATAAATCCGATGCAGAAGAAGGCAAATCCCGGATACACCGTGGCATCAGGGCCATGGTGGTCAAAAAGATATCCCACAAAAGGACGGGTCACCACGATGACCAGGGCAAAGACCAGAAAGAACAGGCTGGTAAAGGAAGAAAGCTGGAGGGCCCGGGTATACATGGGAATGAACGTCAGCACACCGCCATAGGCGAAGAAAACGAGGCCACCAAGGATAACCGAGGGAAGAGCTTTCTTTTCAAAGAAGTCGGAAAAATGAAAGCCCTGTTTCCGTTTCCCCGAAGGAAGGATGACAGCATCAGGCAGCTTCTTCCCATTTCCTCCATAAATAGCCCCCAGGGCCAGGAGTGCCAGGAAAATGAACAGCGGCCGGGGCCCCAGAAAATCAATGATCAGAAGTCCCACCAGGGGCCCGATGACCATGGCCAGGTTTCCGCTCACCGCGAAATAGCCGATGCCTTCCCCCTTCCGGCTTTTCGGCAGCACCAGGGCCGCCATGGTGGCAGACGCCGTGGTGCCCAGGGCAAAGACGATACCATGCACCAGCCGGAGGCCCCACACCATGTGAAGGCTTGAGGCGAAGTAAAAGCCCGCCATCACCAGGAAGAATACAGCGGATGCCAGGAAGAGAAGTTTCTGTTTATTCACCCCATCAATGATGCGCCCCGCCAGGGGACGGCATGCCACCGTGCCAATCTGGAAACAGGTCATAGCCATGCCTGCCTCCCACTGCCCCTTCCCCAGGTCATCCATAATGAAGACCGGAAGGGATGCGATCAGAATATACTGGGACATGAAATAGAAGAAATTGGTCATGCCCATGCCCAGGAATTCCCGAGTCCAAATTTTCGCCTGCGCCATAGTGCCGCCTTTCTGTAAAAACAAGTACATTTATTGTATCACAGATGGGCAGATTTAGAGGTGATGCTTTGGATGGGCATGGGAAGGTGGCTGAAGGGTAACGCCTGCGGCGAAGTGACTGAGGGGAAATGCCCTGCGGGCAAGGGGAAGGTGGCGGCGCACAATTCATATAGCGCCGCCATTTTTATATACCCCGTAAGCATGCATGCCCTTATAGATGAAAGTTCCGCATAAGACTTTCAAGTTTGGTATAAATATGGTGCTTAGCCTGCCCATAAAAGTGCCTTCCTTGTAAGCCAAACGGCCTGCGTCAAAATCGCAGAATGGATGCGGCGCAGCCGCTGGATATAAAATTGTGCCGTCCTTTATTTAATGCGGCACACCGTCACCTCGGGCGAAGCCCGTTTCCCTTGAGTCACCTCGCCCGCAGGGCGTTCCCCTTCAGCCACCTTCCATCAGCTCTGCCATCCGTTTGTCCGCGCGCTGACACATCTCTCCTGTCACGTTCTGTCCTTTCCCATAGTATAATGAATACAACAAAACGAAGGAGGACATGACCATGGGACTTCATTTCATTCTGGGCCGGGCAGGAACCGGCAAGACAAGCCGGGTATGCAGGGAAATCCGGGACTACGTGCTGGGCGATACAGGAAGGAAAGCCTTTCTCCTGGTTCCGGACCAGGGAACCTACACAGCGGAATACGAACTGGCAAAATCTTTTCCCGGAGAAGGATTCACCGATGTGACGGTGTGCGGTTTCTCGCGCCTGGCGTACCGGGTCTTCCAGGAACTCCATTCCCCCGTGAGCGACGCCCTGTCCCCCTTAGGGCAGCAGATCATCATCCGCCGACTCATGGAAGAGCATAAGGGAGAGCTCCGGATGGTAATGAAAGCAGCCTCCCATCCCCATTTCTCGGAAGAGCTCACCCGTTTCTTCCACCAGCTCGACATGTTCTGCGTATCGGAAAAGGACATGGCCCATGCCGCCGAAGCCCAGGGGGACACACCGCTGGGCCGGAAAATGGCGGATCTCTCCCTCCTCTACGGCGCATACCACCGGTACCTGAAGGACCACTTTTCCTACGAAGGCAGTCTCTTTGACCTGCTGGCAAGGGAAATTCCAAAATCCCCCACCCTCCGGTCCTCCCGGGTCTGGATCGACGGATTCAACGGCATGGCTCCCCAGAAGATCCGCATTGTGTCCGCCCTGGTCCATACGGCCAAAGAAGTCACCATGACCCTTCAGATGGATAAGCCCGAAGAGGCTGTCGAAAATCCGAACTTTGCACGGCCCTGGCAGCTTTTCAGTCTCCTTTCCCGACAGGAAGGCGCCTCCTCTTCCACCCTTCTCACCGAAGACTGCCGTTTTACCTCTCCCCAGCTGGCTGCTATAGCCCGGCATTTCTTCAACCGCCGCCCGATACCTTCTCCTTTGGATAAAAAAGGCCCCTCCTCCGCGGCAGAGGGGCTCCATCTCATCCGGGCCGCCCATAAGGCGGAGGAGGTGGACTACATTTCCCGCCGCATTCTCTCCCTCGTCCGGGACAGCCATTTCCGGTACCGGGACATCCTGGTGCTCATCCGGAATCCCGATGACTACGGGAACCTCTTCGAGCGGTCCTTCCGACGCTATGAAATCCCGGGCTTCATCGACAGGAAGCATCCCATGAACAGCCATCCCCTGGTGGTACTCATCAGCAGCCTTCTCCGTTTTCTCACCGCCGAATCCCTGCATAAAGGGAGCGGCTGGCAGCGGGAGACTCTTTTCCGCCTGCTGAAAACATTCCTCCTGCCCCAATGGCCGGAGGACGATGTGGACCGCCTCGAAAATTACGTCCTCTCCCACGGTATCCGGCCCTCCCAGTATCACGAAGAGTGGGTATTCCGGGAATACCGGGAGCTCGATGGTCCCCTGCCCGCCCTGACGGAGGGGGAAAAGCAGGTCCTTGCTGAAGCCAATGGCTGGCGGACGCGGCTTACTTCCATGCTGGATCCCCTGGTGGACCAATGGAAAGCCTCTCCCCTCCCGAAAGACCGCTGCCGGATTCTCTACCAGTGGCTGGTGGACGAAAAAATACCGGAAACCATGGAAAGGCTGGATGAAAAAGAAGAACTCCGGACCAACCTCCGGCCGAACCTGCAGGTGTGGAAAAAAATTCTTACCCTTCTGGACGAAATTGTCCACGCCGCCGGAAACGAGGAGACCGGGGCCAAAGATTTCCGTTCCCTCTTCGAAGATGGCCTCTCTTCCCTCACCTATTCCACCATTCCCCCTACCCTGGACCACGTGACGGTGACCGGCATGGACCGGGGCTATGGTATGGAGGCGGAGGCAGTCTTCATCCCCGGCGCCATAGAAGGGGAATTTCCGAAACGCATCGAGGAAGGCGGCTTCTTCACGGAATCGGAAAAGCAGAAAATCTACCGGGACAGCCGCCTTATCTTCGGTACGGACCTGCTGGAGGAAGTGCACAAGGAGCAGTTCTTCGTGTACCTGGCCCTCACCCGCGCTCGCCGGGCCCTCTACATCACTATGCCCTCCGTGAATGACGACCATAATGATACGGAGCCCTCCTTCCTCGTTTCCCAGCTGGCCCATCTGGGCTATGCTTCGGAATCCATTTTTCTTTCCCCCTCGGACCGGGAAAGTGACCACTCCTTCTTCGCCAATCCGAAGCAGGCCCTGTCCCTCCTGCCTTCCATTCTCCGCCGGGAAATTCCTGCCCCCACTTCTCCCTGGGCCCAGCTGGCATCCTGGGCGAAGGCGAAGGGATACGGGGAATCCCTAGACCAGGCCCTCACCGGTTTCTACTATAAGAACGACGCTGCTCCGCTTCCCCGGGACCTGGCGGCCCGGCTCTTCAAACCCCAGGGCCGTTTCTTCGGTTCCGTCACCCGGTTTGAAAACTACCGCCGCTGTCCCTTTGCCTACTTTGTGCAGTACGGCCTCCACATCGACAAGCGGGATGAAGGGGACATGGAACCTTTGGACTTCGGCAACTACCTTCATGCCGGACTCCACCAGTTCGGCAGCCGGCTGGGAAAAGAAAACCGGCAGTGGCGGGATGCCACGGATGAGGATATCGAGAAGATTTCCGGAGAAATTGCAAGCGTCCTGTCTAAAAAGATTCACTACGGCGCCCTCCATGCTGATGGCGCTTCCCGATATACGGAGCGGGCGCTGAATGAGACTTTCCGCCGATCCCTCCGGTCCCTCCGGAAATGGAGCCGAAACAGCCGGTTCGATACGAAGGCCCTGGAAAAGGAATTCTACCTCCACATTGCCGGAGATACGGATACGTTCACCCTGAAAGGGAAAATCGACCGCATCGACATGGACGGTCGTGCCGCTGCCATCTATGACTACAAAACCGGCACCCCCGTGGCCACACTGCAGGAAGTGGTGGCCGGGCTGAAGCTGCAGCTCCTCACCTACCTCCTGGCTGTGGAGGAAGAGGGGAAAGGCGGCCTCCTGCC
The DNA here is from genome assembly GCF_900541605.1 of uncultured Dialister sp. Taxonomy (GTDB): domain Bacteria; phylum Bacillota; class Negativicutes; order Veillonellales; family Dialisteraceae; genus Dialister. Next base: position 19,345 of record NZ_UQKJ01000011.1, on the reverse strand, counting down.
GGCAGCCCTCATGTGCATCTACCTGTCCGGTGACGTGAAAAATATGGCCGCCGTCCCACCGGGCAGCCAGCCGCCGCTTCCGGATAAAGAGAGCGGTTCCGGCTGGATTCTGGATGACCCGGACGTGGTAAAATCACTGGACAGTGCCGTGGGCACCGATGATTCCATTCTTCCCCTGAAATTCAAGAAAGACGGGAGCCTCTCCTCTTCCACTTCCCTCCTTTCGGAGGAAGATTTCAAAAACCTTCTCACCATTGTTAAGAAAAACCTTCTGAAAATCTATAGATCCATGGAAGAGGGGCACATCGAAATCAGGCCGGTCAATTACAATAATAAGATTCCCTGTACCTGGTGCCCCTACCACAGCATCTGCCACTTCGACCCAAAGGCGGAGGGGGAAGGGTATGAATACATTCATCTCCCCCCAAATAAGGACTTAAAGAAAAACCTGGCTGAACTTGCCAATGAAAAGGAGGAACACCATGAGTAACCACTGGACAAAAGAACAGGAAGAAGCCTTGGATGCCCGGGGGCAGAACCTCCTCCTCTCCGCCGCAGCGGGCAGCGGAAAGACGGCGGTCCTCACGGAGCGCATCATTCGGCTCGTGGAAAACCCAAAGAGCCATACGGACATCAATGAGCTCCTGGTCCTCACCTTCACAAAGGCTGCTGCCAGCGAAATGAAGGCCCGGGTATCAAAAGCCCTGTCCGATGCCCTGAAAAAGGCGGACGAAGCCGATGACGAGCCCCGTATCCACCATCTGGAAAAGCAGGTCTCCCTCCTGGGAAGCGCCCAGATTTCCACGCTGGACTCCTATTTCCAGTCCATTATCCGCCAGTATTTCTACCTCCTGGACCTGGACCCGAAAGTGCGGATCCTGTCCGACGAGAATGAGGAATTCCTTTTGGAAGAAGAGGTGCTGTCGGAGGTCCTGGAAAAGTGGTATGCCCAGGGAAATCCGGATTTTTTGGACACCGTGGACCTCTTTGCCGACCGCTACCAGGACCGGATATTAAAGCAGATGGTGGCAAAGATTTACCACTTTTCCTGCTCCCTCCCCTTCCCGGAGGACTGGCTCTCCCATCTTCCCGACCGGTACCGTATCCCGGAAGGCGCGTCCATGGACGACCTCCCCTGGGACCGGCCGGTGCTGGATCACCTCATCTCCCTTTCCCGAAAAATCGCTGACAGCTACCGGCAGATGTTTGCCATCATGGACCGGAATAAAGCGGCAGAGGCGGTGTATGGCGAGCAACTCAGCAATGAATACTCCTTCTTTTCCATGGTCTCTTCCGCAAAGACCTGGAAAGACTGGTTCCACCTCCCCTCCTTTTCATTTGCCCGAATGAGCACCATGAAGCCCAAACAGGCCGCTGCTTTCCATTACGCTAAAACCAGCGACTTTACGAATTCCGCCGATGCCATGGCCATCAGCGACCTCCGCAAGAGTGCAAAAGATACCTGGACAAAAGAAATTGCCCCTTTTACCCAAGTACCGGAGTCCCAGTGGATTTCGGAAACCGCCGCCATGCTGCCGGTGGTCACCGTCCTTTCCCGCCTGGCCCTGGACTTTGCAAAAGCCCTGAAAGAGCGGAAAAAGCAGGAAGGCCTCATGGACTTCAACGATATGGAGCACTATGCCCTGGACATCCTGGTGGACCGGGAGAACCCGGACTTCACGCCGGAGAAGGCAGCCCTCTTCCCTTCGGAAGCGGCCCTTTCTATCCGCCGGAAATACAAGGAAGTCATGATCGACGAATACCAGGATACCAATGGGGTCCAGGAGCTGATTACCGCCCTCGTATCCAACGGAAAGAATCGGTTCATGGTGGGCGACCTCAAGCAGAGCATCTACCGCTTCCGGCAGGCGGACCCCACCATTTTCATGGATAAGTACCTTCATTTTTCCTCGGACAAAGACAGTCCCTCCCATCGCATCGACCTGAACCGCAATTTCCGAAGCGATGCCGCCATCCTGTCTTCCATCAATTTCATTTTCCGGCAGATCATGACCCGGGATACCCTGGAACTGGACTACGGCGATGCCGAAGCCCTCTACGCCGGCCGCCACGAAGAGCCAAGGCCCGACAGCTATGCCGGCGGCTCCGTTTCCATCGAACTCATCGACCAAGCAGGCATCAAAGAAGGAAATGCGCCGGATGAGCTGAAGGATATGGAAAAAATCATGCTCGAAGGCCGGCTCATTGCCAAAAGAATTCACGAAATCATGGACCATGGAACGATGATGGAAAAAAGCGGTGCCTTCCGACCCGCCCGGTACGGAGACATGGTGATTCTCCTCCGTTCCATTGCAGGAAAAGGGCCTGTCCTCATGAAGGTACTGGAAGAAAACGGCATCCCTGCCATTTCCGACAAGGAAGAGGACTTCATGAAGAACGGGGATGTGGAAATTCTCTGGGCCCTGCTGAAACTTCTGGACAACCCGCTCCAGGACCTGGCAGCGGCAGCCGTACTCCGTTCCTTCTTTGTGGGCCTCGATGAGAAGGACCTCACTCTCCTCCACCTCAGGCAGGAAGAGGAAAAACAGCCCCACCTCTGGACCGTTCTCCCCCTTCCCGGTGTACTTTCGGAAGAAAAAGAAGAGAAGCTCCGCCATTTCCTTGCGTTCTTCAAAACATGGCGGGAAGAAGCCATGCAGGACGGCACGGCCCCCCTCCTTCGGAGAATTCTCACGGACACCGAATACCTCACCTGGCTCTCCGGCCTTCCCGGCGGCGAGTGGCGGGTAAATCACGTACTTGCCTTCTACCAGCTCGCCCTCGCCCGGGACAGCACCCCCAGCAGCGGTCTCTATTCCTTCCTGGACTACCTGTCCAAACTTCACAAAGAAGACCGGGAATTCAAATCCGTCTCCACCAATGCCATGGCCGATGCTGTCCACATCATGACCATCCACAAGAGCAAGGGCCTCGAATTTCCGGTAGTCTTCCTGGCGGATACGAAAAAAGGCTTCAACCTCAGGGATACCCAGCAGACCGCCATCTGCCACAAGACACTGGGTCTCGGCATCCAGTACTACGACAAAAAACACCGGGTCCGCTGGCCCAGCCTGTACTGGTGCTCCGTGAAAGAAGCATCAAAGGCGGAAAGCCTGGCCGAAGAAGCCCGGCTCCTCTACGTGGCCATGACCAGGGCCCGGGATAAGCTCTTTATTGTAGGCACCTGTAAGGACCTGTCCAAAGACCTCGACGGCTGGACTGCCTCCCTGGCCACCGCCGATGAGGGAACCCTGGTGTCTCCCCTCCCCAGTCATATCGCGGCCAACGGCAAATGCTACCTGGACTGGATCATGCCCGCTGCCCTCCGGCACCGTACCATGAAAGCAGCCTGGGAAACAGCAAAGAGAGTGCCCTCCTACCGGGACGATGCCCCGTCCGACCACTCCTTCTTCCGCTTCACCGACACAAAACAGGAAGATCTCCTCATCGAAGAAGAAAAAGCCAGTCTCCGGGCAGAGGGAGAAAAAGCAATGCTTCCCAAAATGGAAGAGAAGAAGGACGAAGACCGGCTGGCCGCCTTCCTCTCCCACCTGCCGAAAAGCTGGCCGGACTGGATGGACCGCCAGCTCACCTGGACCTACAGCCATTCCGGCGCCGTGAATACACCGGCCAAACTCACCGCCACCGCCGCCGTCCACCTCCGGGAACTAGCGGAATACGCTGCCAGCGACGAACCGCCGGAAGCCTCCGCCATCCTGGCAGGAGATGAAAAAGAAAGCCTCTCTGCCGACTACGCCCAGCCGCCAGCCTTTCTCTCCGGAGAAGAAGAAAAATATGAGGGCACCTCCTTCGGTACCCTCATGCACAAAGCCATGGAAATGCTCGATTTCACCAAGCTTCCCCCTTCGGAAGACGCCATCCGCGCCGCCCTGGAGCAGCTGGTACAGGATAAAATCTTCACCAAAGAAGAAGGCTCCATCCTCCTCTCCCACAGGAAACGGAACAATCCCATACAGGCCCTCCTCACCTTCGCCAAGGGCCCACTGGCGGAAAAAATGAAAGAAGCCAAAGACATCAAAAAAGAAATGCCCTTCTCCATCCTCCTCCCCGCCCGCTCCTTCTATCCGGACTGCGAAGAGGGAGAAAAGATCTTCCTCCAGGGCGTCATGGACTGCCTTCTGGAATTCGACAAAGACTTCCTCATCATCGACTACAAGACAGACCACACCATGACCGAAGAAGAACTGAAGAACCACTACAAAATCCAGCTCCAGGTCTACGGCGAAGCCGCTGAAAAACTCTTGGGCAAACCGGTATCCCACCTCTACCTCTGGTCCTTCACCTACGGAAAGGCCATAGAAGTGGAAAAGCCGGAAATGAGAGACAAAGAATGATTGTGCCGGCACACAAAACAGGAAGCGCCGCCTCTTCCCTCTCAGGGCAAAGCGGTCCCCCTGAGCCGTCCGAATACCAAAAGGAAGGCGCTTTGATGTGCAGTATAGGTGCTAACTTATTCGGACTCGGAGGTTCTCTGCAGGACACTCCGCCTTGCCCGCAGGGCATTACCCCTCAGCCCCCTTTCCGCGTTGTAACACCGTCACAGGCATTTACCCGGGAGATTTCTCGACTCTCCCCCACATATGATTCTTATGGTTACACTTACTACTACGCTTACCACCGCTCGAAATGACGTTAAAGGGGAATTGTTTTAACCGGTGAAAGAAAAGGCGGCGAATCAGCAGTCAGATTTCATAAGGCGGCGCTTCCCATTGTGTGCGCCGCCACATCCATTCCTCATTCCTAATTCCTCATTCCTGATTTCCCGGCGCCTCCATCACTCCCAACTTTTCCACTATCTCACAAAAAAAGCAGGAACATCACTCTGTTCCTGCTTTTTTTATATTTCAGATTCCCAGCGCTTCTTCTGTAGTGGCCGGCATGTCCGGCAGGGGCTGTTTGAACCATTTTTCATGGAGTTCGTTCAGTGTCCCCTTCTGCTTCAGGTCCGCAATGGCTTTATTCACCTGCTGCTGCAGTTCTTTATTGTCCTTATTGAATCCAAAGGCGAAGTACTGGACCTTGGAGTCCGGCACGTCCACCACCCGGAACTGGTCCTTCCCATCGGTGGCTACAAAGTAGTCCGCCGCCGGTTTGTCCAGGATACCGGCTACGGCACCGCCGGCTTTCAGCTCCATGACAATGTCCGATGAGTGGTCGAAGTTTCTTGTATGCATGCCTTTGTCCTGGGCGTAGTAGGCCGCCGTAGTCCCTACCTGTACGGCGATTTCCTGTCCCTTGGTCATATCGTCCACAGAGTGGATATCGCTGTCCGCCCGGGTCACCACGGCCAGTTTTGTTTCATAGAAGGGCGCTGCAAAAAGAATCTTCTGGGCCCTTTCTTTGGTGGCTGTCATGCCGGAAGCAGTCATATCCACTTCCTTGGACTGAAGAGAGGGAATGAGTCCGTCAAAGGCGATATTCCGGAATTCCACGTCCTTTCCCATTTCCTTAGCCACCGCCCGGACCACGTCGATTTCATAGCCCGTATAGTCGGAGCCATCCTTTGTCTTGAATTCGAAGGGCACATAGGTAGCATTGGTAGCCACTTTCAGCACATTCTTATTGGCAGAAGAGGCAGCAGCCTTCTTCTCCCCGCCGCATCCGGCCATCATGCCGGCCGCCAGCATCATGGCAGCCCCCAGGAGTATTCCCTTTTTCCACAGTTTCATCGGAGCACCTCATTTTTATGCAAATTATACAAATTATTGCAATAATTATACATTATAGAAGGCCCTTTGTCCATATGGAATAAGGAAACTCTGCTAGTAAAAGAAAATATGATGTGCGGCTCCCGCGCAGTGAATAGCAGCTGATTTACTTTCCCTCAGGCCGCCGGTTTCGTATTGGACGCAGTGAGGGATGCCGGAAGGGAAATGGTCCGGTCGAACCGGGTCAGCCACTGATGGTTTTCATGGCTGTAGGTGCGGATTACAATCTTATCCGAATAGAGGTAGAAGGAATTGGTCCAGATCTGATCGCCTTCCCATGCCGGATTGTACACATCCAGTACCGAGGTACCGGCATAGTGGTTTACGGCGTTATCAAAGCTGGCGTCTGTAGGCGGCGTGTGGGTGTGGCCGGAAGCCCATACAAGGACCTGGGGATTCTGGGACAGGATATCTTTGATTTCCTTCGCCGGGGCCGTGAAATTACGGGGTTCATTTTCACTGTTATCCGGCAGGATAGTCCCTTCCAATGGGGTATGGCAGAAAATGAGGGTCGGCTTATTCCGGTTTGCTTTGAGTTCCGCTTTGAGCCAGGTCAGTTCCGCTTCCGACAGCTCCACTGCATAGGGCTTGTTATTGATAATATGCCCTTCGATTTCATCGGGCGACAGGAAGAGAAGCAGGTAGTTTCCCATGTTCTTCGCATAATAAAGGGGCCCATAGTTGGCCTTGTATTCTCCGATATGTTCCATCCGTTCATAGGGGTCTGCGGGCTGCAGTTTTCCCTTCACCGCCGGTGTCTCACTGTACACCACTTCATGATTTCCGGCAATGAATGTCTTCGGCTGGGTCACTTTGTCCGTGAGCTTCCGGGCCAGACGGTACTCGTTATCCCCGGCGGAAAGCTCCACCATATCCCCCGTGAAGATACAGAGATCCACATCCTTCCAGCTGTTGATATCCTGCACCGCCTTTTCTTTGTTCGCCATGACCCGTGCTCTTTTGGCCAGGTCCTTATGCTCCTTGCTGCCGTAGTGGACATCACTCATCACCACCAGGCGTTCATAATCCTTCGCCCACACCGGGGAAGACGAAAAGCACAGGGGGCTCAGGGAGGCTGCCAGCAGGACAGCAGCAGTCAGGGAAATCATTTTCTTTTTCAACATAGTCGATTCACGCTCCTTACAATGAATATCGGGATAATTTCATTGTAGGCGGGGGCTGTATGGAATCCGTCAAAGAATCCGTCCGAGAATGTAATAAAAACATAAACTATAATGCCAGAAAAACGCTGTTGATTCACAAAGTTTGATACAATCAGTGCTTTTCCGGAAATGCCGGTTCTCTTCCATCTATCTTCTATCCCCAGCGGCGAAATTACGGGCAGCATATAGCGGTCAAGTTCAATGGAAAAGAGCTGCGAAACAGGAAATCCCATTTCACAGCTCTTAAAGAATCATAGATTATTTAATTGTAACGCCCTTGGTATCTTTGATAAAGAACAGCACATTCAGCGCTGCCGCCAGATAGACGCAGGACAGGAGGACGAAGGCCGCATTGAATCCATGGGCCTGGGCCAGGGCACCGATGATGGCAGGTGCAAAGCCGCCGACAGCACGGCCAGTATTGAAGATGAAGTTCTGGGCCGTGGAGCGGGCATCGGTGGTATAGTTTTCAGAAAGAAGGGTGCCATAGCCAGCCATCATGCCATTGCAGAAGAATCCCAGGAAAGCGCCGCCAAAGAGGAGGGCAATCGGAGTTCCCAGATTGACATAGATATAAACCATGGCTGCTGTGCAGACATAGAAAATGAGGTACGGAATCTTGCGTCCCAGACGGTCGCAGAGATAGCCGAATACGTAAATGCCGGCAATCATACCGACAACGGTGACAATCATCCAGCCGGACATGGACTTCGTGGTGAGGCCGTGTTCCTTCAGGAGAATCATGGGCAGCCATACCATGATGCCGTAGTAGCCGAAATTCTGGACACTGGTCATGATGGTGAGGGACACGGTGGTCAGCGTCTTGGACGGGCTGGAGAAAAGATGGGCCAGAGGGAACTTCTTTGCTTCCGAAAGTTCCTCTTCCTCTTCTGCCGTGAGCTGTTCGCCATTTGCCTTACGGGCCAGAAGGGCCTTCTTCATTTCCTTTCTCTTGACCCACATCGGTGGTTCCTTCAGGCCGTGGCGAGCCCAGGCAGCCAGCAGTGCCGGTACCACACCTACCAGGAACAGGCCTCTCCATCCGTAATCCGGTAGAACAAAAGCCGCCAGGATAGCCGCCAGCACAGCCCCTGCCTGCCAGCCCATAGCCACCCCTGCCGTAGCCCGGGCACGCTTTGCCGCCGGCCAGGTTTCAGAAACAAGGGTCATACCGATACCGTATTCCCCGCCCAGCCCAAGGCCTGCCAGGAAACGGAGGATATCCAGATGGGTCACATTGTCTGCAAAGGCACAGGCACCGGTGAAAATGGAGAAAATAATGATGGTCAGGGAAAAGGTGTGAACCCGGCCAAAATAATCGGCAAAGATGCCGAAAAGATAACCCCCCAGCACCGTACCAATCAGTGTGTACGTAGCGATAAGTCCCCCTTCCCCCAGGGACAGGCCAAACTCACTGACAATGGCCGCCATGGCAAAGGACAGGATCAGCACATCCAGACCATCCATAGCATAGCCGATGATGGAAGCCCACATGATCTTCCAACGCTCTTTCCGGGTCACCCCGGTTTCTTCAAATTCCAGTTCTTCCAAAGATTTTTCTGACATAGTTCCCCCTCTTAGAGATACTCACAAAAAACTCCCGTACCGATTCCGGCACAAATTGTCTAATTATACAATAACTTGACACAGTTGAAAAGGGGAATTGACAAAAAAGCTGGTAATAAGCAGATTTTATATGCGTTTCCTTTGCAGTGTAACAGGGATAGGAAAAAGTGAAAAGCGGTTGTGGCGGCACACGAATCAGAAAACGACGCCTCCTCCCTCTTGACCGTAGGCCATTCCCCCTGAGCCACTTCGCCCGCAGGGCGTTGCCCCTCAGCCCTCTCTCCGCGTTGTAACACCGTCACAGGCATTTACCTGGGAGATTTCGGGGCTCTCTCTCACATACTATTTTTACAGCTATCTTCATTTCGAGCGGTGGTAAGAATGCTGTATAACTCTACTGTCAAGAATCGCTACAGCTTCGACGAGTCCCAAAATCTTTCTCGTGCTCAGGAATACAGGGCTTTCTGCCGACTTCCACTGCGGCAAAGCCGCGATAGCAATTCAAAAGGCGACGCTTCCAAAATTTGTGCGCCGCCACATCCATTCCTCATTCCTAATTCCTCATTCCTAATTTTTCTGCGCCGCCACCTTGCCGAATTCGTTACCCCTCCGTCACTTTTCTTTACTCTGTCTCACCCCCTCCATGGCTTATAATAAAAGCAGGCCAGCTTCCAACGATTGCCAAAAGCGGAAAGGAATCCCCATGATTACATCTAATGGAAAAAGCAGTCCCGCCATCCACCCAAAGGCCCATGTATTTGAAACGGCCGATGTCATCGGAAATGTGCGGGTCGGAGAATTTTCAAGTATCTGGTACCATGCCACGGTCCGGGGCGACAAGGCCATCACCATCGGTGACTATACCAATGTACAGGATAATACGGTAATCCACGGAGAAAGCTACGAATGCCATATCGGAAACTTTGTCACCATCGGCCACAGTGCCCTGCTTCACTGCTGTCGGGTAGAAGATAACTGCCTCATCGGCATGGGAGCCTGTGTACTGGACCAGTCGGTCATCGGAGAAGGCTCCATTGTAGCCGCCGGTTCCCTGGTAACGAAAGGCACCATCGTACCGGCCCATTCCCTCGTCATGGGCCGGCCCGCCAGAGTCGTAAAACAGCTCGATGAAAAGACCCTGCAGAAAATCCACCTCCAGGCCGTTCGTTACAAGACCCTGTGGACCGAAGAATATAACCTTCTTCCCGGTGCCGGCGGAGAACGGTATGACAAAGACCGGATATTCTCCTGATGTAAGGAAAATCTGATGGATTCGCAGAGTTAATCTTCATAAGTCAGTGCTTTCCAATTTGTGCGGTGCACATCCATTCCTAATTCCCGATTTTCCTGTGTCGTACCCCTTCCCCTCAGCCACTCCCCCTCTCACTATCCCACTAAAAAACTCCTCTCCATGACAAGCTGCCATGAAGAGGAGTTTTTTTTACGACTTACAGACTTTTCCCTTTCACAAGTCCTCCCTGAACTTCCTGTACATCGAAAACTGAAAGGAAAGCGGAAGGATCGATATGATGCACCACCTGCTTCAGCTTCGTCACTTCCAGCCGGGTCACCACGCAGTAGAGTACATCCTTGTCATCTTTCAGGTAGCCTCCCTGCCCATGGAGCCGGGTCACGGCCCTTCCCATATCGTGGACAATGGCATCCGCCACGGCATCGTAGTCTGTGGTGACGATGAAGATGCCCTTGGACGAATCCAGTCCCGTGGACACGGCATCAATCATGCGGGAGCAGATGAAATAGGCAATCAGGGAATACATGGCACTGTTCCAGCTGAACACAAATCCCGCCGCCCCCAGGATGAAGAGGTTGAAGAACATGATGATTTCCCCTACGGAAAAAGAGGACTTATTATCCAGCCAGATGGCCACGATTTCCGTACCATCGGTGGAGCCGCCGCTCTTGATGACGATACCCACGCCGATGCCGATGATAATACCGCCGAAGATGGTGGACAGGAAAGGATCTGTAGTGGCCGGCGTCAGCGTTTCAAAATAGGAAGAGCAGAGCGAGAGCACCACAATGGCAAAAGTGGCAGATGCTGCCAGCCCCGCCCCCAGGCGCTTGTAGCCCAGGTAGAAAAAAGGCAGGTTCAGCACCACGATGAGCACGGAAAAAGGAATCCCCGTCACCGCCTGCACCAGAAGGGAAATACCGGTGACGCCGCCATCGATGATATGGTTCGGGATGAGAAACAGATTCAGTCCCGCAGAATAAATAATGGCCCCAATGGCCAGCCCCACAATCCGTTTGAAAAGGGACCAGAAATCTATTGTTCTTCCGGCTACGGTCATACAACCTCCATAGTACAAAAAATCCGCGGGCACCCCGCGGAATCATTGGTGGCGGAAGGGATGGGATTCGAACCCATGAACCTCTCACGAAGTTAACGGTTTTCAAGACCGCCTCCTTCAACCGCTCGGACACCCTTCCATAACGATACCTATTATAGAGGAAAAGATAGAGGATTGTCAAATAGAGAAGCGGTCAAAGTGAATGAAGGGTAACACCTTCAGCGAAGTGACCAAGAATCCAGTGACACGCTTCCCCCTCGGGTGTAAGCATGCCGTATGACTCTAACGCCCAAAATCGCTACAATTTCGACGAGTCGAGAAATCTTTCTCGTGTTTAGGAATACAGTTTTTTCTTACGGGTTCAGGTGTTGTAACACTGTCATAGGCATCTACCAGGGAGATTTCTCGACTCTCTCTCACATACGATTCTTATATTCTTCAATAATCCGGCGCTTACCACCGCTCGAAATGACGTTATCGGGGAAGCGTCATCTTTCTAAAACTGTTTCTCTGAACTCCCACTCTACACGAAACCCGTCATTTCGAGCGGTGGTAAGCATGCTGTATAACTCTACCATCAAAAATCGCTACAGCTTCAACGAGCCGAGAAATCTTTCTTGTGTTCGAGAATACAGGGCTTTCTGCCGACTTCCACTGCGGCAGAGCCGCGATAGAAATTCAAAAGGCGGCGCTTTCCAATTTGTGCGCCGCCACCACCATTCCTCATTCCTGATTTTTTCGCACCGCTTCCACCACCTTGGCCGCAGGCCATTCCCCTTGCACCCCCTCGCCGAAGGCGTTACCCTTTTCCCCCTTCCAACAAGGAGTATAATATAAAATATTACTATACATATATAAGGAAAAAGAGGTAACCCTATGAATACAAAAGAAATGATTGATTCCATCCTGGCAGAAACCGGGAAGGCGGTACTGGGAAAGGGGGAGGTGCTCCGCCGGATTCTCTGCGCCATCCTGGCCGGCGGCCACATCCTCATCGATGATATCCCCGGTGTCGGCAAGACCACCATTGCCGTTTCCTTTACCCATGTGCTGGGGCTGGACTACAAGCGCATGCAGTTCACACCGGACGTACTGCCATCGGATATCACCGGCTTTTCCATGTACGACAAAGGAAGCGGCTCCTTCCGCTACGTGCCAGGCAGTGCCATGACCAATTTCTTCCTGGCCGATGAAATCAACCGGGCTTCCCCGAAGACCCAGTCCGCCCTGCTGGAGGTCATGCAGGAAGGACGGCTCACGGTAGACGGCAAGACCTATGCCGTTCCCCAGCCCTTCATCGTCATGGCCACCCAGAACCCCTTCGGTTCTTCCGGCACCCAGGAACTGCCGGAGTCCCAGACCGACCGCTTCATGATCCGCATCACCGTAGGCTATCCGGCCCGGGAAGATGAAATTCATATCCTCTCCGGCGAAAGCAGAAACCCCGCAGAAACCCTCACCCCTGTCATTTCTCCGGCCCAGCTCCTGGCCCTCCGGGAAGAAGCCGGCCGCATCCATGTGGAAGACAGCCTCTACGGCTACATGGTGGACCTTGCAAGAGCCACCAGGAATCATCCGGATATCCGCCTCGGCGTATCTCCCCGGGGCACCATGTGCCTCGCCGCCATGACGAAAGCCCATGCCCTCATGGAAGGGCGGACCTATGCCACCCCCGACGATGTGATGGCTGTGGCCCCCTATACCCTGTCCCACCGCATTTCCCTTACCGGTGACGCCCGGTATGCCGGGAAAACTGCGGAATCCGTGCTTTCCTCCATTCTGTCCTCCCTGCCCCTTCCGTCGCTGAAGGAGGACTAAATGGGCCGCTTTTACTATCTGTTCATCCTGCTCATCGCCCTGCTGCTCATGATTATCTATGACCAGTACGATGCTTTTCTGCTGGCCCTGGTCCTCATCTTCACCCCGGTCCCCCTCTTTTTCTTCGGAAAATGGGCAGGGAAGCGCCTTTCTGTCACCGCTGGCGGCCCTTCCCATGCCAGCCGGGGAGAGGCCGTAGAAATCACGGCACTCCTGACCGGTCCTTTCCTCTCTTTCCTGGGCTCCCCGGAAATCCTCCTGGACGGGGCTCCCTGGGAATCCTTTGAGGAAACGAAGGAGGGCCTTCGTTTCTTTTTCACCAGAAATGCCATCCACTGCGGCCGGGAAAGCATCGGGAAAATCCACGTTTCCTGGACTGACCCCTTCGGCCTCTTCCACTATCACCGGGATTTCCCGTCTTCCTCCTACCTTGTATACCCCAAGGCGGTAGGAGACTATCACAGTGCCCTGGCCAGCCTCCGGAAACTCACCGGCAGTGACGAAGTGGAATATTTCGGTGCCACCCCCTATAAACCCGGCGACAATCCCCATCTCATCAACTGGAAAATCACCGCCCGGAAAGAGGACGTCTACGTCAGGGATTCCTACCCTGCAGACAGTGAAAAAATCGTGCTGGCCGCAGACTATGAGAAGGAACCGGTCCTGCGGGATACCATAGGGGATGCCCTCTATTCCCTGGGCCTCGCTCTCCTGTCGGCCCGCATGCCCTTCCGCTTTGCCTTCGCCACCGACCGGGGACCGGTAACCGCCGCCATTCACAGCCGGGAGGAATGGCTGGATGGCCTGGCCGGTTTCCTCCGGGCCGGGACAGACGGCGCCCTCCGGGAAAGTACCCTGTCCCCCTACATTCCGATCTGCTACCTCACGGGAAATCCGGATCCCCCCATTTCCCCCATCCTCCATCCCGCCATCTGGTGCGCTGCTGCCGATGCGCCCCGGGCTGCCCTTTCCGGCAGGGAGGCCATTTATGAAGCCCTGGGAGGAAAGAAATAATGCGTAAAACGATATTCTTCTCCTCCCTCCTCTCCGCCGCCGGTGCCTTTGGCACCGTATCCATCCTCTTCTCCTATTTCGGAGAAGGGGCCCTGCCCTTTGGCCTGGCCGCCGGAATCATCACCCTGCTGGTATCCCTCCTTTTCGGATCCCTTCCGGAGAAGCGGCGTTTCCCCTTGCTGGCCCTGCTCTTTGTTGTCCTGGCCGCCGTCGCCCTCCTTCTGGGCAGCAGCTTCATGGACAGCCTGCGCTCTTTATCGGTGCCCTTTATCACCACCCTGAAAGAGCCCTACGACGTGGATATGGACATTCCCCGCCTCGCCCATCCGGCGAGCCCTGTGATGGCGGAGCTCTTCCTGCTCCTCCTTACCTGCTGGTTCTTCCTGGCCGCCTTCCTCTCGAAGGCCGGCGCCCTGGCAGCGGGCATCCTTTCTTTCTTCCTCCTGCTTCTGGGCTTTTACTTCGGCATCAACCCGCCGGCAGCGGCCCTTGTCCTTTCCGGTGCCTTTCTGGCATCCCTGCCGGCCCGGTTTCGGGGCGGTCCCATTTCCCATCCGGAAATCCCGGCCTTTGCGGTGTCCCTGGTCCTTGGCCTCCTCATCTGCCTGGCCATTCCGGAAAGCCACTACCAGCAGCCCGCCCTGTTCTCCCGGCTCCAGGAAGACATCGTTTCCTTCATCGACCCCTATGACCCTATTTTCCACGCCGGTAATGCCTACACCGGCATGATGAAGGGCACCGCAGGCCACCAGAAACTGGGGACCGTGAACGGCATCCGCTATTCCGGCCGCATCATTGCGGACATTGAGATGGCCGATACCGCCCACCGCCTGTACCTTCGGAGCTGGAGCGGCGGGGACTATGGAAATAACGCCTGGAAAGACCTGCCGGACTCCGACTACGACAGTGTGAAAGACCTCTTCCGGGACAACCGGGGCGAATGGTATGACCAGGGGGCCTGGCTCATGGAAGTCATCGCCCGGAGCCCCGCCCTGTCCCAGAGCCTGTCCAACTACCTGGACGATGGCTCTGTGGAGGGTCTCAAGAAGGACTTCGCCGTCAATGCGGTCTATGAAAAGACGAAATTCTTCCTTCTTCCCTACGATGCCAGCTTCGGTGCTCCCCTCTTCGCCTTCGACCGGTCTCCGGTGAGTGCGGAAGGGAAAGCCTACAGCACCTACCTCTGGGACCTGCCTTCCGGAGCCCTCCTTTCCATGATGGACCGGGAATCTTCGTCGGACCCCTATTACCGCACCTACCTGGGAGCGGAGAAGAAATACCGGGACTTCGTGTACCGCCATTACCTGGACATTCCGGACTCCGTGAAAGAAGGGCTCTCTGCCCTTGGCCCCGTAAGCAAAGTGACCACATTGGCCGAAAAGCGGCAGCGGGTCGAAGAAATCCGGAATTTCCTGGCGAAAAATTATACCTATACCACAAATCCCGGCAAGACCCCATTGGGCAAAGACTTCATCACCTACTTCCTCACGGAAAGCAGGAAGGGCTACTGCACCTCCTTTGCCTCCGCCGCAGTCATGCTCCTTCGGGAAAGCGGCATTCCCGCCCGTTACGCCGTCGGCCTCACCGTGGGCAGCGATGAACTTCACGGAGCTCCCCTCTCTGCCGATGGCCTTCGCCAGTATTCCATCAATGACCACCACGCCCATGCCTGGGCTGAAGTCTATGTGGACGGCCTCGGCTGGCGGCCTGTGGAAATGACGCCGGGCTATGAAGGGACCGACAACCCCTTCCCCCTGCCCCAGGACAAGAAGAAAAACGACAACGGTGCCCCTGACGCACCACTGGATCCGAAGGGCCAGGACAAGGGACAGCAGTCCTCTCCTTCCGAAGGAGAAAAGAAAGAGACCCCACCCCGGACCTCCCCATCCACTCCCCAGCGCCAGCAGCCCCCGCAGCTCCAGGGACAGACCCCTGCTGCCAACAGCGCCAGACCCTTCCCGAAGGGCCTCCTCATCCTGCCCCTCCTCCTGCTGGCGGCCATTCTCCTTCTCGCCATCCGCCTCACCGCCGTAAGCCGAATGCTGGCCGCCGCCCCCAGGAACAAAGACTCCTTCAACCGCCTCCTGGACTATACGGACCGCCTGACCCGGTGGGCCGGGATTCCCCGGAAAGGGAGCTATGAAGACAGGAAGAAGGCCTACCGGAAAGACGGACGATTCGATGGCTTCGACCGGCTCATCGACCTCCTGGTGACAGCGAAATACTCCGGCCGTACCCTCTCGAAAGACGAGAGAAAAGAAGCCGCCGCCATCACCGGCAAAGCCCGCAAAGCCTGCCTCGCCCGCTTAGGCCTCATGGACCGGATCCGCTTCCGGTTCCTCCGGAAACTCTGATGGCAATCAAAAAAGATGGTTCCATGGTTATCCATGGGACCATCTTTTTTGATGCTATCTATATGACAAAAAGCAGTGTGCCATCTCGCCGAAATCGTTACCCTCCTGCCCCCTTTCTCAACAACTTCTGCGTTGTTACATCGTCACAGTCATTCTTCTGAAAGATTTCTCGACTCCTTACCACATACGATTCTTACGGGTATAGTCACTACGACGCTTGCCTCCGCTCGAAATGACGAGAAATGAAGAGGGTCATTTTTCAGAAATACCATCATCTTTCTGATGACTATATCCTCCTAACGTCATTTCGAGCGGTGTAAGCATGATATATGACTCTAACGTTAAGAATCGCTACAGCTCCGACGAGTCGAGAAATCTTTCTTGTGTTCAGGATTACAGGGCTTCCTGACGACTTCCACTGCGGCAAAGCCGCAATAGCACTTCAAAAGGCGGCGCTTCCCATTTTGTGCGCCGCCACATCCATTCCTCATTCCTAATTCCTCATTCCTAATTTTCCCGCGCCGCCACCTTCCCCCTCAGTATCGTTCAAACATCTCCTGTATCTCTCCTGCGTCCTTCGTCTTTGTCAAAGCTAACTGCAGGAGAATTCTTGCTTTCTGTGGATTCAGGGAGCCACCGCGGATAAAATGCTCTTTCTCATAGGATGCCTCGGCCCCGATGACGGTGCCGCTGCCGGCATGGGAGCTCCGGACCACCGGGATTCCCTGGACCGCTGCCTTTGCCAGTTCCTTCTCATCCGCTTCGTGGATGCTGCCGTTGCCGGTGCCCGCATAGACGAGTCCTTCCGCTCCGGCCTGCAGGGCGGCCCTAACCATGGCACCATCGGCGCCGGCGGTGCCGTAGAGGATGTAGACCTTCGGCAGGGCAGTCAGTGAGTCCACCGAAAAAGGCGCCTCCCCTTCCCGGTGAAGGGGCCCGTGATACCACTCTACCTGACCATCGTTCATATGACCTAAGGGACCCCGGGGAGCACAGAAAGTATCAAGGGAAAGCGTATTTCCCTTTGTCACATCCCGGGCGCCAAAAATGGTATCATTCATCATGACCAGCACTCCCATAAAAGCCGCTTTTTTTACTCCTGCCAGCCGCACCGCATTCAGGAGATTCATAGGACCATCCGCACTGACAGCAGTAGCAGGCCTCATGGCTCCCGTAAGAACCACCGGTATCCTGTGATCTGTGGTCAGTTCCAGAAAATATGCGGTTTCCTCCATGGTATCGGTCCCATGGATAACGATAATACCATCAGTTTTTCCATTCCTTTCCAGCTCCCGGATACGGCACGACAGGGTACACCAGATATTCTCAGTCATATCCTTGCTGTCAATAGATGAAATCGTTTCTCCTGTAAGATCAGCTGCATCACGGATGCCAGGCACACTTGCCACCAGATCATCTACAGAAAGAGCACCGGCTCTGTATCCGGTAGTAGCGGTATCTGACATCGCTCTCCCTGCAATAGTCCCTCCGGTGGCCAGCAGATGGATATGTGGTCTTTTTGCCATGATTATAGGTCCCTCCTGAAAGAATCAATCTCTGCTGATTATACCATAGCTTTTTCATAGATTCACAATTCAAAAAGCTCTCCTCTTCGGAGAGCTTTTAATTCAACGGGTACTGACCAGACGGAGCCCGGCCTCACTGACCAGATTTTTTTCACTGTCTGGAGAAGCCAGCAGTAAAAAGCGGTAGGAATCATCCACTTTGGCGGCATAACCCCGGAAAAACAGAGGGAGTACCCATCCGTCCACAGAAAACACCGGGCGGAGGGAAAAGCTGTAAATTCTAGGGGCATCATTGACCTTGTGAAGCTGCTCCACATGAAGCATATCTACCGCCAGAAAATCATAGGGCACCTGGGTTCCCGTATCTTTCCGTGCCTCAGCTACGGCTTTTAGAAATACATCATTCGTAATACTCTCCAGTTTAAGGAGAGTCATATTAAAAGCAAGCATCCGTTCTCCCGCCTGCTGTGAATAACCGCCGGGAAGAAACATACCACCGAAGCAAGCATCCGATTTCGGTCCCCGGAATACGGCAGCAGCCGCCAATGCACCGGCCGTATAGGATTTTCCCTTAACTGTCAGGACTCCTCCATAGGTTCCAGGGGACGGGTTATTGTTTGAAAAAGGACGGTATCCCACAGTTTTCGGCATAGTCTTTCCGTTAAGGAAGGAACCTTTCATTTCGTCAGATGGTATTACCTCTGCAGATTCCGTCTTTTCACTGTTGGAAACGGTAGAACCTGTCCCTGCCTGTCCGCCGAGTACCGGTCCCACCCCTGGGAAAACACCAGGCAATACTCCTTTCGGAATTGATACTGATGTACTTTCAATTCCCACCGATGAGAGAATATCATCCTTTGTTCCTGCCAACCGGTTTCCGTCCTGAGCTCCCACCGCGCCAGTCACAAGGAAAAGGGATATTGCCAGCAGTGAAACTGTTTTCTTCATACTCATTTTTTAGCTTCTTTCAATGCCTTATCAAGGAAAGGCCTGAAATAATTTCCGGAAGCCTGGTCCGATACAAATGCAGTATACACGGTTTTGCCTTCTCCTCTGGTAATAACTCCCTTCACGTACAGGGGAAGAAGAAAACCGTTTCTGGTAACAGCCACTTTGGCATCTGCTGTACGATATACTAACCCCTGGCGGGAAACGCGGTCTGACCAGGAAGAGTGTTCTTCTACTTCCACAGTCCCACGAAGAGCAGCCAGTGCGAGATCTGCAGCCTCTTTTCTTTCATTACCCGTAAGGGCACCGGTTTTCCCATCCTTATCCAGCGCGGCACTGCCAGCCATTGCTATTTTCAGCATATCATTGTCAGACACCGCCAGAGACAGAACCATTCCCTGATAAAAAGTATCATTAGCCGATGCACGAACCTGATACACCTTTCCGGTCCTCAGGATACCTACCGCCATTTCAGCCATTTCCTTCTCATATCCTTTGTCCTTTGGGAAAAGATTTGCACTTTCCAGCGCCTGTTCCACTGTAGAGGCGGCATCGGATCTCAGGAGCCAGTCATGGAACTGACTACCAAAAAACGACCGTTCTCCCGGATACACGGAGATAGAAGAGCCCATATCCAGTACTTCTCCCCCCGATAGAGTCATGGAATCCGCGTTTACAGACATAGTACCGGCTGCCAGCATCACTGCCATAGTAGAAACGGCCAGCCACTTTTTCATTTTCATATATATTCACCTTTCTTCATTGAAATCAGAGTCATTAAAAATATTATATCATTTCCAAATTAAAAAGGTACAAAAAAAGAAGCCCCACAGGGGGGCTTCTTTTCATCAGCAAAAGCAGATTATTTTACAATCTTAGCTACAACGCCTGCGCCTACGGTACGGCCGCCTTCAC
>NZ_UQKJ01000010.1 GCF_900541605.1 uncultured Dialister sp. | reverse complement strand
GCGGGCACGCACGATAGCCCGGCCGACCGGGGTATGGGTAGTGTCAGCTGGAATGACAACGTAGTTGCGAATACACTCGATCTCGGTCTCGACCTCGATCTCACCAGCGCTGTAAGCCATCAAGCCTTCCTAGTTGCTAGAAGCTAACAGCTGGAAGCCCCCGCCTGTTCGCACGACACTCAACCACATGACAGCCGTCCGTTCGGACGCGGTCTATCCGCTATTTTCTCGATTCCGGCAATAAAAAAACGCTGCAAAACGCAGCGTTTTTTCGAGGTTCTCAAACCTTCAATGTTCCCACAATTTCGTTGATGTCCTTGACTCCGTTCTTGTCGCACCATTCATCCATTTCCCGTACGATCCGTTCCATGGCGGTGGGGTCGGCGAGGTTCGCGGTGCCTACCTGGACGGTGGAGGCGCCGGCAATCATGAATTCGATGGCGTCGGTGCCGGTCATGATGCCACCAAGGCCGCTGACGGGGATGGAGAGGGCTTTCGCCACCTGCCATACCATGCGGAGGGCCACGGGCTTAATGGCGGGGCCCGAAAGGCCGCCGGTGATGTTGCCCAGGATGGGGCGGCGGGTGCGGAGGTCGATGGCAATGCCCATCAGGGTATTGATGAGGGACACGGCGTCGGCGCCGGCCTGTTCAACGGCTTCGGCGATGGAGACCACGTCCGTCACGTTCGGCGACAGTTTCACGATCACCGGAAGGGTGGTGGCTTCTTTCACCGCTTTCGTGACAGCGGCGGCCTGGTGGTAGTCGGTGCCGAAGGCGGCGCCCCCTTCTTTTACGTTGGGGCAGGAAATGTTGACTTCCAGGGCGGAAATGCCGGGGACCGTCAGCATCTTTGCACATTCAGCGTATTCTTCCACGCTCTTGCCTACCATGTTCGCAATGAACACAGTGGGAAGCTTTTTCACTTCCGGCAGGTAGTGCTCGATGAAGTAGGGAGCTCCAGGGTTTTCAAGGCCGATGCAGTTCAGCATGCCCGATGTGGTTTCCGCAATGCGGACCCCTTCATTTCCCTTCCAGGGCGTGGGGGCCAGGCCCTTGCCGGAGATGGCGCCGATTTTGTGGTAATCGATGTAATCCGCCAGTTCCAGTCCAAAGCCTACGGTGCCGGAGGCGCCGATGACGGGGCTCGCCATGTGCATACCGAGGAAATTGACAGAGAGACTACTCATAATACAACCTCCTCTGCATTGAATACGGGTCCGTCGGCGCAGACTTTATAGTGGCCCTTGCCGTCTTTCCGGTCGCATACGCAGCCCAGGCAGGTGCCGATGCCGCAGCCCATGCGCCGTTCCATGGATACTTCGCAGTATACCCCGGCGTCTTTGGCCATCTGGGCAGCAGTTTTCATCATGATGCCCGGTCCGCAGACACAGGCTTCATCCACGTCTCCCCTGCCGAAGAGTTCCGGCAGGACGGACACGGAGAATCCTTTGATGCCGTAGGAGCCGTCGTCGGTGGTGACAATCATCTGCCGCACGGTTTTCGGGAACAGGTCTTTCCAGAAGACCTCTTCCTTATTCCGTCCGCCAATGACTACGGTCATCTGCTTCGGCTTCGCCACCCGGGACATGAAGAGGATCGGCGCAATGCCTACGCCGCCGCCAATGCCTACGATGTGGTCTTTATCCATGGAGAAGGAGGTGCCCAGGGGTCCCAGGCAGTCAATGGTGTCCCCCACTTTCAGGTGGGACATGGCGTCGGTGCCTTTCCCTACGATGCGGTAAATGATTTCCACCCGTCCCTTGCCGGGGTTCGTGCCGGCGATGGAAATGGGACGGCGGAGAATGTACCGGGGGTCATTCACTTTCACATGGACGAACTGCCCCGGTTTCGCCTCTTTGGCGATTCTGGGAAGCTCGATCTGCATGAGCCAGATATCCGGGCCCACGTGGTCGTGGACACGGATGATTCCTTTTTCTACAAAACCTGACATGTCATTTCTCCTTCACATAGTCCTGGATGGCTTCTACATGGTGTTCGGCGCCGCCGGTGGATGCCATGACGCGGAGCACTTCTTTTGCCGTATCCAGGGAGGTAATGCAGGGGATGGCCAGTTCCACCGCGATACGGCGGAGGTCGTAGCCTTCCTGCTCGATCTGGCTGCCGTAGGAAATGGTATTCAGTACCATGTCTACTTTGCCGGACTTCAGGTACTTCTCGCAGTTTTCCCCTTTTTCATGGATCTTCTTGATGATTTCCACGGGGATGCCGAGGCTCTGGAAATAGGCGCCGGTGCCGGAGGTGCAGATGAGGTGGTACCCCAGTTTCACGAAGCCCTTCGCCAGTTCTGCGGTTTCCGGTTTATCCCGGTCGCTGACGGTGATGAGTACGTTGCCGCCGGCCGGAACCATGAGGTTTGCTGCCACTACGGCCTTATAGAGGGCTTCCTGGTAGGTGTGGCCGATGCCCATGACTTCGCCGGTGGATTTCATTTCCGGTCCCAGTTTGATTTCCACAAGGCCCAGTTTGGAGAAGGAGAATACCGGTGCCTTGATGGCCACGTATCCCTTGTCCGGGCAGAGGCCCAGGGGCAGGCCCAGGGATTTCAGGGATTCACCCAGGGCTACCCGGGTGGCGTATTCCACCATGTTGATGCCGGTGATCTTGCTCATGAAGGGCACTGTACGGCTGGCGCGGGGGTTTACTTCGATGACGTAGACCTTGTCGTTTACCACGATGAACTGGATATTCACGAGGCCCTTTACGTTCATGGCGCAGGCGATGTCCTTCGTGTACTTCGTCAGAGTTTCAATGGCTTCTTTGGACAGGTGCTGCGGCGGGTACACGGCAATGGAGTCGCCGGAATGGACGCCGGACCGTTCAATCTGTTCCATGATGCCCGGAATGCAGACATCCACGCCATCGGAGATGGCATCGATTTCCACTTCCCGGCCTACCATGTACTGGTCGATGAGCACCGGGTGTTCATGGGAAGCTACCACCGCTTCTTTCAGGTACTGCCGGAGTTCGGACTGGTCATAGACAATCTGCATGGCCCGGCCGCCTAATACGTAGCTCGGACGGACGATCAAAGGATAGGAGAGCTCTTCGGTCTTCTGCATGGCTTCTTCCACGCTTTCCACGAGGCAGCCCTTCGGACGGGGGATGCCCAGCTGGCCGCAGAGGGTATCAAACCGTTCCCGGTCTTCCGCCATGTCAATGGATTCGTTGGAGGAGCCGATGATGCGGATGCCCCGCTTTGCCATGGGGGTAGCCAGGTTGATGGCGGTCTGGCCGCCGAACTGGCAGATAACCCCTTCCGGTTTTTCTTTATTGATAACTTCCATCACGTCTTCTTCCGTGAGCGGTTCGAAGTACAGGGAATCGGAGGTGTCGAAGTCGGTGGATACGGTTTCCGGGTTGTTGTTGATGACGATGGATTTCTTCCCCGCCTTCCGGAGGGCCCAGGAAGCATGGACGGAGCAGTAGTCGAATTCAATACCCTGGCCGATGCGGATAGGACCGGAGCCGAAGACTACGACGGAACCCTTGCCCTGGGGCTTGACTTCATCTTCCGCGCCGTAGGTGGAATAGTAGTAAGGCGTATGGGCTTCGAATTCTGCGGCGCAGGTATCGACCATCTTGAAGTCCGGATGGAAATCGAGCTTCTTCTTGAAGTTCTCCACTTCCTTCACCGTGACTTCGGCGAAATGGGCGATGGCTGCATCTGGCATCTGGATCCGCTTCGCAGCCTTCAGGGTTTCTTCGGTGAGCCCTTCCTTCAGGAGGCGGCGCTCCATCTTGATGATGTTCTGGATCTTGTAGATGAAGAACAGATCGATTCTTGTGATGCGGTTGATTTCTTCCGGTTCGATGCCACGGCGCAGGGCTTCAGCCACTACGAAGATCCGTTCATTATCGATACGGCGGAGGAGGCACCGGATATCGTAGAGGGACTGGTTGTCCAGTTTCTTCAGGTGCAGGTACCCCTCTCCCACTTCCAGGGACCGGAGGGCCTTCAGGAGCGCCCCTTCCAGGGTGCGGTCCAGGGCCATGACTTCGCCGGTGGCTTTCATCTGGGTGCCGATTTCCCGGTCCGCCAGGGTGAATTTCTCAAAGGGCCAGCGGGGGAACTTGCAGACCACGTAGTCGATGGATGGTTCGAAGCAGGCTTTCGTATTGCCGGTGATGGCGTTTGTGATTTCGTCCAGGTGCATGCCCAGGGCCACTTTCGCTGCCACCTTCGCAATGGGGTAGCCTGTGGCTTTCGATGCCAGGGCGGAGGAACGGCTGACGCGGGGGTTCACTTCGATGACGTAGTACTGGTTCGTCTTCGTGTCCAGGCCGTACTGCACGTTGCAGCCCCCTTCGATCTGGAGGTACCGGATAATGTCGATGGACGCGGTGCGGAGCATCTGGTACTGGCCATCGGTCAGGGTCTGGGTAGGCGCCACGACGATGGAGTCACCGGTATGGACGCCGACAGGGTCGATGTTTTCCATGGCGCAGACGATGATGCAGTTGTCGGCGCTGTCCCGCATGACTTCGAATTCGATTTCCTTCCAGCCGGCGATGGACCGTTCTACGAGGATCTGGTTAATGGGGGATAATTTAATGCCGCGGTTAGCGATTTCTTCCATTTCATAGCGGTCATGGGCGATGCCGCCGCCGGTGCCGCCTAAGGTGTAGGCCGGACGGATGATGACGGGGTAGCCGATTTTATCGGCAAAGGCCACGGCCGGTTCCAGTTCTTCGAAAATTTCGGATTCCGGCACGGGCTGGTGGATTTCTTCCATGGCTTCCTTGAACAGTTCCCGGTCCTCCGCATGTTTGATGGCATGGAGGGAAGAGCCAAGCAGTTTTACATTGTATTTTTCAAGGACCCCGGCGTCGGAGAGCTGGACTGCCATATTGAGGCCCACCTGGCCGCCAAGGGTAGCCAGCAGGGCATCGGGCCGTTCTTTCTTGATGACTTCTGTCACAAAGGGCAGGGTAATCGGTTCGATGTAGACCCGGTCTGCAATGTCCACGTCCGTCATGATGGTGGAGGGGTTGCTGTTCACCAGGACCACTTCCACTCCCTCTTCCCGGAGGGACCGGCAGGCCTGGGTGCCGGCGTAGTCAAATTCCGCCGCCTGGCCGATGACGATAGGGCCGCTGCCGATGACAAGAACTTTTTTCACGTCTTTATTGATCATTTTTTGAATTCCTCCATGGCCCTGGTAAATTCTGCGAACAGATAGAAATTATCCTTCGGTCCCGGAGAAGCTTCCGGATGGTACTGCACTGCCTGGATGGGGAGTGTCTTGTGGCGGATGCCTTCGATGGTGCCGTCGTTCACGCTCCGGTGGGTCACTTCGATGCAGTCCGGCAGGCCGTCGTCAGAAATGGCGTAGCCGTGGTTCTGGCTCGTAATGTATACCCGGCCGGTGCGAAGGTCCTTCACCGGATGGTTGGCGCCGCGGTGGCCGAAGGGCAGCTTGAATGTGTGGCCGCCAAGGGCGGTGGCCAGCATCTGGATGCCCAGGCAGATACCGAAAATCGGGCGCTGTCCGATGAGTTTCTTCACCGTGTCCACTACATAGGGCACGTCCTTCGGATCCCCGGGTCCGGGGGAGAGGAAAATGCCATCGGGATTGATGGCCATCATGTCTTCCGCCGAGGTATGGGCAGGGAATACGTGGACCGTGCAGTCATTGGCTGCCAGGCTCACGAGGATATTCTTCTTCAGGCCGCAGTCCAGGAGGGATACCTGGTACTTGCCGTTTCCGTAGGTATAGGGGTAAGCCGTGGTGACCCGTTCCACCTGGTCCCGGTGGAGGGGCTTTGCCAGCTCTCCTTTAATGAAATCGTCGCTCCGTTCGGCGCTGACGATGACCGCCTTCATGACGCCCTGGGTGCGGACCATGCGGGTCACCGCACGGGTGTCCACATTGTAGAGGCAGGGTACATGGTAGCGTTCAATGAAATCCGTAATCTTTTCTTTGCATTCCCAGTTGCTCGGGTGTTCCGCAATCTGGTCCAGCACGTAGCCCGCAGCGGCGGGTTTCCTGTTCTGCATGAACAGGTCGTTGGCGCCGTAGTTGCCGATGAGGGGATAGGTAAGGGTCAGAATCTGCCCTTCATAGGAGGGGTCCGTAAAGCATTCCTGATAGCCCGTCATGCCGGTATTGAATACCAGTTCCCCCAGCCCTTCCACAGAGCCGAGAAGATCTCCTTCAAAACGGGCGCCGTTTTCCAGAACCAAGAGACCTTTCATTTCAGCACCTTTCCTTCTTTCATAACGATTTCCCCATCCACCACTGTGAGGACAGCCTTGCCTTTAAGGGTGAGGTTTTCATAGGGGGTGAAGAGAGACTTTGTATAGAGGTCTTTGCCGTGAACTGTCCATTCTTTGTCCGGGTCGAAGACCGTAATATCCGCCGGAGCCCCTTCTTCCAGGACACCGCCGGTGATGCCCAGCAGTTTTGCGGGGTTCACGCTCATGAGTTCCACGATCCGGTCCAGGGTGAAGCCATTTTCATGGTACAGGACGGTGAGTGTGGAGGCCAGGGATGTTTCCAGTCCTGCGATACCGTTGGGAGCGCAGTTGAAGGGCACATCCTTTTCTTCGTTGCAGTGGGGCGCATGGTCTGTCATGATGGCATCGATGGTGCCGTCTTTCAGTCCTTCGATGAGGGCCTTCCGGTCATCTTCCGTCCGGATAGGAGGCGCCATCTTGAAGGCGGTTTCGTAGTTTTTCAGCCATTCATCGGTGAAATAGAGGTGCTGCGCCGTTACTTCGGTGGAGCAGTTCACCCCTTTCTTCTTCGCTTCCCGGATGAGGTCCACCGCCTTGCCGCTGGATACGTGGGCAATGTGAATGTGGCATCCCGTAAGTTCGGAAAGGAGCAGGTCCCTGGCTACGGCGATGTTTTCGCCGGCCGCCGGACGTCCGGTGACGCCCATGGCATAGGAAACCTTTCCTTCGTTCATGAAGCCCTGGCCGCACATGGTCATATCTTCCGCATGGTCGATGACCATCTTGTGCAGCATGTCGGCGTATTCCATGGCCCGGCGCATGAAGTTTGCGCTTTCCACGTAGTGGCCGTCATCGGAGAAGGCCACAGCCCCTTCGGCAGCCATGTCTCCCATTTCGGAGAGCTGCTTTCCTTCCAGGTTCTTGGAGACGGAGCCGATGACGCTGACCTTCACCACTCCCACTTCATCTGCCCGGCGCAGCACGTCCCTAATGACAGCGGCGTTATCGATGACAGGCTTCGTGTTGGCCATGGTGGCCACGTGGGTGATACCGCCGGCTGCAGCGGCCTCTGTACCGGTGTGGATGTCTTCCTTTGCTTCCTGTCCCGGTTCCCGAAGATGTACGTGCATATCGATGAGGCCCGGCGTTACGATGAGGCCTTTCGCATCAAAGACTTCCGCATCCCCTGCGGGGGCCAGGTTCTTCCCCATTTTCAGGATTTTTCCGTTTTCAACGAGAATATCTCCCACCTCGTGCTGGTGTTTGGCAGGGTTTACGATGGTTCCGTTTTTAATTAAGAGCATCAATGTCTTTTCCCTCCGTCAGTGTTAAATATTCCAGTGCCATACGTACGGCTACGCCGTTTCTCACTTCTTCCTGGATCCAGGAAGATTCATCGTAGGCCACATCATATCCGATTTCAATGCCCCTGTTCATGGGACCGGGGTGGATGACTGCCACGTCCGGTTTGCAGAGGGCGAGGCGCTTCTTATTGATGCCGAAGAGCCGCGCGTATTCCCGGGTGGTGGGGATGAAGCCCGCAGCCGCCCGTTCCAGCTGGATGCGGAGGATGTTGATGGCATCGGCATCTTTCAGTGCCGTTTCCAGGTCATCGTCCACGATGCAGCCCATGGATTCCAGTTCCTTCGGAACCAGGGTGCGGGGTCCCACGAGGTGTACTTCGGCTCCCAGTTTCGTGAAGCCGTAAATGTCGCTTCTCGCTACCCGGGAATGGAGGATATCACCGATGATGACATACTTCATGCCTTTGATATTCTTCCCTGCTTCCTTCAGGGTAAAGAGTTCCAGCAGGGCCTGGCTGGGATGGGCGTGGGCGCCATCGCCGGCATTCAGGACCACCGGCACCTTCACCTTCGGACTCATCACTTTGGATGCAAAAAGAGCGGCCCCCTCTGACGAATCACGAATAATCACTGCATCCACTCCCATAGCGGAAACGGTAAGCAATGTATCTCGCATGCTTTCACCTTTCGTCATCGAGCTGCCGCTCTTTGTAATATTAATAACATCGGCTCCCAAATACTTACCGGCAAGCTCGAAAGAACTGCGTGTTCTGGTAGATGCTTCGGAAAACACTGTTACAATGGATTTTCCTCTGAGGAAATCTTTCTTCTTGTTACCTGAAAGCACAATCTTTTTCATTTGTGCTGCTACTTGAAGGATCCGTTCAATTTCTTCGGCTGTAAAATCTTTCAGTCCAAGAACCGAACGACCTTGTAGTGAAATCGCGCTCATGCCGGCCTCCTGTAAAAATACCATCAAAATAGTTATCTCTATAATCATAAAGGGAATGGTCCCCTTTTTCAATAGACAGTAAATTAAAATTCCCTAATAGTGCCGATCCCTTTTTCTGTGAAATCCCCCTTTCTTCTTCATGGGTATGATTCATATTTATTTTATCACAAAAAGAGGATTTAAATTTTTCTTAATGATATTATAGAATAATTCTCTAGCCCCAGAGCCCCGTATCCGTGGGCTTTCCGGGGCGCGGAAGCAAAGGCCTTCCCGGCGCCCTGTTTTTGACTTCTGTTCAATTTAAGTCTACAATACAGGTAGAAAGAGCGGTTTTCTTCCATGGTTTTATCAGGGAAAGGCAGGTTGATTCATCATGTTAAGTTTCAAAAAGATTCTCGTTCCCTATGATGGTTCTTCCTACGCGAAAAAGGCTCTGGCCACCGCGGCAGATCTGGCGCTCCTGATTCCGGGAGCAAAGCTCTTCATCGCCACCGTCACTCCGGCTGAGGAGCCAAAGGAAAAAGTACGGCTCACCTCGGCCTCCGCCGATGACACGCCGAAGAAGAACCCCGGCACCGTGCTTCTGGAAGAAGCGGAAGCGCTCCTCCCGAAGGGTGTACCCCATGAAACCATTCTCCGCGCCGGCGATGCGGGGGATGAACTGGTAACCCTGACGCTTCAGAAAGAATTCGACCTCATCGTCATGGGCAGCCGCGGCCGGGGCGCTCTGAAGAGCCTGCTCATGGGTTCCGTCTCCAGCCATCTGGCAAGTAATTCGAAATGCACCATTATGATTGTGAAATAGGGTAGTCACAAAAGGGGCCCGGGAAAATGAACTCATTTTTCCCGGGCCCCTTTTTATGAGATGGAGATTGAGGTCGAGATTGAGGGAATCCACCTGCGGCGCTGGCGTGGGTACGGTTGGAGTCACCGGGACCGGGGCTTTGAGCCTTTAGCCTTAGGCCTTGAGCTGGCCAGGCCCTGCGGGCCGGGTGACGGGTGGCCATGTGGCATGCATACCCGCGGGGGCTTCTAGCTTCTAGGGAAGCCCCCATACGAACACACGACGTTTAGCCACATATTCCCCCACGCGGGCGCATGGTGCTCTCTTACTACTCCTCCCCGTCCGATACTTTGACAGCCGCTTCGATGACTCTGGCGAAGGCTTTCGGGATTTCTTTTTCCGTCAGCCGTTCTCCCAGGGCCCGGCCGATGATGACTCCCTTATTTCCGTAGAGCCAGGCGAAGTAGTAAAATTCCAGGGCCTTTTCATTCCGGGGGTTAATATTTTTCAGCTTCGTCGGCGGGTAATAGCCCTTGGGAAGCCCCAGCTTGGCCCCGGCTTTCTTGATGAGGGACGCATTCACCGCATCCCCCGCCTCTTCCACGTCTCCGATGACCTGGTCCAGCAGTTTCCGGCTCCGGGCAGCCATGCAGGCTTTCACCACGTCCATTTCATAGCAGATGTAGTCCGTATAGAATACGTGGGGCGACTGGGACCGCTCGGCCATCACGTCCCGGTCGTAGAGGCACACCGAGGGGATATGGAAGCGCCGCACCAGCTGGGAAATCTTGGAAATGGAACTTTCACCCCGGGCATTGATGAGGCAGATGCCATGGTAATCGAAATTGACGCCCAGGGTCCTGGCGAAGTAGGCAAAGGAGCCGTACTCCGTCTCCCCTTCCACCAGGATGGTGCACTTGGAATAGAGGGCTTCCTTCACTTCCGGGAAATGCATGATCAGGTGTTTTTCGATTTCACTGTTAAAATGGAAAGAGGCTCCGCAGGCGGCCTGGACTTTCTTTTTGTCGTCCCAGTACATGCGGATGATCTGGCGATAGTCATTCACCAGGGCATCGGTGGAATGGGTGACCACGAAGAGCTGGCCATTGAGGCCGTCGATGCCGAGAAGATTCTGCACCAGCCTCAGGAAGAAGGGCTCTTCGTTATTCAGGATGGACCGGGAGAAGGCCAGCATGGCCCGCTGGAGGTAGGGGTGCAGGTGGAGCTCCGGTTCATCGATGCTCACCGTCACCGGCAGGAACCGGCGTCCCTTTTTGTCGGTGATGACCATGGTGTCGAAGGAAATGGCCCTGCTTTCCTTTTTGTCCAGCATTTTGATGAGGAACGCAATGCCTTCGGCAATCATGAGCTTAATGGTGGAATCGTAGGATGTGCCTGCCGCAAAGGGCTGGAAGATTTCATTAATCAGGAGCAGCGCCGCCTTGTGGGGATCATTTTCCGGCAGTTTCAGATGGAATCCCCTCTTATCCAACAGGGTCTCCACTTCCTTCACCGTCTCCGGCCCCGTGGACAGGTACCCTTCGAAAATGGAAAGGGTCTTCACCATGTCCCTTTCGGACAGCATGTTTCTCGGTACTTCGTCCAGGGCAAAGTCAATATAAAAGAGGCAGCGCACGTACTCCAGGGGAAGCAGGGTGCCATCGTCCTTATTGTACAGTTTCGGCACCACTTCCCGGATGGACTGTTTCAGCTCCAGGTGGGCTTTGTCCGTAAGGCCATCGTCGGCGGAGGACAGGGTCATCTCGATCCGGATGGGCCGGTCAGGATCCATGAAATCGTTTTCCTTGAACCCGTAGCCATGGGTGGCATATTTCAGGAGGGTGAGAAAATTACTTTTCCCGATGTTGTTGTCCCCCACAATATAATTCACCCGGCTGTCGAAATGAAGTTCCACATGGCGGAAGGTCCGGTAATTTTCCACCACCATATCTGAAATAAACATGGCGCTCCCCCTTTCACTGCATGTATCTGTATGTATTATACCATTTTGGGAGCTGCGCCAGCGGCCAAGGCTATGGACTTCGTCAAGACAGTGACTTCGCCAGGGTCCTGCGCAGCAAGGCTAAAACTTCGCTTGGGCATAAGGAAAGAAATACGGATTCAAGCCTGCATCTGAGGGAAACGGCCGCAGGCTTGAGTCCGTACATATTTTCTTGGGTCCAGACGGCAGCCTTTGCTCTGGCCAAAGGCCACAGCCATGCCGCAGGCAGGGCCTCGGCCAAAAGCCGCTGTCCCTTCTTCACTCACGCTTTCTCGAAGGGATCGTCTTCGGGGTTCCGGTTGTTCAGGATGGAGTCCAGTGTCTTCATGGGACACATGGAACCGCACATGGTGCAGGTGGCTTCATCTTCGGGGATGGAGCTTTCCCTGTATTTTCTGGCCTTTTCCGGATCGATGGCCAGGGGAATCATTTCTTTGAAGTCCACTTTCCGTCTTGCCCAGCTCATCTTTTCATCCCAGAGGGCTGCGCCCTTCACTCCCTTGGCCAGGTCCGCCGCATGGCAGGCAATTTTGGAAGCCACGATGCCTTCATGGACATCATCCAGGTCCGGGAGACGGAGGTGTTCCGCAGGTGTCACGTAGCAGAGGAAGTCGGCGCCACAGGCAGCGGACAGGGTGCCGCCGATGGCGGCGGTGATATGGTCATAGCCCGGTGCAATATCGGTCACAATGGGTCCCAGTACGTAAAGCGGTGCACCGTGGCACAGTTTCTTGGCAATTTCCACGTTCATCCGGATATCGGAAACCGGCATGTGACCCGGACCCTCTACCATGACCTGGACTCCGGCTTTCCTTGCCCGAAGGACGAGTTCTCCCAGGTTAATGA
The DNA here is from genome assembly GCF_900541605.1 of uncultured Dialister sp. GTDB lineage: Bacteria > Bacillota > Negativicutes > Veillonellales > Dialisteraceae > Dialister. The sequence goes on along the minus strand of NZ_UQKJ01000010.1, from coordinate 20,836 downwards.
GTTCGGAAATCTGGATGGCATCGGTGGAATCATGGCCGCTGCCGCTGCGGCATCCATCGCCCAGAGACAGGGTGACATCGTATTTCTTCAGCAGTTCCAGGAGCCGGTCGAACTGTTCGTAGAAGGGATTTTCCTTGCCGTGCATGTACATCCAGGCAAAGAGGATGGAGCCGCCCCGAGAGACAAGGTTCGTGATTCTTTTATTTCTCATGATATGCTTTGCCGTTTCCCGGTTGAGGCCGGCATGGATGGTCATGAAATCTACGCCGTCCTTCGCATGCTTTTCGACAACGGAGAAGAGGTCATCGGCGGTCATGTCCTTCAGCCCTTTATGAAGGACCCCTTTCACGTCGTACATGGGAACCGTACCGATGGCGGAGGGGCTGTTCTTCACGAGCCATTCCCGGAAAGGCGCCGTTTCCCCATAGCAGGACAGGTCCATAATGGCTTCGGCCCCCATTTTCCAGGAAAGCTCTGCCTTTGCCTGTTCCGTGTCGTAATTGCAGACGTCCGAGGAAATCCCCAGGTTCACGTTCATCTTCGTCCGGAGTCCCTTACCGATGGCGTAGGGATGGATGGATTTGTGGTAAATATTGTGGGGCAGCACGATGGTGCCTTCCGCAATGCCCTGGCGGATAAATTCTTCCGTCACTCCCTCTTCCCGGGCTGCTGTCTTCATTTCCTCTGTAATAATCCCATTTCTTGCTGCTTCCAGCTGTGTCATAGTGCCTCCTGTAAAAATGCAAAATAAAAAGAGCCCCCGCTGGGGACTCTCAAAGCCAAATCTTCCTGCTTCCTTCCGTCGGTATGATCCGCATCAAGTTCAAAGGGTCGGATTGCTCCTCTCAGTCCTCACTCCAGGACTCCCCCAGCATGAGCTTATTATACCATGGAAACAGAAAAGTGCCAAAGTGGGTATTATCGCATGTTTACGAACAGAGCCACCGGAAGCGGGGCTTCCAGCTGCCGGATATCATAAAAGACGTCCGGACTGCGTCGCTTTGATCCAAACTCACCAAATAAAAAAGTTGAAACATCTCGTTTCAACTGTAAATTCTATATGGTGCCGAGGACCGGAATCGAACCGGTACGAATCTCACGATTCGAGGGATTTTAAGTCCCTTGCGTCTGCCAGTTCCGCCACCCCGGCAGGTATATATATAAGGTTGTCATAGTTAAGATATGGAGGCGGCACCCAGAATCGAACTGGGGATAAAGGTTTTGCAGACCTCTGCCTTACCGCTTGGCTATGCCGCCATATGGAGCGGAAAACGGGACTCGAACCCGCGACCCCAACCTTGGCAAGGTTGTGCTCTACCACTGAGCTACTTCCGCACATGGCGACCCGGATCAGATTTGAACTGACGATCTCCGCCGTGACAGGGCGGCATGTTAGACCACTACACCACCGGGCCGCATGTAAGTTACTTGAATAGTATACCCATATTTTCCTCTTTTGTCAAGCTTCTGTAAGAACAGGGGATTTCCCTGTGAAATAGGGAGAATAGGGGAGAAAAAGAAAGATATCCGGAGGCAGGATAGAACATGGAAATCCGGATATTTTTTCATTTTATAAAAAATGTGATGCCAAAGACAGATCAGTGGTGGATGAAGTAAAGGAAAGCAATCCACATGAGTACCGTCACCGCCGCTCCCAGGAGAACCGCCTTCTGCCGCTCCGTCCTCCTCCGGCGTTTCTGCTCTTCCTCCGACAGCTGATGGAGGGGCTTCTTCTTTCCCGCTTTCACCGGCACCATGACAAGCACCAGGAAGGCCAGGATTTCTCCATCCACCGCATAATTCAGGATCTCCTCCGGCACCGGTTCCATAACCGTGAGCAGCAGGCAGGGCAGGAATATCACCGCAAGGCAGAAAAGCCGCAGAGCCTTGTACCAGGCAGGATAAGAGACGGAGCTTTCTCCCTTTCCCGATGCTTTCCAGCTCCAAAGGGTCATGAGAAGGCCAAGGGCCAGAAAAAGAAAATTGAATTCGTCCATAGTGCCTCCTGCGGCATCTGCCGGTATCCGGTATATATAGAGGAAAAGTAACGGTTCAAAAAAGCCTCATCCCGATTCGGGCATGAGGCTTTGTTTATTCTGGTGCGTCTAGAGGGATTCGAACTCTCGACACCTGGTTCCGGAGACCAGTGCTCTATCCACTGAGCTATAGACGCTTAACAAATGGTATTATAGCATATCTCATCCGGAATGGGAAGAGGGTATTTACGCAGTACGGCGAATGAGCGGCGTGTATACCTGTAGAGCATCCCAGCTGCCCAAAAAGCTGGTCCACCTGCGGCGCTTCCTTTAGATGATTCCGTCCATTTTCATGCCGCAGGCTGTCGAGAAGCTGGGTGCCCCACCCCTATGCAGGGCACCCAGCTGCCCATCATCGCTGCAGATGAATCACTTTTCTACAAACACTCTCGGGATTCTCTTCAGGTCGCAGGTGATTTCGTGGGGAATGGTGCCGGCGGTCTTAGCCACTTCGTCTAGGGTGATTTCCCCATCTCCCTGTTTGCCCATGAGGATGACTTCGTCTCCCGGTTTTACGGTGTCATCTACAGCCACCATGAACTGGTCCATGCAGATGCGGCCGATGATGGGGCACCGTTTGCCTCCGATGAGGACGGCTCCCTTATTGGAAAGGCAGCGGGGATAGCCGTCGGCGTAGCCGATGGGGACGGTGGCGGTCTTCATGTCCCTGTCTGCCACGAAGGTACCGCCGTAGCCGATGGCTTCGCCCTTATGGAGGGTCTGTACGTGGGTGACGTGGCTCACGATGCGCATGACGTACTGGAGGTCCAGTTTGTTTTCCATTTCGTCAGAGGGCTGGGGTCCATAGATGATGATGCCCGGACGGGCCAGGTTGTGCCAGCTTCTGGGAATATCAATGACACCGGCGCTGTTGGCGGAGGAAATGACGAATTTGTCGTCCACCGGCATTTTGGCGATGGCTTCATCGAAGCGGTCCAGCTGTTTCAAGGCTGCGGACTTGTCTTTGCAGTCGGCAGTGGCCATGTGGGTCCAGGTGCCATGGAGGTGCAGGTGGGGATAGTGGGACAGCTTTTCCAGGAACGCCGGCACGTCTTCAGGATGGGTGCCGATACGGTTCATGCCCGTATCGATAGGCATCATGACTTCTACGGTCTTTCCGGCGCCTTTGGCGATGTCTTCGAAGGCATCCAGGTCCACGGTGTCATCCACCGGCAGGGTGAGGTCGTATTTTACGCCCATGAGCATGTCTTCCGGCAGCGGAAGGCCCAGGACGTACATGGGGCAGGTAAATCCGGCTCTCCGGAGTTCGGCGCCCTCTTCTACTCTTGCCACGGCGGCAGCGGTGTATCCTTCTTCCATGGCAATGCGGAGTGTTTCCACGACGCCATGGCCATAGGCATTGGCTTTCACCACGGCCAGTACGTTCACCTCTTTCGGCAGGTGCTGGCGGATCACTCTCAGATTGTGACGAAGTGCATTCAGATTGATTTCCATGTAAGAAACTGGCATAACAAATTCTCCCTCCAATAAAAAAGGCACCCCGGCAGAGGGGCACGGGATTTCCCGTCCCCGAAGCCGCAGTGCTTCCTTTTTCTTGTGAAATTGTGGATACTCTTATAATAATCCAACCGAGGGAAAAAGGAAAGGGGAAATGAAAAATTAGGAATTAGGAATCAGGAATGAGGAATGGTGGTATGGATGAAATCGAGGCCGAGTTCGAGATCGAGGACATACGCCTGCGGCGCCGGGCAGGCTGGCGGTGCGTGCGAACGAGCGGGGCCTTGAGCCTTCAGCTGCACAGGCCCTGCGGACCGGGTCCCATCAGTTCCCATAAGCTAACCTCAGCCCCGTGGGCAGCTCCTTCCCGAGGAAGGAGCCTCGTGCTGTGTCAATTTCACGTTATTTGTGCAGAGTCTTTAGGATTCCATCGTCGGCGAAGCCGCGGATCGTTAGCCTCCTTCCTTGGGAAGGAGGTGGCTGCGAAGCAGACGGAGGTTAGCTGTCGGGTGCGCCGCAGGCTGACCGACATTTCAAGCTGCTGGAAGCTAACAGCTAAATGCCCCCGCATGTGTAGCCGCACACTTATCCATTTGTCACTTGGCCCGCAGGGCCTGGCAGCTCAAGGCTGAAGGCTCAAGGCCCCACCCGTGCGCATGCCGCTGCCTCCCCTATTCGTCTCTCAGGAACTGTTCGAATACGTAGTTGCCCAGGGCGGCGCCGTGGAAGGTGAAGAAGAGGCGGCGGTTTTCTTCTTTCAGGAGGTGCTGTTTTTCCAGCATGGTGATTTTATCGCCGTACCAGTAGCGGATGTCTTCTCCGTAGCGGCGGGCGAAGTCGTCCAGGGGGATGCCTTCTTTCATGCGGAGGTGGAGGAAGCAGTACTCCTCCATTTCATCCTTTTCTGTGAGGTTTTCCACTTCCATGGGCGGCGGGTTTCCGGTGAGCAGTTCTTTTTCGTAGAGCCGGACGCCGGGGCTTACTTCGAACCGCTGTCTTCCGATGCGGGAGGCGGCGGCGGGGCCGAGGCCCAGGTAGTCTTTGAGCTCCCAGTACTTCCGGTTGTGCCGGCTGCGGAAGCCTTTCCGGGCAAAGCTCGAGATTTCGTACCGTTCGAAGCCGTAGTGCGGAAGGATCCGGCACATGTCCCGGTACATGAGCCAGCTGTCGTTTTCCGTGGGCCTCGGGAGTGCGCCCCGGTCTGCCAGCTGCTTGAACCGCGTCCCCTCTTCCAGGATAAGGCTGTACACGGAGACGTGGGTAATGGGAAGGTGCACCGCCCAGAGGAGGGATTTCCGGAAATCCTCCACGGTCTGCCCCGGCAGTTCGTACATGAGGTCGATGCTCATGTTGTGAAATCCGGCTTTATAGGCCCTTTTTACCGCCTTTTCCGCGTCCGACGCGCTGTGGAGGCGGCCGATGGCTCGAAGGAGACGGTCGTCGTGGCTCTGGACACCGATGGAAATGCGGTTGATGCCCAGGGCCTTTGCGTTTTCCAGATAGGACTCCGTCATGTCGCAGGGGTTCATTTCCATGGTAATTTCGGCGGTGTCGGAAATGTGGAAATGTTGCCTTACCCCTTCCATGACCCGTTCCAGCTGGTCTTCGGTGAGGGAGGACGGTGTGCCGCCGCCCAGGTAGAGGGTGTCGCAGGTCCTTTCGGCAAAGGCGGGGCTTCTCATTTCCATTTCCTTCCGGAGGGCTTCCACGAAGCGGTCATCCGGCTGCCGTCCAATCGAATAGAAGCCGCAGTAATCACAGCGGCTTCTACAGAAGGGTATATGAATGTATAATCCCAGGTCAGTCATCTTTCAGGACCGCCATAAACGCTTCCTGGGGGATTTCCACGCTGCCCACCTGCTTCATGCGCTTCTTCCCTTCTTTCTGCTTTTCCAGGAGTTTCTTCTTACGGGTCACGTCGCCGCCATAGCACTTGGCCAGCACGTCCTTCTTGTAGGCCTTGATGGTTTCCCGGGCGATGATCTTGCTGCCGATGGCCGCCTGGATGGGCACTTCGAACTGCTGCCTCGGGATGATGTCCTTCAGCTTCAGCGCCAGGGCCCGGCCCCGGGCGGGGGCATTGCTCCGGTGGACGATGATGGACAGGGCATCCACCAGGTCCCCGTTCAGGAGGATATCCAGCTTCACGGCGTCCGTCTTCTGGTAGCCGTCGACCTGGTAGTCCAGGGAGGCGTAGCCCTTGGTGCAGGATTTCAGCTTATCAAAGAAATCGAAGATGATTTCCGAAAGGGGCACGTGGTAGGTGAGGTCCACCCGCGTCTCATCGAGGTATTCCATATTTTCAAAGACCCCCCGGCGGTTCTGGACCAGTTCCATCACGTTCCCCACCATGGTGGAGGGGACGAGGATGCTCACTTTGGCCACCGGTTCTTCGATGTGCTCGATCTTCGTCATAGGCGGCAGTTCCGCCGGATTGTCCACGGGCACCATGGTGCCGTCGGTTTTGTATACATGGTAAATGACGGAGGGCGCCGTGGTGATGAGCTTCAGGTGGTACTCCCGTTCCAGCCGTTCCTGGACCACGTCCATGTGGAGGAGTCCCAGGAAACCGCAGCGGAAACCGAATCCCAGGGCCTGGGAGGTTTCGGGCTGGAATTCCAGGGCCGCATCGTTGAGCTGCAGCTTTTCCAGGGCTTCCTTCAGGTTGTCATAGTCCTTGCTGTCGATGGGGTACATGCCGCAGAACACCATGGGCAGGGCCTTCCGGTATCCCGGCAGGGCTTCGGCGGCGCCGTTTTCAGCGGTGGTGATGGTATCCCCCACTTCGCAGTCCTGGACGTTTTTGATGCTGGCGGCCACGTAGCCCACGGAGCCGCAGGTGAGGACGTCGGTGGGCTTCGGGAGCGGCGAGAAATAGCCCACTTCCGTCACCGTATACACCTTGCCGGAAGCCATCATGCGGATGTTCATGCCCGGCCTGATTTCCCCGTCCATCACCCGGACATAGGCAATGGCCCCTTTATAGGAATCGAAAATGGAATCGAAAATGAGGCAGCGCAGGGGCTTCTTCGAATTATCCGGAGGCGGCGGTACCTGCTCCACGATGCGCTTCAGCACTTCCTCCACGTTCTGGCCGGTTTTGGCGGAAACGGGGATGGCATCGGACATGTCGAGGCCGATGATATTTTCCACTTCCTTCTTCACCCGGTCAATGTCGGCGCTGGGAAGGTCGATCTTATTGATGACCGGAATGATTTCCAGGTCGTGGTCCAAAGCCAGGTACACGTTGGCCAGGGTCTGGGCCTGGACCCCCTGGGTGGCGTCGATGATGAGAATGGCCCCTTCGCAGGCGGAAAGGCTCCGGGACACTTCGTAATTGAAGTCCACATGCCCTGGGGTGTCGATGAGGTTCAGCTCGTAGGTGTCGCCGTCCTCGTACTTGTACATGAGCCGCACCGACTGCTCCTTGATGGTGATGCCCCTCTCCCGCTCCAGGTCCATGGTGTCCAGGATCTGGGCTTCCATGTCCCTTTTCTTCACGGTACCGGTGAGCTCAATGAGCCGGTCTGCCAGGGTGGATTTCCCATGGTCAATGTGGGCGATAATTGAAAAGTTTCTGATATGTTCTGTATCCATAGGTGCTCCTGTATATAATGCAAAATTTTCATCTGCTCTATTGTACTATAAGAGGGAAAGAAGCGTAAAGGGAAATGGGACTGAGGCTGAGACTGAGATCGAGATTGAGATCGAGGAGAATTAATGAGGAATTAGGAATTAGGAATGGTGGTGGCGGCGCACAAATTGGGAAGCGCCGCATTTTGATACACCCCCTGCAGCGGAGCTGCGGTTAACAGTACCCCTGGAATGTCTGCGCCAGCAGACAGAGGGATTCTGATGGATTTTCTCACTTTCTGTTTTACCTCCATCCCCTGCTTTGCAGGTCCCGCCTCTCTGAGGCGGATCCATCCCCCGCCCTTTGGGCTGCCCCCTTCTCCAAGGGGGCACGGTTTATGTGGGTAGAGTCACTTGAATGTATGGGCCATCATGCGGCGGAGCCGCTGTAGACCTAGACCTAGATCTAGATCTAGACCTAGACCTGGGCCTGTCCTCTACTCCCCTTTCTTCCCTATAATCCCCGGCGCCGCTATGGCAAGGAGGACCATGATGATGCCTATGGCCTGGAGCCAGTCGAAGCGGACGTTGAAGAGGAAGAGGGAGGCGATGACGGACACCGCCGGTTCTACGGTGGCGGTGACGGAGGCCTGGGATTCGCTGAGGTAGTGGAGGCCGGCGTTGTAGCAGGTGAAGGCCACCACGGTGCCGCAGACGACGATCCAGATGGAGTCGAAGAGGACGTCCCTGGCAAAGAAGCCGGAAAAGTCGGTGACCGGGTCCACCAGCCACGCCGCTATGGCGCCGGTGAACATGCCGATGGTGAGAATGAAGGAGTTGTCCAGGATGCCCATGAGGTGTTTCGGATACACCGCGCAGACAGCGAAGAAGAAGGCGGATACCAGGCCCAGGTATACGCAGTCCGCCGGTACGGCGATTTTATGGATATCGCCGCCGGTGACGAGTAGGAAGACGCCGGCAATAGCAAGAATCACTGCCGTGAGCTCCCCTTTCCCGGGAAACCGGCGATGCCGGAGGGACACCCAGATGATAACGATGGCGGGGCAGGTGTACTGGATCACCGTGGCGGCGGCGGCATTGCCGGCGGCGATGGAGGCGAAGTAGGTGTAATGCATGAGCATGAGCCCCACGATGCCGTAGAAAATAAGGCCCAGCCAGAGGACGGGCCTTTTCTTCATTTCCCGGATGGCCGGTTTCCATTGACCCCGGATGTTGCAGACGCAGAACATGATGAACCCGGCGGAGAACATACGGAATACCGTGAGGTCCATGGAGTCCAGCGCGCTTTTTCGGAAGAAGTCCTGGGCCGCCAGGCCGCAGCCGGCCCACATGGTGCCGGCAATCAATACCATGAGCACTGCAAACGCTTTCATGGACTCCCCTTCTTTCCGGATTTCTGAAAACACAAAAACCCGCCTCTTCGGCGGGTTATGAATTCTGGTGGGACTATTTGGATTCGAACCAAAGACCTCTTCGATGTCAACGAAGCGCTCTGACCAACTGAGCTATAACCCCGAATGTTAATGCAATTATATCATGGGATGGAGAATTTATGCAAGAGCATTGTGATGGAAGGTATGCCATACGTATAAATGGGGCTAAGGGTTGTGGGCCTTCCGCCGCTTCGCTGGCCCGGCCGGGTGGTGGCTGCCTGCCAAGGCTGACGCCTTGGCGCAGCGGGGGCATAAGGTGCAAAGGCCGCCTTCGGCGGCAGATTCACCTTACGACCCTGGCGCGAAGCGCCCACAACCCGGTGAACGAGCGAAGCGATGTTCACCCACCACCTTTAGCCCCATTCATCCGTTCCGCTGTCACACTCAATACTCAAACGAGAACAGCGACATCTGCTCTTCTTCCGGCAGGTCTTTCAGGATGCCCATGTCGTCCATGGTATCGATGATAGACTGGCTTACTTTGCCCCGTTTCTTCAGGTCTTCCTTGGAGGTGAAGCGGTGCTCGTCCCTTGCTTTTACGATTTCCTTGGCCACCGCGTCTCCCAGGGCGGGGATGCAGTTGAAGGGAGGGCGGAGTTTCCCGTCTTCCATCTTGAATTCGGAGGCGTCGGACTTCTCAAGACTGATGGGCAGGAATTCCAGGCCCCGGAGGTACATTTCCGCCGCCACTTCGATGACCGTGGCGTTGCCCTTTTCCACGGCCGTGGGGTGTTCCAGGGAGGCGATGCGGGCCAGTTCCTGTTTCTGGGACTCCAGGCCCCGGAGGATCACCGGCGCATTGAAGGAGCCTTCGGCGCGGATGGTGAAGTAGGCGGCGTAGTAGGCCAGGGGCTGGTACACCTTGAACCAGGCGATGCGGAAGGCCATCATAACGTAGGCCACGGCGTGGGCCCTCGGAAAGAGGTAGCCAATCTTGAGGCAGGAATCGATGAACCATTGGGGAATGTGGGCGGCGTCCAGCTCCGCCCGGTTGTTGGAGCCGTTCTTTTCCAGGCCCTTCCCTTTACGGACGTTTTCCATGACCTTGAAGGCAGTGAGGGGCTTCACCCCGTGGTGGATGAGGTAGTTCATCACGTCGTCTCGGGTGGAAATGGCGTCTTCCAGTTTTACGGTGCCGTTCTTGATGAGGTCCTGGGCGTTATTTAGCCACACATCGGTGCCGTGGGAAAAACCGGAAATTCGTACAAGCTCGGAAAAGTTCTTCGGCCTCGTATCTTCCAGCATGCCCCGAACGAAGGGGGTGCCGTATTCCGGGAGCCCCAGGGCCCCTACGGTAACCCCCTTGTTTCCGATGACCGATGCCAGCTGCTGGGGGGTAATGCCCAGGGCTTCGGTGGAGGAAAAGAGGGACAGGGTCTTCTTGTCGTCGAAGGGAATGGTCATGGGGTCGATGCCGGTGATGTCCTGGAGCATGCGGATCACCTTCGGATCATCGTGGCCCAGAATATCCAGTTTCAGCATACGGCCGGAAATGGAGTGGTAATCGAAGTGGGTGGTGATGGTGCCGGGAATCTGGTTTCCCTCTTCGTCTTTCAGGTATTTCTTGTTCGCCGCGTACTGGAGGGGCGTGAAATTGTGGATGTCCATATCCCTCGGGCATACCATGATGCCCGCCGGGTGCTGGCCGGTGGTCCGTTTCACGCCTGCCACACCGGCAGACAGTTTTTCTATGAAAATATCATTGAACGAGAGGCCCCGGTTTTCGGCGTATTTTTTCACGAAACCGTAGGCCGTCTTGTCCTGGATGCCGGCGATGGTACCGGCCCGGAATACGTTGTCCCGGCCGAAGAGTTCTTCGGTGTACTTGTGGGCCACGCCCTGGTCGTCGCCGGAGGAGAAATTGAGGTCGATATCAGGGACCTTGTCCCCGTCGAAGCCCAGGAATACGGCGAACGGAATGTTGTGGCCGTTCTTATGGAGCGGGGTGCCGCATTTCGGACATTTCTTGTCGGGCAGGTCGAAGCCGCCGCCTACGGAGCCGTCGGTGAAGAACTGGGTCCAGTGGCACTTGGGGCACACGTAATGGGGCGGCAGCGGATTTACTTCCGTAATGCCGGACATGGTGGCAACGAAGGAGGAGCCTACGGATCCTCGGGAACCTACGAGGTAGCCCCGGTCGTTGGAGTGCTTCACCAGCTTATGGGCGATGTAGTACAGTACGCCGTAGCCGTGCTTGATGATCGGCGTCAGTTCCAGGGTGAGCCGGTCCTCCACGATTTTCGGCAGAGGGTCCCCGTAAATGGCGTGGGCATTGTCGTAGCACATTTTCACCAGCTTGTCATCGGCGCCGGCGATTTTCGGGTTGTAGGACTTCCATTCTTCCGCCAGAGGCTTCAGCACTTCGCACTGCTCTGCGATTTTCCTGGTATTGGTAATGACGATTTCGATGGCCTTTTCCTTGGGGAGGTAGGAAAATTCATCCAGCATTTCCTGGGTGGTGCGGATGTAGACGGGGGGATGGGATTCGATTTTCCCCGGCTTTTCCCAGTTGGAAAGGAGGATGTCCCGGTTCCGCTGGTCTTCGGCAAACATGTAGTGGGCGTCGGAGGTAGCACAGACCGGACGTCCCGCCTTTTCCCCGATTTCTATGACCTTCCGGTTCAGGTCCTCCAGGTCCTTTTTCGAATTCACATTTCCGAACTTGTCTTCGTTGATGAGGAATTCATTGTTTCCCAGGGGCTGCACTTCCAGGTAATCGTAGAACTTCGCCTTTTTGATCAGTTCTTCGTCGCTTTCCCCCTTCAGCACGGCCCGGAAAAATTCGCCCATCACGCAGGCGGAGCCGTAAATGAGGCCTTCATGGAATTCTTCCAGTATGGGCTTCGGGATAAGGGGCCGCTTCCGGTAGTACTTCAGGTGGGACAGGGTCACCATGCGGTAGAGGTTGCGCAGGCCGGTGATGTTCTTCGCCAGGATGATGATGTGGTTGTACTGCTGCCGGTCGGTGTCCGGGTTCTCCGGGATCTTGTCGATCATGTACCCTTCCATGCCGTAAATGACCTTCTGGTGGTATTTCTCCGCCAGGTCCTGGATTTTCGGAAAGGCCTGGATGACCCCATGGTCCGTGATGGCCACGGCGGGATGGTGCCACTTGGCAGCGGTCTTGATGATTTCTTCGTTATCGATAAGGCCGTCGAGGCTCATCTTCGTATGGAGATGGAGCTCCACCCTTGGCGTAGGATAATTGTCTTCGTGGTCGATGACCTGGGCTTCCCCCTTCTCCATCTGCTGGATTTCCAGGGTGAGGCCGTTCGTATACTTGTCGAACCGCACGTTCCCCCGCACTTTCACCACGGTGCCGGGCTTCAGGGACTCCACCGCCGATGCTTCTTCGGGCTTGTCGAAAAATTTCTTGCAGGCAATGCCGTTCGTCTCATCGGCCAGGCTCATGATGAAGAGCTTCTTCTTGCTCCGGAGTTCCCGGACCTCCGCATTGATGACGGTGCCCGTGAAGATGACGCCATCTGCCTCGTCGGTGATGGTCCTGATGTCCACGGGGTCCCCGGAAATATGTTTCCTGCCGATGAAAATGCCATTCGTGGGGCCGCCCTTTTTCGCCTTGCCCGAAGGGGAGGCGGTGAAGGCGCTCTTGGGGAGCACGCTGGAAAGGGATGGCAGGATATCGGGCATGTCCATTTCCGGCGCCTCCGGCAGCGGCGGCTCTTCCGGCCGGGACGCCGCCTGCTCTATGGAATCCAGGGAGGGCAGGGAAATATTGTCGGGCGGGAGGGCATAGTTTTCCATGGGCTCCTCATCGGGCAGGGGAATCTCTTCCCCGCCGAAGCCGGCATAGGACGCCGGCGCTTCCGGTGCTTTCGGTGCGGAAGCCAGGGGCACTCCCTGGGGTTGTCCCTGGTTCATGGCGATTTTGGAGAACACTTCGTCCGTCACGTCGTCCCCATTGATATAGATGGTCTCAATGGAAAGGATTTCTTTCCCCATATCCTGGAGGGCTTTGATGGCGGCTTCTTTGTGGTCCGCTTTGATGTACCAGGCCCGGCATTCTGTGTCCACCTCCATGATGGGGATGGCGGAATTCCGATTCCGTGACTGCAGACGGTATTTTCCCATGGTTTACTCCTTTATAAATGAAAATGATTGACGTCCCGTACGTGTTATATGGGGCTAAGGGTTGTAGGTCGGGCGCTGCTTCGCTGGCCCGACCGGGTTGTGGCTGGATGTCGCTGCGCTCATCCAGCGGGGGCGTAAGGAGCAATAGCCGCCTTTGGCGGCTGAATCACCTTATGCCCCCGGTGCGAAGCACCTGCAACCCGGTCAGCAAGCGAAGCGATGCTGACCCACCACCTTTAGCCCCATACACCATTTGGACCTTATGCTATTTACTCTTTCGGCACATCGTCCGGGTTCTTATAGGTGACCACCGTGTCTACGGCTTCGTAGTCGGACTCGAAGAGGTCGTGGTAGACCCGGCCGTCGGCCCATTTGACGCTCTGTTTGATGGTGACATTTCTTCCTTCATGGCCTTCGTCCACCTTTTTGTCTTCCTTCTGGGCGGGGTCCACTTTATTCACCGTCTTGAAGGGCAGGGTGTCGTCCTTTGTCTTGGAAAGATCCACGTAGGACGGTTTATCTTCCCTATTGCCCAGGATGAAGACGGTGACAGAGCCCGGTGCGTATTCGGTATAGATATAAATGCCGTGTTTCAGGTGGTTCCGGAAGCGGAAATCGATGATTCCTTCGGCCACCGTGGCGTCACGGCCTATGGGGACGTAGGATACCGGCGAGAAATGGCTGGTACGCTGGGTCACTTCCAGGCCCGAGAGGAGCACCGCATTGAAAAGGGTGGAGCTCACCTGGCATACACCGCCGCCGCTGCCGGGCTCCAGTTTCCCATTGATAATGACCGGCGCCTCTTTATACCCATTGGCGGCGGACCGGGAGCCGGTGGTGCCATTGTAGGAGAAATCGGCTCCGGGCTTCAGGTAGGTACCGCTGATCTTCTCGGCGGCCAGGGAAATATTGCTGCTCCGGTTCCGGTCGGGACCGAAGTGGGTGGTGTATTTCCCCAGGATGCTGTTGATTTCTTTCGCATCGGCGGCGGACATATTCGGCTTTTTCTCATCCGACGCCGGGATGTCCAGGGTCTTTCCCTCCCCCGCTGCCAGGGTTTCCCGGACGTCCTCTTTCAGGGCGTCTCCATCCACCTTGAGGTACGGCCGCCCTTCGGTGAAGGTGATGGAGCCGTCGTTATGGAAACGGGGATAGGCATTCTGCGCCGGTTTCCCGTACTTCGCCACGAGGGCGGCCACTTTGCCGTCCACCGCCTTCTCGTCAAAGGCCGCCTCCACATGGGCTGCTTTGCCGGAGAGGAGGGCCTTCCACCGCTCTTCCCACCGGTTCAGGAGGCTGCCGGTGCGGCCGATGGCCATGGCTTCGTCTACGCTCTTTTCATCGTAGTGGACGCCCAGTTCCTGGAATGTCCACGTTTCATGGGCCGTATCCTTCGCAAGTTCCAGTTTCTCCCCCGCCAGGTCTCCGTTTTTCTGCCGGAAGAGTTCCGTCAGTTCCGCCCGCGTCTTCCCGCCGGCGGCGATCCCGTTCACCCAGACCCCGGGGATGACGGCGTCCCCTTTGACCCAAATAAAAGGAGCCCCTGCTCCCACCACTATGACAGCCAGTGAGAGCATGGCCGCTATCCGTTTTACCCTGAGCTTCAATGACGATTCCTTCGTTTCATACAATATTTCAAAAGCAGGTCCTTCAGTTCCATTTCCGAGGCCCCCTGCCGCGTCTTCATCTGGTATTTAAAAATTTCGAGGAGGAACCATTCCGCTTCCTCTTCGCTCACCTTCCGGGCTTCGTTCTTCATATTCCGCCACATCCAGGAGGACCGGACGCCGAGGACCTTCTGGATATCCTTCTCGGGGATCCGGTTTCTTTCCATTTCATGGAGAATCTTGATTTTCCTGAATTTCGACGACAGGAAACCGAGATTTTTAATGGTGGTGGGAATATCGGTGAATACCCGGTCCGCGCTGGAAAGGACCACATCCGCCTTCCTGTCCAGCAGGGCATCGGTGAATTTGAAAATTCCCTGGTTCATATAGTCCGGCAGGGCGATTTCCAGAAGCTTCTGTGTCACCGTGTCCCGGCTGCCGCACATCAGCACAATTTTATCACATTCCGTCTGGAGAAGGGGGGCGGAAATCTCATTCCACGAAGAAAGGACGGTCTCCAGGTACTCCCGGGCCCCGTAGTCCACCCGCTTCCCCTGGTCCGCCAGCATGCGGATCAGGGTGCCTGCGGCGTCCCGGGGATTCAGGAGGCTGATTTCCTCGCTGTAACAGAGGGACAGGAGACCCTTCACGAATTTCGTCCTCTTGTCCGGCTTCCCTTCCAGCAGGATGATCACCAGGGTCTCCGGAGGAAGGCCCTTCAGGAGCTCCAGGAATTCGGCCTGCTTCTTTTCTTCCTTTTCCGAGTGCACCGCCCGCTTCAGCATGGGCGGATTTTTGATGACCACCGCCGTGTCCGTGCTGAAGAGGGACTGCCCTTCCAGGGCGTTCCGGTACTCCTCATAGGTGCCGCTGCCGTCGAAGACGGTAGTATCCGGCTCCCGACCCCGGAAATAGGCCCGGATGAGCCCATCCTTTCGAATATTGGCGGAAACGCTGTCATCGCCGTAGAGGAAACAGCAGTTATTCTTCTTCATTGTGCCGGATGTCATAAATCATGTCCTTCCAGTTTCCATTCCCTGCGAAACGAAGCAGCCTGCATGCCCTTTTCATACACATTGGCTGCGGGATACTGTTCCGCCTCAAACAAATCCACATCTTCCCAGGAGGAGGCGAGGCGGCTGCCTCCATAAATAATGGCTTCTCCCCGGACCCGCCGGATTTCCTCGGCCGGGATGCCCATGCTGTTCTTCCGGTTCCCCGCCACCCACAGAGTGTGCTCCGGAAACGAGGGCAGGGAGAGCCCTTTCCTGCCGGAGAAATAAACCGCCCTCTCCCCTTCGGACAGAAGAAAGCTGCTGCCATTGGTGAGGGCTTTGAGGTTTCCCATGGTGAGACGGGCGGATTTCACATTTCTCAAGGTGCCCCTGAAATCCTTCAGCACCTGGGGCGCCTTTTTCTCCACCGGTCCCCCGGCCACCCAGATTTCCCGGACCGGGATGGAAAGGGACAGGGGGATAGGCTCCTTCACCTCTTCCAGGTTCAGGATGAGCAGGTCCGCCTCCGTAAGGCCCACGTAGCCCAGGAGGGAATTCCATTCCCAGTTCGACGTGTGGGAAGGAATGCTGCCGCCCCGGTAGTAAAGAATCCTGCGGCCCCCGGAAAGTAAGATGGCTCCCTGGTCCGGCCCCAGTTCCGGCGCATAGAGCCGGGCCTCAGGGGCAAAGAGGAACAGTACCAGGCATCCCAGGGCCAGCAGGCACCAGCAGCCTCCCGCTGCCAGACGGCGCCGGGGCATGGGGAAAATATGGTCTTTGAAATAAAGAATCCCGACGGTGCTGTAGTAAAGAAGGATTCCATGACCCTCATGGCTCCTGTCCGAAGGGAGGCTCCGGGGAGAGAGGAAAGGGTCTGGTTCAGGCGGATGGAAAACCACAGAAGATAATCGGCGAGCTGCAGGATCCCGCCGGCCAGGGGCAGGAAAACAAAGGACAGCACCGCTGCCAGAAGTCCTGCGATAATCACCCACTCCAATACCGGCGTCACGAAAAGGTTGGCGGGGATGAAATAGAGGGGAAAACTATGGAAATCATAAAGCACCAAAGGAATGGTGAGCACCTGGGCCGCCGTGGAAAGGGCGATGCCCTCGCCGATCCAGTGGGGCAGATGCGAAAAACGGCTGAAAAAGTGGGACAGGGGCCGGTAGAAAATGAGGATTCCCGCCGAAGCACCAACAGAAAGCTGGAAACTTACATCATAAAGGTAGAAGGGATCCCACAGCAGCATCCCTGTCACCGCGGCCCCCAAGAGGTTCAGGGACGATTTCTCCCGGTCCAGGAAGACTCCTCCCACCGATAAAATCCCCATGGCCGCCGCCCGGATCACCGGAGGCACCAGGCCGGAGAGGAACGAATAAAAAAGAACCAAGAGAATGGAGGCAGAAATGACCACCTTTTCCGGCAGGTGTATCCATTTCCCCAGAAAATAGAGAAATCCGAAGAGCAGGGCCACATGGGACCCTGATACTGACAGAATATGAATAATACCGGTCGAGGAGAATGACGTCATGATGGACTGCGGAATATCTCCGTAATTGCCCCCGAAGAGCAATGTTCCCAGAATGTGCAGCCGCACCGAATCCATGTAGGGAGAGAAGGCATGGGAAATCCGATTTCTCATATCTTCCGCCCACCGCTGGATGCGGAAAGCGCCGCTGTCCCCGGAAAAATGGAGGGTCTCTCCCTTTTCCGGATAAATCCGCCCCAGGAGCCGCTGGCTCCGGTACCGGCCTTCCAGGTCGATTTTCCCGGGATTCTTATAAATACGGACCGCCGTCATCTTTCCGGCAGCCGAAATCCGGTCCCCCGCCCGATAGAGCTTTTTCGGATCCGTTTCATAGATATAGGCGGTGCCGGAGATGGTCTTTTCCCCACCGTCATCATAGCGCAGGGTTTCCAGTTCCACCGCATACCGGGCATAGGGCTCTCCTTCCCGGTTTACCGTGGGAGATTCCCTCACAATGCCTGTCCACCGTCCGCTGCTGCCTACGGCCCAGGAAGACTGCCGGCTCCAGGCTTCATCGGACAGGGCCATCCGCCCCATACCGCAGGCCACAAGGAAGAGGACCGCCCCCAGGAGAAGCAGTTCCTTTTTCCCTCTCTTCCACAGGAGGAGAGGAAAAAAGGCCCCCAGCCCCGGAATGAGCCATATCCGGTGCATCCAAAAGGAAGGCATCCCATCGTAAAGGATGATTCCCAGCGCCAGGCACAGGGCACTCCAGAGAAGAGGGGTTCTTGTGTTCATAGGGTAATCTTATCCGCCAGTTTTTTAAATTTTCCATCGCTGATGGAGGGAACATGCTTCAGGTCTTCCAGCTGGCTGAACTGCCCATGTTCTTCCCGGTAGGTAATGATTTTCTCCGCTGTCACCTTCCCTACTCCCGGCAGGGTTTCCAGCTCCTTCTGGCCGGCGGTATTGATATTGACCAGGCCCTTCGCGCTCCGATCACTCTGGTAGGGATCCAGGGGAACATAAATCTTCATGCTCTCCGTCACGGGCTCCGCCATGTTCACGGCATTCATATCCGCATAGGGCAGTACATCCCCTGCTGCTTTGACGGCGTCATAGAAATGGCTGCCCTCCGGAATCTCATAGACCCCGGGATTTTTTACAGCCCCCACCACATAGACAAGAATCTTACCGGAATGGTCACCACCGGTTTGCACTGTCTCTACAAGCGCCGGCGGCACTTCCTCCCGGCGGAGGGAAAAGGGATCCAATACAAAAAGAGACAAACCCAAAAGCAGGAATGCGATGCAAAGGCAGAGAAGTTTCACCCTTCTCCTGTTTCCATCTGTTTCCATAGGCCTGTCCCCCTGTTGATTACACGATAGAAGAAACCGTCCTTGTTACTGTTCTTTTAAAAGGTCTCCCTTATTTCTTGCTGCTGTCCTGGGACTGCTGCTGTTCCTGCTGCTGGCGGGCAGCGGCGGAATTGGAATCGATCAGGCTCTGGCGGTTCTTTTTCAGGCTGTCCAGCACGTTTTCCATGTTCGTTTCCACGTACTTCAGCACGTCGGTGGCGTAGGTGACGGAGCTGGTCCGCAGTTCATCGGCGGACTTGTTGGCGGAAGAAATGACTTCATTCGCCCGTTCCTGGGCCTGCTTCACCAGTTCGCTCTCTTCGGTGATCCGGGCGATATAGTCCTTCGCCTGGGCCACGGTGTCTTCTGCCTTCTTTTCAGCGTCCAGCATGATCCGTTCCTTGTCGGCCACGATGCGCCGTGCGCTTTCCAGTTCATTCGGCAGGGACTGGTTGATGGCATCGATGAGCCGTTCCACTTCATCCTTATCCACCATTTTCTTATTGGTGAAAGGAACCTCGCTGGCATTATTAATTACATTTTCCAATTCTTCAAGAAGTTTTCTAGTATCCATAACAGGCAGCCTCATTTCTCCATAGATTTTATCTTCTTCTCGATCATTTCCTGTACAAAGGGCGGCACCATCTGGGTCACATCCCCATTGAAATGGGCCAGTTCCCGGACGCCGGTAGAAGAAAGATAAGAATAGCGGCCGTCCGTCATAAAGAATGCGGTTTCCAGGGTGGGATCGATCTTTTTCAGCATCAATGCCCGCTGGAATTCATATTCAAAGTCACTGAAAGCCCGCAGTCCGCGGATCAGGAGGTGGCAGTGCTTCTTCGCTGCGTATTCATTCAGGAGTCCGTCGAAGGCGTCCACTTCCACATTGGGAATGTCCTTCGTCGCTTCCTTCAGCATGGCCACCCGTTCCTCCGTGGAAAACATGTAATGTTTCGTGGGATTCAGGAAAGCCGCCACAATGAGCTTATCCACCAGGCAGGCGCTTCTTTTGATAATATCCAGATGACCATAGGTGACCGGGTCAAAGCTGCCCGGACAGATTGCTAATTTCATTCCATACACTCCTGTTTACCTGCAGAGCAGGTAGCTTACTACAATGGCTCCCAGTTTTTTCTCTTTCCACAGGGTACACTGCTCCTGGAAACGAGATAAATCCGGAGATTCTGATACAGAGTGCTCCGCGATGATCACCGCTTCCTTCGCCGGAAGGCCCAGGGCGAAGACCATGGCAAGCACTTCATTGATATATCCCTTTCGGTAGGGAGGATCCATAAAAATATAGTCGAACTGCTGTCCCTGTAAAGAACGAAGGGACGAAGATACATCCCCTTTCAGGATTTTCATCCTGTCCGCCATGTGGCAGCGGGAGCCATTCTCCCGGATGATGGGGCCCGTCACCTTGTCGATGAAGACAGCTTCCGCCGCCCCCCGGGACAGGGCTTCCAGCCCCATGGCACCGGTACCGGCGAAGATGTCCAGCACCTTCGTCTCCAGGATGCCCACATTGGCCAGTACATTGAAGACGCTTTCCCGCACCCGTCCCAGGGTAGGTCTCGTATTCTTCCCATTGGGAGAGACGAGGACGGTTCCTTTCGCGCTTCCACCAATAATATTCATAGATAACTCCTTACGGTGTGACTGAAATCACACTTGATTTCATTATAGCATAAATAGAAAAAACAGGGGGAAAGGAAAGTGAAAAATCCTGTCATAGGAAATAAAAAGAAGAGGCGCCGGAGAGGGCTTCCTCTTCTTTTATATATTTTATTACATCATCACATAGGATAGGTTTCGGATTCCGCTTTCTTGGCACGGGTCATGAGGATTTCCAGGGCTTCCCGGGCGTTGTGGTCGCCTTTGATGAGGTGGCACACTTCTTCGGTGATGGGCATGTCGATGTGCTCTCTCAGGGCAATCTCATGGACCAGGCGGGCGGTGCGGATGCCTTCCACCACCATGTTTGTGCTCTTTTGGATGTCGTCGGCGGTCATGCCTTTGGCCATCATCATGCCGGCGCGGTGGTTGCGGCTGTGGATGCTGGTGCAGGTGCAGACAAGGTCCCCCATGCCGGAGAGGCCGAAGAAGGTGGTCATTTTCGCGCCGAAGTGGACGCCGAACCGGGTCATTTCCACGAGGCCCCGGGTCATGAGGGCAGCCCGGCAGTTGTCGCCGAGGCCGATGCCGTCCAGGACGCCGCAGGCCAGGGCCATAATGTTCTTCAGGGCGCCGCCGTACTCTACGCCCCGGATGTCGTCACTCCGGTAGACCCGGAAGACGGGGCTCATGTAGAGGTCCTGGACCATCTGGACAGCATTCGGCACTTCGGAGGCCGCCACGGTGGCGCAGGGAAGGCCGATGCCCACTTCTTCGGCGTGGTTCGGTCCGGAGAGGGCGACGATGTTCTTCGTGATGGAAGAGATTTCTTTCGTAATGCCTTCGGAGAGGCGGTGGCCTTCGTTATCTGCGAGGCCCTTGGAGGCGCAGACCACGATGGCGTCTTTCGTGAGCCAGGGGGCGATGCGGGCGGCCATTTCCTGGACCACCTGGGAGGGGGTGCAGATGATGACGCAGCCTGCTCCCCTGACCGCTTCTTCCAGGTCGCTGGTGATGCGGACTACTTCAGGGATCCGGGCGCCGGGGAGGTATTCTTCATTCACCCGGGTGGTCCTTATTTTATCGGCGGTAGCCGGTTTCCGGCAGTACATGATGAGGTCATCATGCCGGTGCACCAAGAACACGATTTGACAAGCTAGCGAAAATAGACAGTTCGCCTT
>NZ_UQKJ01000009.1 GCF_900541605.1 uncultured Dialister sp. | reverse complement strand
ATTTGTAGTGAGCGTAGCGAGCGAAAATCCAGTGAGACACTTTCATCGCGAAGGTGCGAGTCCTGCAGAGGACTCGCAAGCCAGTCGCAAATTGGCGCTTTTACTGCACATTAAAGCGCCTTCCTTTTGTCGACTGGCCGAGATCGTGGGGACCGCGCCAGCGGTGCGCAGCGAACTGCATTCGTAAGGAGCCGCAGGCGACTGAGAATGCAGTGAGTCGCTTTCCCCTCGCGGGTGGAGGGGTGCCACCGGGATTTAATGGGTCCGCAGGGCCCGATCTGCTCAAGGCACAAGGCTCCGTCCACGCGCATGTTCATTATCCACCCAGACGCCGCAGGGAAGACGTCAGACAGGATCAGCCTGCGGCGCATCCAACCGCTAACCTCCGTCGCCTGACGGCGCCACCGCCGGGCCCTGAAAGGAAGGCGCCTTAGTGTGCAGTAAAGGCGCCAACTTGGGCCCGGCTCGAGGGTCCTATGCAGGACGCCTCGCCTTCCCAAGGAAGGAGGCTAACGAACCGCGGCTGCGCCGCTATTGGAATCCTGATGACTCTGTCCCCAAAACGTGAAAATGACTCTGCACGAGGCCCCTTCCTTGGGAAGGGGCTCCCGCCAGGGTGGGGTTAGCTGATGGGAACTGCTGGGTTTGGCCCGAAGGGCCTATCCCAATCTATCGTCTATCTTCTATCATCTATCCATCTAACAGCCGGACCGCCAGCCACCGATTGTCTGATTCAATTGCCACACATCGGCTATCCTGCTCAAGGCACAAAAGCAAGAGTTGAGGTCCCGCGGCTTCGCCGCAATTGGAATCCTGATGAAAGCGCCGCAGGCTGAATATCCCGATCTCGGTCTCGGACTCGATCTCAAAAAGGGGGTGCATTCGCCGCGCAGCGGCTGACCAGCTTTCCTAGACGCTAGTCGCTAGCAGCTGGAAGCCCCCACCCGTTCGCACGACACTCAGCCACAGGACCCCCGGCCCGGAGGGCCTGATCTGCTCAAGGCTCAAGGCTGAAGGCTCAAGGCTGAAGGCTCAATGCCCCGCCCAGGCACACGCAAAAAGCACGGATTCCCGGGAATCCGTGCTTTTTCATTGCTCTCTTTATTTAAAAATCCAATGACCCGCTTCCATCTTGTCGATCTGTTTTTCATCCACATCGTAGTGAATGCCATTTTCTTCATCCGGCACGATGATGGTGCAGCGGTCGGTGATATCCACCATGGGGCTGGTGATATCTTCGTCGAAGTACCGGTTCGCTGCCGCCACGTCGTGGGCCAGTTCCGTGAATCCCGGCAGGCTGGCGAAGGATACGTTCTGGGCCCGGCCGATGCCCAGTTCCGTCATTCCGCCGCACCATACCGGCAGTCCATGGGCCAGGCAGAGGTCATGGATCCGCTTGCCCTCATAGATACCGCCGCAGCGGCTGGACTTGATGTTGATAACCTTGCAGCTCCCCAGGCGGATGGCCGCTTCTGCGGCTTCGTAGGAAACGATGCTCTCATCCAGGCAGATCGGCGTCTCGATAGCCTTCTGGAGGGTGGCGTGGTCCACGATGTCCTCTTCTCCCAGGGGCTGCTCGATATACTGGAGATGGTATTCATCCATGGCCCGGAAGAGGTCTATGTCCTTCAGGGTATAGGCGGAGTTCGCATCCACCGTGAGGGTGATGTCGCCGAATTCCTTACGGATGGCCTTCACCACTTCGATATCCCGGCCCGGATGGATTTTGATCTTCGTCCGGTGGTACCCCTTGGCCAGGTACTCATCGATTTCCTTCAGGAGCACGTTGATATCCTTCTCGATGCCCAGGGAGACGCCTACCTTGATTTCCTTCTGGGTCCCGCCGAGAAGGGTCTTCAGGGATTTCCCGGTCCGCTGCACCATGAGGTCCCACAGCGCATTTTCCACCGCCGCCTTGGCCAACCGGTTTCCTTTGATGTAGGTGAAACTCTTCATGAAGCTCTCCGGGCTTTCCACTTCTTCGTGGAGAATCTTCGGGATAATGATGTCTTTCAGCACATGGAGCACCGTGCCATTGTCTTCGGGATTGTAAAAGGGTCCGTAAAAGGCCTTGCATTCCCCCCAGCCGATGAGGCCTTCGGAATACACCTTCACCAGCAGGGCATCCCGGTTCACAAAGTTCGTGAAACTGGTACGAAAAGGATGTTTAAAGGGATTCAGCACCCGGATAATATCGATGCGGTCAATTCTCATGGGATTCCTCCTTCACAGGAACATAGAGGGTAATCAGATTTTTCCCATTTTATCATTGTTGACCGGCCAGTGCAATGGCAGCGTATACTCCCACCATTTTGAAAAGGGACCTGCCCTATCCATGAAATGGTAACATATTCTTCTTGACATTTAATTTCCGTGATGTTACATTAAGTGCAACACTTTCAAGGCAATGACGAAAAAGAGTACCTGAAGGAAATGTCAGAGCGAGTCCGAATGGTGGAAGCGGATACAGGAAATTCAGTGAAGTGCGTTTCTGAGCCAGATTGATTGAAGTCCAGTAGATGAATCCGGGAGTTCCCGTTACAGAACAGGGGTATCCATGATACCCGATGAGATATATGCAGCAATGTATATGTAAAATTAGGTGGAAACGCGAATCCTCGTCCTGATGGAACGGGGATTTTTTGTTACCAGAATAGAATGATTGACCGGCGATGATAAAACGAGTAGGCTTCCCACCTCCCACGCAGAGAGTCCGGAACGGTGAAATCCGGGCAGGGAGAAAAAGCTGAAGTGCCTTTTGGAGCTGATGCATTGAAATTCAAGTAAATGATCCGGGAGACGCCCGTTACAGCGCAGAAGTACAATGACGTACTTTTTGAGCCATATATGGTGACGTATATGGGAATATGGGTGGAATCGCGAAAACTTTCGTCCCAAAGCGGCGCAGCAGGTGCGCCTCTTTGGTGATGGAAGTTTTTTTATTTTCCGGAAGGAGCGTAATCGTTGGATTTAAAAGAAATCGAAGAAACAGCAAGGTCAGAATTTATATGGTTTCACCAGCACCCGGAACTTTCGGGGGAAGAAGTGGAAACCACAAAACGGATCAGGGATTTTTTATCGTCCCATGGCATAGACATGTATGATACGCCAGACCTCAAAACCGGCGTCATCGGAAAGCTGGGAAACGGCAAGGGACCGACAGTGGCCATCCGCTGTGATATAGATGCCCTCCCGATCCAGGAAAAGACGGATCTTCCCTACCGCTCCCTGTATGATGGAAAAATGCATGCCTGCGGCCATGATTTCCACGCTGTCACTCTCATGGGCATCGCCCTGGCCCTGAAGGATGAGCCCATTGATGGGACCGTACAGCTCGTATTCCAGCCGGCGGAAGAAAATCTCGACGGTTCCCGGGACGTGCTGAAGACCGGTGTCCTGGACCATACGTCCGTGATTTTCGGCCTTCACTGCTCCGCCATGTACAAGAGGGGCACCATCATCACCAGGCCCGGCGCCATGCATGGAGCAACAGCTACCTTTAAGGCTGTATTCCATGGAAAAGGTTCCCATGCCTGCCGCCCCCAGCTGAGTATCGATCCGGTCCTCATGGTTTCATCCTTCGTCATGAACGGGCAGACCGTAATCAGCCGGAACCTGGACCCCTTCCATTCCGCCCTGGTCAGCATTACCCATATCCAGGCCGGCACAAACACCAATGTAATCCCGGAGGACGGTTTTGCAGAGGGGACAGTGAGAGCGGTCCGGGAGTCTGACAGAGCTTACATAAAGAACCGGCTCCGTGCCCTTTCGGAAGGAATTGCCCGTGCCTATGGCGGCGAAGCGGAATTTCTCTGGGAAGACGGAAGCCCTGCCACCAATAATGACCCCGAATGGGCTGTCTTTGCCAAAGACCGGGCCCTGGCGCTTCGTCTTCCCTTTGCCGAAGCGCCGGATAACCTGGCCGGTGAAGATTTTGCCTTTTACCAGCAGAAAATTCCCGGAGTTTTCATCCAGATCGGCACAGGCCTGTCGCCAAAGAATCACAATCCCTGCTTCCGGGTAGACCCGGATACGCTCCACGAATCCATTCTGTACGGCAAAGATCTGGCCCTGGCGGCATTAGAGAAACTCAGAGGTAAGAAAAGTGATTGAATTCAAAAATGTAACAAAAATATTCAAAACAAAAGGGAAAACCGTAAAGGCCCTGGATCACGTGAACCTCACCATTGAAGACGGAGATATTTACGGAATCATCGGATTCAGCGGCGCCGGAAAATCCACACTGATCCGTATGATCAACGCCCTGGAAACACCGACGGAAGGTGAAGTCATGGTGGATGGAAAGTCGGTGGGCCGGCTGTCCTTCAATGAAATGCGGAAAGAGCGGCGGCATATCGGAATGATTTTCCAGCAGTTCAACCTGTTGAATTCAAAAAGCGTCTTCGATAACGTGGCCATTCCCATGGTACTGGCGGGAAAAAGCAAGCAGGAAATCAAAGAAAAGACGGAAAAGCTCCTGTCCTTCGTAGGGCTGGGAGACAAGGCCGATGTATATCCGGACCAGCTTTCCGGTGGGCAGAAACAGCGTGTCGGTATCGCAAGGGCCTTGGCCATGGACCCCACCATCATCCTGAGCGACGAAGCGACCAGCGCCCTGGACCCGGACACCATGACCGCCATTCTGGAACTGCTTCGGAAAATTAATCGGGAAATGCATATTACCATCGTCATGGTAACCCACCAGATCAAGGCTATCCAGCAGATCTGCAACAAGGTGGCTGTCATGAAGGCAGGGCAAATCATAGAAAGCGGCGATATTTTCACGGTCTTCAGCAATCCCCGGCAGCAGGTTACCGCCGATTTCGTACGCACCGTCATCCCTGACCAGGTCTCCCCATCCGTATGGCATCAGATTGAGACGGAGAAAGCTCTCCATTTCAAGGTTTTCAACTTTAAATTCCTGAACCAGAATGCCACAAGCAGCCTGATCTGGCGAATCAATAAAAAATTTCAGGCAGAAACAAGAATCCTCCACGCTGCGGTGGCAGAACTGTGCGGCCACCCTGTGGGTATCGTTATCCTGCAGATTATCGGCAGCGATGAAGAAATAGAAAAAATCATCAGATTTGCAGAAGAAAATGGCGTCGTATGCTCGGAGGTGAAACAATAATGAGTCTTTCTGTCATTCCTGTGGGTGATATTATCACCGCATTGAGAGCCACCTTTTACATGGTCAGTATTTCCCTGGTCATCGGAACGGTGCTGGCCTCTATCCTGGCCCTGGCCCTTGTCCTGACCAACGAAGGGGGCCTTCTGGAAAATAAACCGATTTTCCTCATCCTGAATACACTGGTGAACCTGGTACGAAGTGTGCCGTTCATCATCCTCATGGTATTTATCTTCCCGCTGACCAAGTTTATCGTCGGCACCCGCATCGGGGCAACGGCGGCCCTGGTCCCGCTCATCGTTTTCATTACTCCCTACATGGCCCGGCTTTTCGAAAACAGCCTTCTAGGCGTTGATAAGGGCATTATCGAAGCTGCCAAATCCATGGGTGCTTCCTATTTCCAGATCATCTGGCACTTCATCCTTCCGGAAGCAAGGAGCTCCATGATCCTGGCAGTCACCATAGGGACCATTTCCCTGATTTCCGCCACCGCCCAGGCCGGAGCCATCGGTGCCGGCGGCATCGGCGATATGGCGCTGACCTATGGCTATGAACGGCTGAACCTGCCGGTCATGATACTGACGGTTGTCATATTAATTGCCATCGTCCAGACTGTACAGACCTTAGGCAACTATTTTTCAAAGAAATCCCGTGTCCATTCATAACAAGGAGGAAACAATCATGAAAATCTGGAAAGCAATCGGGGCATTATTGGTCAGCAGCCTTTTACTGGTCACCGCAGGCTGCGGCGGTTCTTCTGACAGCCAGAAAGCATCCGCTGACCAGGGTACAAAAAAGGTATTGAAATACAGGGTCATGCCTACAGCCACATCGGACCTTTTTGAGGCTGGCGTAAAGCCTATCCTGGAAAAGAAGGGATATAAGCTGGAAGCCGTAAACATTAAGGACTCCGTACAGCGCGAAATGGCACTGGAAGAAGGCCAGATCGATTTCCATGTGGACGCCCACCAGGCCTGGATCGATGCTATCAATGACAGCAAGGGCACCCACCTGACCACCATCCTGGCAACCCCCACCGTTCCTACGGGGCTCTACGCAGGCAGTAAGACATCCCTGGACCAGGTAGCCGATGGCGATACCATCCTGGTACCGAATGATGCTTCCAACCTGGCCCGTTCTTACCAGCTCCTCAGCCATCTGGGCTGGATTACCCTGGATCCCTCCAAAGATCCGAACCATGTGACGGCGGCAGATATTACTTCTAATCCGAAAAATCTGAACTTCAAAGAAATGAAGGGGCCAACCATCCCATCCGTAAGAACCGATGCCGCTTATATCATCCTGCGCGGTTCCGATGCCTATAATGCAAAGATTGACTTCAATTCCGTCCTCTATCCGGAAACGGAAAAGGACATTAACGATAAGATGTACATGGCCATCTGCATTAACGAGAAGAATAAAGACACCCAGTGGGCCAAGGATCTGGTGGCTGCCTATAAGTCGCCGGAATTCAAAGATTTCATGAAGACCCAGGGCAGCTTCTGGATTCTTCCGGACTATTTACGATAATTATTATTCAGGAGGTTTTATTATGGCAATGAATTTACAGGGTTCCTGGGTAGCTATGCCTATCCCCTTTACCGCAAAAGGCGAAATTGATTTTGATGGATTCAAAGTGCTCATCGACCGGCAGATCCGGTATGGCACAAACCAGCTCTTCGTCCTCGGCTCCGCTGCTGAGGTAACCCTTCTTTCCCTGGAAGAAAAGAAGGCCATCGTCAGAGAAACAATCAAGTACGTAAATCACCGGATCCCGGTCTTCTTCAGCGCCGCTTCCGCAACAACGGAAGGGGAAGTAGAATTTGCCAGATTCCTGGAAGATGAAGGGGCGGATGGCGTCATTTTCACCATTCCTCCCTATGTACTCATTCCCCAGGAAGATGCGTTCATCCATCTGGACACCTGCATGGGCTCCACCACTCTTCCCTGCGGCATTTACAACAATCCCTCCCGCCTAGGTGTCCAGGTGGAACCGGAGACCATCCAGAGGCTGGCCGCAAAGCATAAGAACTTCGTAGTAGATAAAGAAGCTACCGGAAGCGTATACCAGCTGGTACAGGTACAGCGCCTGACGGAAGGAAAAGTAAAAATCATGTGCTGCGATTCCCCCTGGTACTCCATTGTCCTCCCCACACTGGCCGTAGGCGGCACAGGCCTTGCCAATATCGGCGGCAATATTATCCCGGAGGAAGTGGCCAGATATGCGCGCCCCTGGACTTCCACAGACATCATGAACGAAGGACGGGCAGAATATTTCAAATATTTCCCTCTCCTCATGGAGCTCTATGAAGTATCCAATCCGGTGGTCATCAAAGCAGCCCTGAACCTCCTCGGCCTCCCCGGTGGCCACGTACGACGTCCTTACCAGGACTATGACGGTGAACCGCTGAAAAAGCTGGAAAAGGTAATGAAAGATCTTGGCGTACTGGATAAATATGGAGTCTGACCGTGGATAACTGGTACGAAATCATTGTCGATACAAACGAAGATATTCTCCAGACCATTGACCGGTACATCGTCGAAAAGGGCTGGGAAAGCGCAGTCATCGTCAACGCCATCGGCTCTGTGAAGGACCTGGTCTTTGCCACACCCATACGGAACGAGTTGCCCCTGAAAGTCGGGTCTACTCCCTGCCTGGGAGCCGCTGAAATCCTTTCTTTCACCGGTGAAGTCATGAAAAAAGAACTGATGGACGAGGACCTGAAAGCCGTGTACCCCAAGACTGACAGCCCCCTCTTCATCCATATCCATGCCAGCTACGCCAGGGCCGGCGGGCAGGTCATGGGCGGCGGTCTCCGCGGAGGCCGGGCCTTCCGTAAACTCCGCATCTTTGTACGGCCGGTACAATAACGTGGGTACAGCCTGAATGGCTGTATCAAAATGAAAAAGGAGAGTCACATCCGGTTGTTGTGACTCTCCTTTTTTGTCCATTATTTCACTGTTTTGCGTTTTCTACGGCTTTCTTGCTGGCTTCCTGGACCCACTTCTCGAAGTTTCCGTTATCCGTATTCTCCTTGATTACTTCGTTTACCACTTTCATGAGTTCCGGATTACCCTTCGGCAGGGCTACTACGGTGTACATGTCCTTAGATGTGGCGAAGTTCACATCGGACAGGACGAGGTCATCGTTGAAAACAAGGTACTGCTGAGCCACGATGTCCTGTACCACCAGGCCATCCACTTTCCCGTGTTTCAGCTCCATCACCACATCCGGCACGTGGTCCAGAAGAACCAGTTTCGAGTCCTTCAGTTCCTTCTGGGCGATGGCTTCCTCGGTAGTTGCCTTCTGGGCGCCTACGATTTTCCCTTGAAAATCGGCGAGAGTCTTGTATTTACCGGCATCTTCCTTTCTGACCATAATCTTTTCATGGGCCGGCAGGTAGCCATCAGAGAAATCCATGGATTTCTTACGTTCTTCAGTAGCATTGATACCGGCAATGGCCATATCCACTTTACCAGCAGTGAGGGAAGAGAGGAGGGCTGTGAAGTTCGAATCCGCCACTTCCAGCTTTACCCCCAGCTTATCGGCAATCTTCTGGGCCAGTTCCATATCCACGCCGATGATGACTTTATCCTTCTTGGAGGCGTCAATGAATTCATAGGGCGGATAGCCGGATGCAGTTCCTACGGTAAGTACCCCTTTCTGCTTGATGGTATTCAAAAGATCAGCCTGCGCCTTAGGTGCCGAGGCAGCTCCCGACTTGGCTGCCTGTCCCCCGCCGCAGCCTGCAGCCAGTGCAATGGCCCCTGCTGCTACTAATCCGATAAAAATCTTTTTCATAAGTCCCTTGTTCATCATCATTTTCCTCCCTCAGATATATCTCTTCTCCAGACACCGAAATCCTCCCAGGAATTCGTGTACATTGGCGTCACACATTTCTGCCAGGTTCGTGGCCCTGATTTCCAGGCTTCCCTGTTTTCCTACCAGCACCACCGGATCTCCTGTTTTTACAGATGCATCTGCTTCTACCATCATTTGGTCCATACAGATGAGTCCCGTGATTTTTCGCATTTTCCCCTGTATCAGTACCGATGCCTTGCCAGAAAGACTTCGTCGGTAACCGTCCCCGTATCCTATGGGTACCGTGGCCACATACATATCACCCGGAGCCTCAAAGGTGCCGTCGTAACCAATGGTTTCCCCTTTCTTCACTTTCTGCACGTGGATGACCTTGCTCACCAGGGAAAATACCGGCTCCAGGGGAAGGGGATGCGCCATTTCCTTTGATGGCTGAATGCCGGTGATAAGGCATCCGATACGAACCATATTGAACCAGGTTTCTTCCATATCTTCTGCCGCTGCGCTGTCGGCCGCCGAAATCAGGAGACCTTCCGTATCGCCAACCGCCAGAAGGGCCTTCTTAAACAGGTCCAGCTGCTTCCATGTCCGGCTCTTATCTCGAAGTTCCGGTTCAATGAAATGGGTAAAAAGGCCACAGAGCTTCAGGAAGGGAAGTGCGCGGATTTTGGAAACCAGGGCTTCCGTTTTTTCGACAGAGGCACCAATACGATGAAGACCAGTGTCTACCGCTGCCATGACCAGGGCTTTCTTGCCCAGCCCTTTGGCAGCTGCTTCGAGGGCCTCTGCGTCTTTTTCCGTATCCAGGGGAATCAGGAAGCCACCCTGTACAGCATCTTCCCACTCTTCCTTCGGAACAAGACCCAGTATCATAATGGGAGCAGTAATTCCGTTTTTTTGCAAAAATGAAGCCTCCTCCACTCGGGCCACGCCAATCAGGGAAAATCCATGGGCCAGTGCAAGTTCCGCGGTTTTCAGTGCCCCATTTCCATAGGCATCATTTTTTACTACTGCCATGAGCTGCACATCCGGAGGGATATGGGCCCGGATGGTTTTTATGTTATGGATCATTCTGGCTGTATCAATCTGTACACAGGAAGCTTCCATGGCTCTGTCTCTCCTTCCCCGCTTTAATAATTATAAGTAATTTAGCATAATAATTCATATAAGTCAATAGAAATCGCAATATTTATGGAATTTTATGTATTATTATGCATTTATACAAATTTTTCTTTTTCTGGGGTGACTGCGAATCTGATTAGAAAAACAAATTCCCCCCAATACCTTCCGGAGATCTCAGGGTATTATAAAACCGGGCACCTCGAAGGTGTCCGGTTTTAATGTTTTATTGAGTTACAGGCTCTGCAGGCTTCCACTGGCAATCCGCTCCTGGTCTCCTTCTTTTCGGAAGAGATGGTTGCGATTGGAGCGGAAACGGATTTTTACGGTGTCATTAATTCGGAAATCGCTGTCTCCAAAGACAACGGCTGTCAGAATAAGGCCGGCGGTTTCCAGTTTCACTACGGTTTCCATGCCGCTGGGGAGAGTAGAGTAGACTTTGGCTTCCAGGCCGCCTTCATCCGTAATCTCTATGTTTTCCGGACGAATGCCCAGTGTCAGTATATCCCCCTGCCGGGTATCTGCGTTTCCCTTCGATGTGAAGCGTACTTTATGGCTGCCCATATCCAGGACCAATATATTTTCCCTTTTCTCCTCCACCTTTACAGGAATGAGATTGATACTGGGGTTCCCAATGAAATCAGCGGTGAAAGCGTTGGCCGGCTCATTGTATACGGTGAGGGGCGGTGCAAACTGCTGGAGTTTTCCCTTCTTCATGAGGGAAATTTTTGTCGCCAGCGTCATAGCTTCCAACTGGTCATGGGTCACGTAAACAAAAGTGGAATCCGTATCCAAATGGAGGCGCTTCAGCTCTGATCGCATTTCCATACGAAGTTTCGCATCCAGGTTTGATAGCGGTTCATCCATGAGCAGGATACGGGGACCCGTGGCCAAGGTACGGGCAATGGCCACCCGCTGCTGCTGGCCGCCGGAAAGTTCCGCGGGATAGCGGTTTCCATATTCTTCAATTTTCAGCATTTTCATGAGCTTTTCCGTACGCTGGCGGATCTTGTCCTTATCCCATTTCAGGTTTTCCAGACCGAAGGTGATATTCTGGAGCACCGTCATGTGGGGCCAGAGGGCATAGTTCTGGAACAGGAATCCCACATTCCGTTTCTGCGGCGGCACATCGATACCCTTTTCCGCAGAAAATACGGTTTCCCCATCGATGAGGATTTCTCCTTCCGTCGGTGTCTCCAGTCCCGCTATCATGCGAAGTGTGGTGGTTTTGCCGCAACCCGAAGGGCCAAGGAGGGTAATAAAGTCACGATCCCGGATGGTCAGGTTTAAATGGTCCACCGCATTGATATGGTCGAAGGTTTTTGTGACATTTTTCAGAATAATTTCAGGCATATTAACCGATCCCCTTATCTATGGAAGCTCCGGTGAGCTTATTAATAATCCAGTTAACGAAGAGTACGACGAATACGATGAGCAGGTTGATGGCGTTGGCATACTGGTTCCAGCCCTTTTCATTGTACTGGAAGAGCATGGTCGTCAGTACAGCGGTGGACGGAGTCACCAGCAGGATAAAGAGGGACAGTTCTCTCATGCAGGAAATAAAGGGAAGCAGGTATCCGGAAAGGATACTTGTCTTCTGGATAGGAATAATGATACGCACCATCCGCTTCCACCAGGGAATGCCCATAATCATGGCGGACTCTTCGATTTCACTGCCCAGTTGCAGCATGCAGTTAATGCCGGACTTGGAGGCAAAGGGCAGGTATTTCACAGTACCGATAAGGGCCAGGATAGCAAAGGTCCCATAGAGAGCCGGAATCGGTCCCCGGGGCACGCTGAACATGGACAGGTAAATAGCGCCAAAGGCCATGCTTGGGATAAGGTATGGGAAGAAGGTGAGGTGGCTCACAGCACCGGAAAGGAAGGTTCCCTTCTTCCGGACAATGGCATAACCTGCAAGGATACCGATAGTACCGGCACAGAAAGCGCAGACCACCGAGAGCACAAGGCTGTTCATGAGTCCATGGTATACACTGTGATTTCGAAGGATACCCGGTTCCCCATTGGCAATGTCCGTAGACCCGGCACCGGTCCAGAATACGGTACTGAAGTTGTTCAAGGAATAATTTCCCGGTTCCACGATGAAAGATTCTACGGCAAAGGTAATCAGAGGTACTACGGTGATGCAGACCAGTAAAATAGAAAGGCCGATGGAGAGAGGCATCCGAAGTCCCCGGAGCTTGACGAGGGAAATCTGGGAACTTTTACCGGTAATGGTGGTATAGGATTTACGACCGTCCAGTACTTTCTGATTCACCAGCATAATTCCCACGCCGATAAGAATAAGCACCAGGGCCATCACATATCCGTAGCCAGGATTCAATCCCTGGAGCGTACGGTACAACTGAGTCGTGAGGACCTGGTACCGCACGGGGGCTCCCAGGAATGCAGGCACGGCAAAGGCACTCATGGAGCTGGAAAAGGCCAGAAGAAATGTGGACAGGATGGCTGGCTTTACCATGGGCAGGGTGATTCGCTTCAGTATCTGCATACGGGATGCATGGAGCAGCTGGGCCGCTTCTTCCAGATTTGCATCCATATTCTTTAATATGCCGCCAATCAGGATATAGGCAAAAGGAGCATAATGAAGTCCCTGGACCACGGATATGGGAAAGAAACCATAGGCGAACCAGTTGGGCGTCACAATGCCCGTAAGGGATGTAAAGATGCCCGGAACACCGCCTACAAGGGGATTCCGGAAAAAATCCAGCCACGCCAGGGCCAATGTCCAGGACGGCATAATGTAGGGCACCACGAAAAGGGCTGACAGGAACGATTTATATTTGATATCGCTCCGGGTAATAAGCCAGGCCATGCTGCCGCCAAGGCCGATGGAAATGGCGCAGGTAGCCAGGGATATAAGGATGGTGTTCCACAAGGGCTTATAAAAAATATTGACACTGTTGGAACCGTCCATGAGAATTTTACGCCAGTGGTAGTCAGTAAAGTCCCCTGCATGGGTGCCATGGATGCGCATAACTTCTGATGAATGGACAGTCACCGTATCCAGCACGATGGAAAGCAGGGGCAGCAGTGTCAAGAGCACAAGGGCCACAAAAAGGACCACAAGAATTACATTGTAAGGCTTCCGGAAAAACATGCGGAGCCTCATGGAAATACTCATAGTAAGACCTCTCCCAAAGAACAGAAAATCCGGGCCTCGGGAGCACTCTGATGTTTCTTGAGAGTGTCATCCCATCAGGTCCCGGTATTTTCCCTATAGATTCAGATCAGATAAACTGGCTGATGAATTCTTCCACTTCCGCACGATGTTCAAAGATATACTGGGGATCATCGCCTACGAGAACCTTTTCCCATTCTGCAAGAGGTTTATCTCCCTTAGCCACACCAATGGTGGTATTGCCGGAGTATGTACCCATATCGGAAGCCCAGCTCTTGAAGCCTTCCTGGGTCATGAGGTACTGGATGAACAACTTCGCCGCTGCCGGATGTTTGGCACCCTTCACCATGAGCAGGTATTCCAGATAGTAGAAACCGGAGTAAGGATTGATATTATCCGCCGCTGCAAGGGCCAGATTCTTCTTGTCCTTATAGCGGATCTTGGAATAGTTCAGGAGACCCACCGATGTATTATCCTGTCCCTTTACGCCAATGGATTCGGTCATGGATGTATCACTGGAGCCCATGACAAGACCATTCGTGAAGGCCAGCTTAATCCATTCGTAGCCTGCATTGGGCGTCGTCAGTTCCAGTTTCTTATGATAGTAATCTTCATAGGCCTTGGCCATTTTGTCCGCCACTTCCGGCTTCGTCAGCATGGTCAGGAAATTGGCATTGATTCCTTCCTGCATGGGGCTCTTGAAGAAGAATTTCCCCTTCATGGATGGATCCGTCAGCTGCCAGATATTCGTAATGGGGCAGGGTTTGCCGTTTTCATCGTTGTACATGAATACTTTGTTCATATAGGCAAATACGAGGGGGCTCTGGTTCTTTTCAGGAATCTGGTCCTTCAGATCCGCCGGAATGTAGTTTTCCAGATATCCACTGGCGAGAAGTTCCCCGTAAACACGGCCGGAATCCTGACAGATGACCACATCCGCACCGTCCGCATTGCCCTTGACTTCCGTTGTCACCTTGTCAATCAGTTCAAAGTCCTTCATGTCGCTGGCTTCTACTTTGATACCGTATTTCTTCTCAAAGTCAGCGCCTGCCTTGGCTGCACGGCTGGTGATGGAGTAAACCTTGACCACTCCTTCCTTTTTGGCCTGGTCCACAAGGTCCGCTTCCTTTTCGCTCTTCACCTGCACAATATTGATGGAAGAAGTGCCGGAAGCTGCGCTATCCGCTTTCCCGGATCCGCCTCCGCATCCTGCTACCATCATAACCGCTAACCCTGCTGCCGCTGCAGCAATCAGACAACGCTTAAAACGATTCATTTTGCCCTCCTGTGAGTCCATGTATGAAGTTGAATAGGGTGTTTGACAGTTTATTTACATAAACATGACAAACTTTACAAATATTATATTCCATTCATTGGGAAATAACAATTTCCGGATTCATAGAAGAAATTTATGGTTCCGTATAAAAGATATTGGGTATAAAATAGTCCCTTTCCAACAAAAAATGCCCACAGACTTCCTGCCTAAATATCGGTGTGGCATACCGGTGGGCTTTTATCAGTGGCGGTTGTGTAGTTGATTGTACATGCAAACTGACGGAGCATTGAGCCTTCAGCCTTGAGCGGAACAGCCGCTATGGAGCAAATGAATCAGACAATCGGATAGTTGGCAATCCGGATGATAGAAGATAGATGATAGAAGATAGAAGATAGATGATAGATGATAGATGATAGACGAGGACAAGCCCTTCGGGCCGGGTCTTGTAGCCAGGGGACGGGGACGTGCGAACGGATGGGGACCAGCTTCCAGGGAAGCCGGTCAGCCGCTTCGCGGCGAATGCACCCCTTCTGTCAGCTTCGCTGACATCTCCCCCACAGGGGGAGACAAGTTTCAGCCTGCGGCGCCACCGATGGGGTTGTCCGGCGTCTGACAGCCCCCAGCCTGTCCTGCCAGCCCCCTATCCATCAAAACCGGGAGAGTACCTCTCCGATGTCTCCATCGATGCAGATGCTCCTGTCTTCCAGGATTTTGGGGCAGAAGGCTTCTCCGTAGTTGATGCAGGCGTACCGGGCCTTTTCATTTTCCTTTGTCATCTGCCAGAAGGGGTATTTGATAATGACCGGTGTATTGGCGCCTACGCCCAGTTCCAGGTACAGCATATGCTTTCCTTCGTGGCTGTGCAGGAAATCGGCATAGGCTGCGGAGGCTTTGAACCAGCCTTCATCTTCTACAAAGAGGTCATCGGATCTGAGGTTCAGGGTCACTTCGGAGCCGTCATCGGGGCATCTGGGGATGAGGCTGGCAGATATTTCCATAGACACGGTTCCCCGGACCGGTTTGTGAAACAGGCCATCCTCGCCCCGAACGAAGCCTTCTGCTTCCATGGCTTCCATGACCCAGGATTCATTATCATAGGTTTTCTGGTGTTTCATACTCTGGAAGAGTCCGTAATCTCCCTGGGTATAGAAGAGCCGTTTTTTATCGAAGCCCGCTTTCTGGAAACAGTGGTCCACATTGGTGGTCACCACAAAGTAATCGGTATCTTTGACCAGGGAAAGAAGCTGCCGGTATACCGGCTTTGGCGGTTCCATGTACCGGTTAATATAGATATTCCGTGCCCAGAAGCCCCAGAATTCTTCTTCCGACGGGTAAGGGTAAAACCCGCCGGCATACATGTCATGGAATCCGTATCGCCCGGCGAAATCGGAGAACCATTCCCTGAACCGTTCTCCGCTGTAGGTATAGCCTGCGGATGTGGAGAGGCCGGCGCCGGCTCCGATGACGATGGCATCGGCTGTCCGGATTTCCTGCGCCAGTTTTTCCACATTGTCAGCCTTTGTCCCTTTTCCCCGGGACATATGCCTGTCGCAATCCTTCAGTGCCATCAGGCCTTTATGAATGGTTTCCCTGTATCCATTCGGTGCTTCATTCCAGTATTTCTTCATAGTATTTCCTGTCCTCCTCTTTGAAAACATTAAAAATCACCCGATCCATGGCCCCCGGATGGCCTGCGAGCCAGCGGGTCACCGTATGTACAGCGATTTCCGCTGCCCGACGGCCGGGGAAATGAAAGACTCCTGTGGAAAGGCAGCAGAAGGCCAGGGTCCTCAGCCCCTTTGTCCGGCAGAGTTCCAGGGTATTCCAATAGCAGTCTGCCAGGTCCTTTTCCAGGGCTTCCGTGAGATAGCGGGAAACGATGGGTCCCACGATATGGATAATTTTCCGGGCGGGAAGGTTAAATCCATCGGTCAGGAGGGGGATGGCCGTGGGCTGTTCATAGTCCCTGCCCCATTTTTCCCGAAGTCCGTTCATCTGTCGAAAGCATTCCGCCCTGAGCTCAATGCCTGCATAGGTATGGATACAGTTATCGATGCAGCTGTGCATGGGTATGAAACATCCCAGCATCTCGGAATTGGCTGCATTCACGATGGCATCCACGGAAAGCCTCGTGATGTCCCCCTGCCAGAGGGACAGGCATCCCCGGATGGCAGGAATATCCGAAGGTTCCACGATTCCTTTTTCCCGGGCCCGTTCTTTCAGGTAGGCATCCTGTACCCGGAGGACTTCTTCATCCATCTTCCGGGGAAACCGGATATTCATCAGGGAACGGAGCAGGGCCCGTTTCCCTTCCCGGTCCTTCGGCGTCGGAAGGTTTCTGTATTCCCGGGAGTCCGCTTTGAACTGTTCCACCAGGAAATCAAGCCGTTTTTCCTGTTTCTCCTTTTCATCCATGGAAACACCTTCTTTCTACAGCCCCTGCCGGACAGAGGGCCCGGCAGTTTCCACAACGGAGGCAGTGCTCCTGGACAATGCGGAAGGGAATCTTTCCGGTGAAGATGCAGTGCTGCGGATAGGCATCCACGCATTTCCCGCATCCCACGCATCGGTCTGTAATAAAATAACCGTCTTCCTCCTTTTTCCCACCGCCGAAAGTAAAGGAGTCCCGTTCCACGGGCTTTTTTGAAAGGTCAAACCATTCCCCCCTGCCTTCATAGATCTGGAAGACCGAGAGAGCCTTTTGGGATATTTCGGTGGGATAGATCTCCCACATATACCGATTCTTCCTGAACAGGTCCGACCTTTTTTCTTCTCCCAGTTCACGCACTTTCCCACGAATCGACAGGGCTTTCCGGGTCATGGTATTATCTCCCCAGAGGCCTGTGAGAGCCAGGAATGGCCTCTTTTTCAGTCGATCATAGAGGGATTTGCCCTTTGCCGTCATAAAGTAGAGGCTGTCCCCGTCAGTATCCATCATGTCAATAGCTGCCGTCACCGGCAGTCCCTCTTCATCCACCGTGGCCACAATGGCCGTATGGATGACGCGGACCAGATAGTCCAGATAGTCCTTCGTTTCCATTCCTCTTCCTCCTTTATAAGGAAACATCGGCTCCATACGGCAGCCAATGCTCCGGTCTTATAAAAAGAAGGGCTGTCATTGTGCAACAGCCCTTCCCGATCCGGTCAATGACCGGCAGCTACTTCTTTTCTGATATCCGATTCCACATCGGCCACCGTAATGCGGCGAAGTTCCGCTTCCATGGCATCCTGTACTTTCCGGAGCTTCCCGTCCAGGGCCCTGTGGATATTTCTTCCCACCGGGCACCGGATGCTCGGATTTTCGTGGAAGTGGAAAAGGCCCCGGTCGTCCACACATTCTACGGCCCGATAGACATCGTAAAATGTAATTTCATCGAGCTTCCTGGCCAGGCGGATGCCGCTTTTCCCCTGGCTCGTCTCAATGAGACCGGCGGCCTTCAGGTTTCCCATCACATTTCTGACAATGACGGGGTTGGCGCCAACACTGCCAGCCAGGAAACTGCTGGTCACCTTCATGGTATCTCCGAAGTAGTCGATGGCCGTAATAATATGTATGGCTATGGTGAATTTGCTTGTGATCTGCATGATACATCCCTCCTCCTATACCTTATCCTGCGGCGGAGAAGATGTCAACGTAAAGATTACAGGTTCTCTTCACGCCCTGACCACGCTGATCCGCTGACCCACATGGGCAGCTTTCTCGATCTCATCCACCAGGGCGATGGCATAGTCCGCATAAGAAATGATCGATTCGCCCCGGCTGTTCGGTGCAAATTCCTCTCCGTGAAGTTCATAGGCTCCGGTTCTTTCGCCGTCAGCCTGGAAATCAGCGGCCGGGCTGATATAGGTCCATTTGACCCCTTCGGTGGCACGAAGTTCCGCCAGTGCCAGGCCGTGGGCTGCGCTGACAGGCTTGAAGGCATCCGGAAATTCCGGAGAAAGTTCTACGGTAGAGGTATGTTCCTTATTCGTATACAGGCTGCCTGCACCGCCAACTACGATAAGGCGGGTATCGGTCCCCTTCACCAGGTCCGCCAGATAGATGGCAGCCTTCGGAATCACATACATGGTTTCCAGGCCCCAGGCACCGGCAGCATCCACCACTACATCGAATTTCTGCAGGTCTTCTGCCGTCAGTTCAAAGATGTCCTTCTTCCGATAATCCTTCGATGCTGTATTGTTCTCTTCGTGACGGCCAAATACCGTGACTTCATGACCCCGTCCCAGTGCTTCTGCGATAACTTCCTTTGCAACCCGTCCATTTCCTGCTGCTACTGCAATTTTCATTTGAGTGTCCTCCT
Organism: uncultured Dialister sp.; assembly: GCF_900541605.1. Classification (GTDB taxonomy): domain Bacteria; phylum Bacillota; class Negativicutes; order Veillonellales; family Dialisteraceae; genus Dialister. Next base: position 15,091 of record NZ_UQKJ01000009.1, on the reverse strand, counting down.
TGTTGGTAAAATGATTTGTTTATCATGTAACTATCTTGATTACATGTATAGTATAGCAGTGCAGTTCTTACTTGTCAATATAAATATTACAGGTTAGGAACTTTTTTCTTCATCAGGTTGGCAGAAAAATAAAAAGGCCTGTCAGCCTGCGATAATTTGGGCTTCAGGCAGGCAGCCGCTTCGTCGCAAATGCACCCTGTTCGAGATCGAGGTCGAGACCGAGATCGAGATATGCAGCCTGCGGCACTTGTGTGGCTGAGTGCCGTGCGAGCGGGTGAGGGCTTCTAGCTGCTAGCTGTTAGCAGTCAGGAAAGCCGGTCGGGCCCTTTGGGCCGTTTCCATCAGCTAACCCCACCCTGGCGGGAGCCCCTGCCCGACTTCGCAGGGAAAGTGTCTCACTGATTTCTCAGTCGCCTTCGGCTCCCTATGAATCCAGTTCCCTTGCCACCCGAGGGGAAGCGTGTCACTGCTTGAAATGACGTTTAAGGGATGGGACAATTAACGGGAATACGACAAAATAAATGCCCACAGGACCGGGCCGGAATTCCGGCGCCCGGTGCCTGTGGGCATCTATCGTCTAAGGAAGCGCTGATTAAATCGCTGTCAGATTTCATTCTTGGATTTTTATGCAATGCAAGGAATAATCCGACGCGAATAGCGAGCTATTTAAGGAGGATTATGACGAAGCAGTGCATAAAAATCCTTATGAAATCTGACTCTGCGAATTAACCAGTGCTTCCTTAACATCTCTGCGGCGGAGCCGCCGGCAGGTTTCATAAGGCGGCGCTATATGAATCGTGCGCCGCACATCCATTCCTCATTCCTAATTCCTGATTATTTACTTCAGTACCTGTCCCAGCATCCAGATTTCTTTGTAGAAGCTTTCGATGTAGTCGTCCATGAGGGCGGAGGTGAGGTAGTCTCCTTCTTCGTCGGCTGCTTTCTTTACGGCCAGTACGTCGTCCCGGAGTACTTTGAAGTCTGCGAGGACGGAAGCGAAGGCTTCTGCCGAGGTGACTTCTTTGTTTTCCGCTTCTTTAATGGCGGAGATGGCGAGGAATCCTTTCAGCGTGGATTCCGGTTTCAAAGACAGCTTCAGCATGTCTTCCGCCACGCCGTCCACCATGCCGGCCACCATGTCGTAGTAGCTTTCCAGTTTCGGATGGTCATCGAAGAAGTGGTAGCCTTTGAGGTACCAGTGATAACTCTGGAGTTTGTGGTATTCCACCACCAGGTCAGCGAGCAGTTTGTTCAGTAATGTTTCCATGATTGTTTCCTCCTTGAATAACGATTTTGTCTTTGTGATTTTCAGAAATCATATTGATTTCTCTCGATTTCTGATATCATTATATCGTTAGAACCGGAGGAATAATAGCAATATTTTGTTTATTTTTATAATAATATCGTTTATTGATGGAGCTCAGATTTGAACTGTCCCACTGCTCGAAATGAAAGAACAGGGCAAAAGGCCAATGGTGAAAACAGGGGTCAGAATCGAAATAGAATCAATTCAACCCTTCCAACCCATTCAATCTCTCCAGCCAAAGGAGGATATCAGTAAGCTGTCAGGAAAGATGATTCGCCTGCGGCGCCTGGGTGGATAATGAACATACGCGCGGACGAAGCCTTGCGCCTTGAGCAGATCGGGCCCTGCGGGCCGTTTCCACCAGCTAACCCCACCCTGGCGGGAGCCCCTGCCCGACTTCGCTGGGAAAGTGTCTCACTGATTTCTCAGTCGCCTGCGGCTCCCTACGAAATCAGTTCGCTTACTTCCCCAAGGAAGGAGCCTCGTGCAGTGTCATTTTCACGTTTTGGGGATAGAGTCATCAGGATTCCAATGGCGGCGCAGCCGCGGGATCTCAACTCTCAAATCTCAAATCTCAACTCTTTCTTTCAGGGCGCAGCCGCGGGACCTCAACTCTCAAATCTCAAATCTCAACTCTTTTCATAGGGATACAGCTTCAGTTCCGCTTCCACGCCGGGATGGGACAGGGCGCGGAGGCGTATGGTGACCGGTTTCTGCAGGAGTGCCGCCACACCGTTTACTTCCGCCTCCCCTGCCTTTGTGCCATCGATGAACCACTGGAGGCTGCCTTCCACATGGGAGATCTTCCCGGTAATCCGGGGCATTTCGTCCTTTTTCATGTGGTATTCTTTTGTTTTCTTTCCATTCACCAGGATCTCCACCTTCGGCGAACGGCCGGTAATTTTCTGAAGAAAGGTCACTTCTTTCTTACCCATGAAATGCGCCTCCTTGGTTAAAAGATAGATTTGAGAATTGAGTGAAGAGAATTGAGGTTCCGCCGATTTGCGGCAAATCAGTGACTAGTTGCCGGGTAATCAGCGGTTATGCCGCAAATGGCCCCTACTCCTGCTTCGCGGGATTTCACCCGAAGAGGGAAGCGGGTTTTACATACGCCACTGATCCTGCCCCAAAATAAAAGAATTGAGCGTTGGGGGAAGAGGATTGCATCCCGGCAGCGGTTTCGCCGCGGAATCCCAATTCTCAAATTCCAACTCTCAACTCTATCTTTTATTCCAGTCCCGTTTCCCGGATATCCCCGTCTTTCTGGGCAGCGCCGAGCATGACGGCCAGGTCATAGAGGTCTTTCCGGAACGGTTCTTTTACCTTTTTCGCTTCTGCATAGGAAAGGACCTGCACCTGACCCCTGTGCATACCTACAAGCGCACCGGTTTCTCCCTGAAGGAGGGCCTCCACCGCCGCAGCGCCCAGAAGGGAACCCAGCATGCCGTCCCGGGCTGTGGGCTGGCCGCCCCGCTGGATGAATCCGAGGATGGTGGTGCAGATATCGATACTGGTCCGCTCTTTCAGCCAGTCTCCCAGAGCCCTGCCATCATCGGCGCCTTCGGCGCAGATGATGATGCTGTTCGTCCGGCCTGCTTCCATCTGCTTCTTGAGGCTCCTTGCCAGCTTTTCCCGGCTGAAGGGGACTTCCGGCACCAGGATATATTCGGCGCCGCAGGCGATGCCTGCATCCAGTGCGATGTTCCCGGCGAACCGGCCCATGACTTCCACGATAGCCGCCCGGTTGTGGGCAGATGCGGTATCCCGGATACGGCTCACCGCCGATACCACCGCATTGACCGCCGTGTCATGGCCTATGGTTTCGTCAGTGCCGTGCATATCATTATCAATGGTGCCGGGAAGTGTCACCGTGGGCATACCGAGGGCCGAAAGCTTTTCCGCTCCCTGGATGGAACCGTCGCCGCCGATGACGATGAGTCCCTCGATGCCCCGATTCCGGAGGATTTCTACGGCTTTTTTCTGGTTTTCCTCTTCAAAGAACGCCTTGCACTGGGCGGTCTTCAGGACCGTGCCGCCCCGGAGGATAATGCCGCTGACGGAAGAGGACTGCATGGGCACCATGTCATCGTCCAGGAGACCGGAGTAGCCCCGGTATACGCCATAAATTTTCTTTCCCCTGTACAGGGCCGTCCGCACGACGCTCCTGAGGGCCGCATTCATGCCCGGCGCATCGCCGCCGCTTGTCAGTACTGCCAGTGTATCCATAGGTATCCCTCCTTAAAATATAGATTTGAGATTTGAGCGAAGAGAATTGAGGTCCCGCCGCTTCACGGCAAATGCACCCCCTCTGTCAGCTTCGCTGACACCTCCCCCGAAGGGGGAGACAAGGTTCCACTGCAAAACCGCTGACCGCCTCCATCTCGGCCTCAACCTCGTTCTTTATCTCTTTATCTTCTTTCTTCCCGGCCCGGCACCCGCCGTTCTGCGAAAGTAATGTGGTGCTGGTCGATGTAGCGGGCGATGAGCAGGGCTGTCTGCTCCGGATGGCAGTTGGTGGTATTGATGACCAGGTCCACCCGGTCTCTCCATTTCGCCCATTTCCGGAGCATCTGCCGCACGTAGCCGTCTACGTCGGAGTAGTCCATGGTAGGCCGCTTTCCGATACGCCGCCGCACCCGTTCTGCCAGCCGGAAGGGCCGGGCGTAGAGGAGGATCATGAGCCCGTATTCCGAAAGGAGATGAAATTTTTCTTCCGTCATGGGGTAATTGCCACCCATGGCAATCACCGCTTCATGGTAATACCGCACGTGGTTAATGACCTGCATTTCCCGTTCCGCAAAGGCTTCGGGCCCCGCTTCTTTATAGATATCGGCGATCTTTTTCCCTGCTTCCCTTTCCATCATCCGGTCTGTATCTGCCAGCTGCCATTCCAGTCCATCAGAGAGGATTTTGGCGGCCCGGCTTTTGCCCGTTCCCATGGGACCGATGAGGACTATATTTCTCTTTTTCATAGGTACCTCGGATTTGGAATGTCCGAATCTCTACTTCATAGGCCAGCCCATTCGGTGACCGTCTCAATTTTTTCAGATTCACGGCATTCCATCTTTCTTTGCCTTTTATTATATCAAAGGTCTGCACGATTTGTGCATAGGTACCGGTTCCGGAAATATGAAAAATATGAAAATCACCGCGGTCCCCTTCCTTCTGTTCTTCCCACACTCCGTCCACCTTGAGGCCCCCTTCTTCCATGGCGGCAGCCAGGGAATCGGCATCGGTGCTCCGGAAGAGGTTCTCCAGGAAAGGCAGGGACGACGGACGACGGGGACCGGCGGCAAACTGGCGGATCCTGTCCGCCTCTGCCGAAAGGGCCCGGGCTTCTTCTTCCTTTTGGGATGCCATATGATGCAGGAAAAAGGCACCGGCAAAGAGGAGAAGGGCCAGGAGGGCGAAGGTCCTCGTATATTTCCGATCATTCAGTACGGCTCTTAGTCTCACTGCCCTTTCCTCCTTCCCCTTTTATGGAAATATGGAAATCGATGAGTCCGGTGGCTGTGTTCTTCTGCTTTTTACCGCCCTGCCAGACTCCCTTCTGCCCCTGGGACAGGGTTTCCTGGAAATGGCGCAGGGCATCGTAGGACTGTGCGGTGCCCCGGATTCCCATGGCTCCCTCTTTTCCCTCAATTTCCGAAATCACAATGCCCGGAGGCAGGGATTCCGCCAGGGACACAAGGCGCCGTTCCCATTTCCCGTCCTGCCGGTCCAGCTCCTTCAGCAGGTCCTGCAAATCCCGTTCCCGTTTTCTGTCCTGCTCTGCCTGCACCATTTCTTCCTTCTGCGGCGCCAGGCGGCGGCTTTCCTCCCTGCGGTTTCCCAGATCCGCCGCCCCTGAAAGGAGCTGTCCTCCAGATGCCAGGAGGCACAGGACGCCGAGAAGGCAGGCCCCCTCCGCCAGTCTGAGATACTTCGTTTCCTCCGACAGGAAGGGCTTCCTCTTCTCCGACAACGGCAGCTCCAGCGCCGCCCTGTCCAGGGCAGGCCACAGGGGCGCCAGGTCCTGCCACAGGGAGGGGCCTTCCCGGAAGGGGGAATCCACAAATGCCAGGGCCTCCGGATTCCCTGCTTCTGCAAGATCTTTCCGGAGCCAATCTTTCCAGAATGTCCTTTCTTCTTCCCCACAGTCCGCCATGGGAAGGAAATAGCTCTTTCCTCCCCCTGCGCCCCAGGTCTCCTTCACGTGGTCCAGGAACAGGGCTGCCTTTCCCTGATCCTCCCTGCGCAGAATCCGGCTTTCCATGATTTTCCCTTTCCGGAAGGTCAGGATGGCCGACCGCCGGCGGCCGTAGAGGGCAAAGCACCCATCTTCCAGGGGCACCGCGGTCACCGGGATGGCAGAGGAAATCTCTTTTCCTCCGTCCCGGGCTCCTTTTTCGAAAAGGGCCAGTGTCTCCTTCGGCACCGCTTCCACATGGACGTCCCACCCTTCAGGGCCGCTGTCCATGATTTCATATCCCAGGGACAGGGGCTCTTCGGTGCGGAACAGCCGGTCCTCCTCCCAGTACATGGTCTCTTCCAGTTCCTCCTTCGTCATGGCGGGATACTTCCTGCGAAGCAGCCGGAGCTTCGGGAAATTCACCAGGAGCACCACATTTTTCCGGGTAAGCCCCTCCGCCTCCAGCCGCCGGAAAGCGGTGGCCACCGCTTCCTCCGTCATGTCCGGAAGGACGGCGGAGCCCTGCCGGAGGAACCGCCCCTCCTGCAGCTCCACGCCATAGAGCCGGCCGGCCAGTACTACACAGACCATGGAGGGATGGCGCCATGTCCGGTATGCCTGCCACAGGGGACTGTCTGCCAGTTTCCGTGTCCAATCAGAAATGTCCATCGCTTATGATATCCTCCACCGTAATGTTCCCGCCTTCCACTGACGGGAGGGCATAACGAATCCGTACCGTCCGCAGGGGCCGGCCATTTCCATCCAGGGCGTCGGATCGGATTTCCCTGTGCCTGTCCACATCTTTAATGACGACATGGACATGGTGCCCATGGGGGTACAGGTCCTTCTCCCAATCCTCCGATGGTTTCCGCGCCGCCCTCGCCAGTCCCGCATTGGCCCCGCTTTCGGCGGCATATACCGACTGCAGTCCCCTTTCGTAGATCCCCAGGGACTCCCGACCCTTTTCCATGTAGAAAAGAAGGCCGCAGGACAGGGTGAGAAGGCTGCTGAGGAACAGGAGAAACACCAGGGCCGTGCTGCCTTTCCGCTTAGAAACTTTTCCCGGTTTCATAGGTTTTTCCTTTCCCGTAAAAATCGGCGTAGGGAATGACGGCGGTCTCGAAATCCAGGGACTCCCGGCCAATGGGGCGGGCCAGGGTAAAAGAAATGGTCACCGGACCGTTATCAGCCTGTTCGAAGAGGTGGCCCCCCTCCGGGTGGCGGAAGACGTACTCCTCCACACTTCCACCCCTATCTCCGGTAATGGGCTGGATTACGTCGTTATAAAGCTGGACCTTCAGCTTCTCCTGGTCCTCGAAGAGCCGGTAGGTGCCGATAGTCCCCTGCCCCGTAGGAGCCCTGTAGTCATACCGGTTCCCATGGACCCCGCCATGGACCATGGACCGCCGGTTGTTCCTGATTTTTTCCACCATGAAATCCATGGCAAAGAGCCCCTGGTTTCCCAGTTTTCCCCGCACCGATGCCAGGATTTCCGCCTTCGCCGCCTGCCCGGCCAGGGGGAACAGGGCCGCCGCCAGGGAAGCCAGGATGAGGAGGGCCAGAAGCGCCTCCAGCAGGAACAGTCCTTTCCGTTTCTTCATGGTCCCTCCTCCACCCAGGTCACCAGGGTCACCCCTTCATCGTTGCCGCAGGTGACGCGGCAGGTGATTTCTTTCATGGATATACTGTCAGTCCCATCGGATACCGTATAATCTGATGGCTTTACTGAAATATCGTAGGTCCTTCCATTCCGTTCTTCCCTGTCTCCCGGCCATGCCCCTTTATGGAAGCGGAGGAAGTACTTGGCCTGCTCCATGGCTTCCTGGGCAATGAAGACTTCGTCCAGTTCCCGCTCCCGGGCTGCCTCCCAGGACAGTGTCTGGTGGAGGACAAAGGTAAGGGCAGAGAGGAGAATCCCTATGGCCGAGAGGGCGCAGAGGGTCCATACCATGACAAATCCCTTCCGTTTCATGGGACCTCCTTTTCCAGCAACGCGCGGAGTCTTGAATCTTGAACGGATCCGCCGCTTCGCGGCAGCCCACTGCCTGGGAAGCGCTGACGCTGTCTGACATCTGACTGTCTGATATCTGCCCTGCGGCAACGCCGCTGAACCTCAGCTCTCAAATCTCAACTCTCTATTTTATCTATAAATCACCCGGACCCGGCCGGTGTACATGGCCACGGTCACCTGGCGCCGGTATCTGTAATCCTTTGTGAGGAGATAGGCGGAATAGGTCTCCCCTTTTCCGGCATAGGTCTTCTTGAAGGCCAGTTCCAGATTTCCCGAGAGCCGGATGGAAGAAGGGAGCCGGCCGGAGGGCTTTATACGGGTCGTGCCCCGGCGGGTATAGTAATAGACTGTACCGTCACTGTCCGGAAGGCAGTAGAAAAAGCAGTCCCGTTCCCCGTCGTTTTTTGCGAGGATTTCCGCCTCCCGTATGGCGGCGGCCAGCGTTTCCGCGGCTATATCCAGTTCCCGCTCCTCCTGCCACCGGAAAAGGGACGGTGCCGCCAGGGCTGCCGAGAGGGACAGGATGAGAAGCACCACCAGCGCTTCAGCCAGCAAGAAGCCAGGCCGTGAGGACAGAGAGTAGTCCCGTCTTTTCCAGTCCATAGGCTGCCACCCCTCCCAGTGCAATAAACGGTCCAAACCGTACTTCCCTGCCAATCCCCGCCCCTCCTGCCAGGGCCGCTGCCCCCAGGGCCAGGGCGGCGGTTACCGAAGAAAGCCATATAAAAAAGAGACAGGAAACCGGAGCCAGCCAGAAGGCGGCGGCGGTGGATAAAAGGATATCCCCTGTCCCCAAAGATTTTCGCGAAATCATATATAAAAGGAAATAAACAAGAAAGCAGAGGGCCGCCGACAGGATACTTGCCGCCACATCCTGCCGGGCCCATGCGGAAATAAGGCCGGTCACCGCCAGAAGCAGGCTCCAGCCATCGGAAATGTAGCCGGTGTCCCAGTCTTCCAGGGCCGCCAGGCCAAGGAGCAGCAGGAAAGGGACAGGAGAAAGAAAGGCCAGTCCCGCCCAAAGGGAAAAGCCGTATGCCGCTGCCGCCGCAGTCCACAGGAAAAGACACGTCTTCCCCTGCCACAGGCGGTCCCAGTTTCTTCCTCCTGCCCCCTCTGCTGTATTCATGGTGTTCTACTCCTGAAAACAAATTAATAAGTTTTTAATTACTAGTAGTAGTTCCTCCAGAAGTTGTCCCTGCTTTTTTACCAAAGGAAGAATAGGTCACATTTTTGAATGTAGCAGTTGCTTCGCCAGTGGTTTTATCAATCGTATACTTTACCGTATCCGGTGGCTGAGGCTCTGACTTCAATAAGTTCTCTGCCACAAGGACCGCTGTGGATTCCGGATAGGTTCCCTTCTTCGTATAGTACACTTCTGCTGCTGTACCGATAGCCGAAAGGTCTGACTGGATCCGCGCTACCTTGGCTTCATCGGTGAAGCCTACGAGATTGGGCATGGCCACCGCCGCCAGGATTCCGATGATTGCAACGACTATAATAAGCTCTAAAAGCATGAAGCCTTTTCTTTTTCTTTTCTTTACATCTTCTTTCATGAGTACACTCTCCCTGTTTTTCACATCGGGTTTCCATTGTGGATTTATGAAATGAATTCAAAGAAATGTCCGAACGGACGAAGCGATCCGGCATAACCAGCTCCTGTTCCTGTCCTCCTTCCCCGGGAGGGGCCGAATCCTGTTGATATCCCCATTCATAGGATATGGTACGCATTTTACGATTTTCTTCCTGCCATGGCCCCCGGGAAAAGGCTTCTCCGTCCGGCAGGGAGAACATTTCCTTAATTATCTTATAAAATAAGATTTAAGTCCAATAGAGAGAAATCATTAAGAATCTGTCTAATTTGCTCATCCGTTATCCAACTGTTTTTCATGTCATGATTTTTTTGAGAAATTATGATTTTTTGGAAATACAGGAAATCCCTGCAGACGTGCTATAATGAAAGATACAAATCCATACAGAATGTGAATTTTTCATTTTTCCGGACTCCTCCCTGGCAGGGCCCGGTGAATAAGGGGGAATTACTATGGCACTCAAGGAATTCGAATTCGGTTTCGGCCACACCACACAGAAAGTGAAACTGCCGGAAGAACACATCCTGGACGTGCTGGAAGGAAATCCTACGCCCGCCTGTGACGTAAAGGAAGCGACCATCCAGTGCATGCGGCATCCTATCGGAAGCAAGCCGCTGCAGGAAGTGGTATCCAAAGGAGACAAGGTCTGCATCGTCTGCGCCGATGTCACCCGTACCTGGAACCATTCAGACCAGTTCGTCATTCACGTGGTGAATGAGCTGAACCTGGCCGGCATCCCGGATGATGACATCTGCATCCTCTTCGCCCAGGGCACCCACCGGGAACAGACCCACGAAGAAGATATCGCCGTGGTAGGCGAAGAGCTGACGAAGCGGGTAAAACTCTACCAGCACCACTGCCTCAATAAGGATGAGCTCGTCCACGTGGGCGATACCTCCCGGGGCACTCCGGTATGGCTGAATAAACACGCCGTAGAAGCGGACAAGGTCATCATCATCGATGGCATCACCACCCACCTCTTTGCAGGCTACGGCGGCGGCCGGAAACTGATTCTCCCAGGAGTGGCCGGCGACGATACCATCCAGATCAACCACTGCCATGCGCTGGGTGAAAAATTCGGCAGCGGCATCAACCCGCAGACCCGTTCCACCCTCCTGGAAAACAACCCCGTATCCGATGATATGCAGGAAGCCTGCGATATGATTAAACCCTGCTTCCTCGTCCATTCCATCGTGAACTCCGAAGGAAAGATCTGCAACATGGTGGGCGGCGACCCCTACAAGGCCTGGCTGGAAGGGACGAAGATCGTCTACCGCATCCAGAAGGTGCCCTTCAAAGCCAAATGCGACGTGGCTTTCGCCTGCGCCGGCGGCTATCCGAAGGACGTTTCCCTGTACCAGGGCTGCAAGTGCTATGATCCCTCCGATGTGGTCACCAAAGAAGGGGGCATCATCATCGCCATCATGGAAGCCAGCGATATCTATGAACCGCCGGCATACCTGGGAAGCTTCAAGTACGACACGGAAGCGGATATGGAAAAGGCCCTGCGCCAGCATTTCACCATTCCCTTCTTCGTGGCTTTCAACCTGTTCTGCATGACCCACCGGTACCACATCATCCTCGTGACGAAGCCGGAAAACTTCGAAGCCATCAAAAAGACAAACCAGACCCCCGTGGCCACGGTGGAAGAAGCCTGGCAGCTGGCCCAGAAAATTCTGGCAGACGAAGGAAAGAAAGACTACACCATCACCGTCATGCCCCACTGCGCCGCCATTGTGCCCTATATGAAATAAGGAAATCAAAAAACGCATCTCCCCTGGGAGGTGCGTTTTTTTTGATAAAAGAAGATTTGAAAATTGAGTGAAGGAAATTGAGGTCCCGCAGCTTCGACGCCAGCAAGACATCAGATGGTCAGACCGTCAGACGTCAGTAAACCAGTCTTTGGAAGCGATCTTATCCGTAATAGCCACTTTGCCCATAGCACCAATTTCCCAATCTCTATCCAATTATTAGTTTACAGTTCCTTTACATATCATGTCCATACGGTGTATTATACAATAGATTATTTTATTACCTAATTCATTCATTAAATAATACACTAGTGGAGAATCATGACTTTAAGCTCTATAAGAAACAAGCAATTTTACCATTTTATACTTTCTGCCCTTATTTTTTTATGTCTGGAATTCATTTTTTCCTGGCTGTTAACCGGTACCATTTCATTCCGATATGAGAGAAAATCTCTCCTATTGTCAGCTGTCTTATCCGCATTGATTTTGAACTTTTACCCCCTCCGAAAGTATAAAATAAGCCTTTGGATTCCGCTTTTGATCGCTGTTTCTTCCCTGGCAATTCGTCCATTATCCGGTGAGTCTGTATCTCCTGCTGAATGCTACCAGTATATTGGATTATTTACCGGTACTTACGGACTGCTATTTCTGATTTATCTATTTCTTCCACAGAACCCTGTTCGAAAAGTTTACCTTTTTCTTAGTCTTTTCCTGTTCCTGATGCCCGCCGGCCTTCTCTGGTTTTACTATTTTGTTTCCGGGAGCTGGCCCCATGCAGATACCATGATGGCTGTACTGCAGACAAATCCAGCTGAGGCATGGAGTTATCTGAAAGACCATTTTCATTGGATTGGAATACTCTGCACCTTATTTGTCCTTGGAGCATTTTATTTTTTCTGCCGCCATCTTCTGGCTGGCGGGTTCCCCATCATATCCAACAGGCATACCCGCTATTTTGCTGCTGCCAGCATATTCCTGTTCCTGTCTTCTGCAATTCTTGTAATACATGCCGCAAAACAAAGCCCCCTGCAACAGCTGGTCAGTGAAACACAGGTCTATGTAAAGAAATATAATGGTTTTGCTGAAAATAAGATAAAGCGGGAGTCTGCGATTAACCAAAATATCCAACCACGCAATACTGAGGAAAAGGGGATTTACGTTCTTGTTATTGGAGAATCCCAGAATCGCCTTTATATGGGTGCCTATGGTTATGATCGCGACACCACGCCCTGGCTTTCCGAGCAATTGGATAATAATCCGGACTTCATCCGTTTCACCCAGGCCTATTCCTGTCATACCCATACAGTGCCTGTCCTGACATATGCCTTGACTGCCAAGAACCAGTACAATTCCCTTTCCTTAGAAAATGCAGTTTCTATTCTGGAAGTTGCCAAAGCTGCCGGTTACCATACAGTCTGGATTTCTAACCAGGTTCAATACAGTGCCTGGGACACTCCAATTACTGTCATTGCATCGGAGGCAGAGCAGCAGAAATGGTTTAACAAGAATGTAGGAGAAACAACAAAAACCAATTTTTATGACGAAAAAGTCATTAATGGCCTGAACAGCATCAAAAAATACGATAAGATGCTCATCGTTGTCCACCTCATGGGAAATCACGGAAGCTATGAAGACCGCTATCCCCATGATTTCCAGAAATTTAACGGGCGAGGAAAAGTAATAGATTCCTATGATAACAGCATCCTGTACAACGATTATGTGGTGTCTAAGATTTATGACACCGTAAAGGGCTTCCCTGATTTCCAGGGTATGGTTTACTTCTCAGATCACACCGATGCCGTTGACCAGGGACTGGCCCATGATGCCAGCAGCTTTGTCTATCCCATGACCTATATTCCCATGTATATGTTCTTTTCTCCCAATTACATCCACCAATACAGCAAAACCTTCCAAACCTTAAAATCTCACAGTGACAGCTGCTTTACCAATGATCTGATTTTCAACACCATGCTTGGCATCATGCACATTCAAACAGATTCCATTGATGAGCCGAATAATGACTTAACGGCAGATACATATGATGCTGATTCTTCTCGTTTCCGTACTCTCTATGGGAAAAAGGAAATCCAACCAATAAAAAGTCCCAAATAACTAACTTTTTATAGATTCAGCAATGCTATGACGCTATAATTTTTACTCTGCCCTCATGCCCTATCAGAAATAAGAAAATCTAAAAACGCATCTCCCCTGGGAGGTGCGTTTTTTTCACGGTACTTACGGTTGGAGTCACTGGGGCGGGGCTTTTAGCTGCCAGCGGCTGGCAATCAGGAAAAATGGTGAGCCTGCGGCGCCATGTGGCTAAGAGACCTGCGAACGTATGGGGCTTTGAGCCTTGAGCTGATCGGGCCCTGCGGTGCCCTGTCATTTGGATGCACCGCACCACCATTCCTCATTCTTGATTAACGTCCGGAGGCACCTTTGCTTACCTGAGGCGGTAGTCCCATTGCCTTTCCCCTTTACAAACTTTACAGTCCCTTCACTTCCCATTTCCTCCCCTTTTCATTGACAGAATCTCCCTTTCTGACTATAGTAAAATGTGAAGAAAAGAAAGGGGGCGGCCGTATGCTTCGCGCTTACAAACATAACGAAAACCATGTACTCTGTGAGGTGCCTTTAGGGCAGCTGGAAAAGGGCTCATGGATTAACTGTGCCGCCCCGGATACGGATGAACTGAACCAGCTGAACCAGCTTACCGGGATCCCCGTGGACTCCCTGCAGACCGCACTGGACCGGGAAGAACGGTCCCACGTGGAGCTGGAAGATGACTACATTTTCGTCGTCGTCAATACGCCGGTGGTCCTGGAGACCGATGCCTACGACGCCCTGCCGCTGGGCATCTTCATTACCCGGCAGTACTTCATCACGGTATGCCTGGAATCGAATGCGGTGATTCAGAAATTCCTCAGCAATTCCTTCGCTTCCTTCCAGACCTACAAGAAGACCCGTTTCCTGTTCCAGATTCTGTCCCAGGCCTCTTCGTCCTTCCTGTTTTTCCTGCAGCAGATCTACAAGCAGACCGACGTCATTGAAAACCAGGTCCGGAAATCCCTGCAGAACAAGGAACTTTTCCGCATGCTGGAACTGCAGAAATCCCTGACCTACTTCAACTTCGCCCTCCACGCCAATGAAAACGTGATGGAACGGCTCATGCGGCTCCGGAACAGTCCCCTCCATTCCCTCCTGAAGATGTACGAGGAAGACGAGGACCTCCTGGAAGATGTAATCATTGAAAATAAGCAGGCATTGGAAATGGCAGAAATCTATACAAACATTCTGATGTCCATGATGGATTCTTTCTCCTCCATCATCTCCAACCGCCTGTCCCAGATCATGAAATTCCTGACTTCCGTCACCATTATCCTGGCCATTCCCACATTGATCTTCAGCCTATGGGGTATCAATGTGCCCGTTCCCTGGGGCGATGCCCCCCTGGGATTCGTGGAAGTCATCCTCATCGGCGTGCTGGTGACCATGATCGCCACCTTCATCCTGTGGAAAAAGGATATGCTGTAAACAATGTAAAAGACCCCGATTTCGGGGTCTTTTTTCGTGGGTACGATTAAAAAGAAAGAATTGAGATTTGAGGTAAGAGAATTGAGGTTCCGCGGCTACGCCGCACTTCTTCAGAATCCCTCTGTCACTGGCGTGACATCCCCCCTTTGAAAAGGGGGACTATCTATCAGCGGCTACGCCGCCGACTTCCAACCTCCCCCATCTATGGGGGGGGTGCCCGCAGAGTGAACATCCTGCATAGGATGTTCAAGTCTGGTCCAATTTGATCGGCCAGCCGATAAAAGGAAAGCGTCTTATTGTGCAGCAAAGACGCCAACTTACGGCTGACTTGCAAGTCCTATGCAGGACTTGCACACTTATTCTGTCCATTAAAGCGCCTTCCTTTTGCGACCAGACAGAGGGGGCTCTCGCTAAAGTTGCTCCCAGGGTTCTCTGTCCCTCCGCCCTTCCGCCTGCAGCAGCGAATCTGCAATACCCTCATAGTCATTCATCTGAGAGATTTCTCCACTCATCGCAGCTGTAGCGATTCCTGACCGCAACGTCGTCCGGCATGCTTCCACCCGAGGGGAAGCGTGTCACTGGATTCTCAGTCGCCTACGGCCCCCTACGAATCCAGTTCCCTTGCCACCGGTCGAAATGACGATTTCGGTTTGATGCCATCGTAATAATGGATTTAAGGAAGCACTGATTAAATCGTTGTCAGATTTCATTCTTGGATTTTTATGC